>DASWJX010000330.1:0-19685 GCA_036396915.1 Geopsychrobacteraceae bacterium | reverse complement strand
GGTGGCCGTTTCGTAGGAAAGTTTCAGGAAAGAAAAAACCTAAGTACCTGAATTTTAAAAACAAAATGGTGGAGGTGGCGGGAATCGAACCCGCGTCCGAAAATCTTTCACGTAAGGCTTCTACATGCGTAGTCTGTATTTTAATTAACCCCAGAAAGCTCCCACAGACAGGATCTTCAAAGGGCGAGTCTGCTAAGTTTCGCCTCAGGGCCGCAGACAGTCCCTGAAACTATCCCGCTGCAATTAACGTCCCACACGCCACACGGGCGATGATGAGCGGGACGTAGCAACATTAAGCTGCTAGTGCGTAACGAACGTCAGTATCGGCGTTTGTATGAGTTGGGCTTTTTAACGGAGCCTGCCCACTCCGGCATGCCACCTTCGCTTCCAATCCCCGTCGAAACCTTGGCACCCCCATTCTTGTGTGCTCTTCAGTTGTCAAAAGATTGCTTCTTACGTTCCTAGTATCGCACAACCCGGCCGATTTGCCAAGCTTCCCGCACCGCTAACGATAGGAAGCCTTGATCGCTTTGGCCATCTCGCGGCCGGCCTCTTTCTGCTTCAGGGTCTCCCGTTTGTCGTGCAGTTTCTTGCCCTTGCCGACGCCGATTTCAAGCTTGACCAGACTGTTCTTGAAGTAGATCTTGGTCGGGATCAGCGAACAGCCTTTCTGTTCGGTCATGCGGATCAGCTTGTCGATCTCGGTATGATGCAGCAGCAGTTTGCGCAGCCGGGTCGGATCGTGATTTTCCCGATTGCCCTGCTCGTAGGGGCTGATGTTCATGTTGTTGATGAATACTTCACCCTTGACGATCCGGCAAAAGGCTTCCTTCAGGTTGACCTTGCCGAGCCGCAGCGACTTGACCTCGGTCCCCTGCAGGACCAGACCGGCTTCGTAGGTGTCGGTGATGAAGTAATCGTGATAGGCCTTTTTGTTGGTGGCGATGATTTTAATGCCCATGCAGCAGTTCTTCCGCCTGGACGTCGGGCTGAGGTTGAATTTCGGTTATGCGGGGCATGAAAAGTTCCTTGCTCAGGGCGCGGGTTCCGACTCGGATGCAGAGAAAGGTTCCGGCCAGAAAAGCCACGCCCAACAGGGCCGACAGCAGGACCGGCTCGATGCCGAGCGGAAATCTTTCGCCGATCGTCTGTCCCGCGATCGCTCCGATCAGCAGGCCGATGATCGGCACGATATAAAGCATGAACGACGACTGGAGAAAATGCTTGGTCGAGGTGACGACCTTGACCCGGTCGCTGACCTCGGCGCCGATGGCGTTGAAGGCTTCGACCAGCATCGACCGGCCGTCGTCGCCGACCTGGCATGAGCCTGCCGAGGCGCAGTGTTTACAGGCGTTGTGCCGCCGGCAGAGGACCACCGCCACCTGTTTCCCCTTCAACTCGACTATGGTTCCGTATTCTTCCAGCATGCTGTCCCTCTTGTGACTCTCTGTTTTTTTTATGATTATGAAGGATTACATCGCCTCTGGCAAGACCGGAGAACCGTCCAGGCAGAGTTGTTCCACCTCTTCGCTGCGCCCCGCCGAGGTCAGATAATCGGAAAGTTCCGAGCGGTTCGGCAGACGTTTCGGCCGCAGCACCTGGAAACTGCTGCGGTATCCGCGCCGCAGCAGGCCCAGTTCCTTGCCCAACCCCAACGCCTCGGCGCCCCCCGCGGTGGCCATGCGCAGCAAGGTCGGCGCATCGACCTGTCCGGCAAAGCGGGTTGCGGCAAACGCCAGCTCGTCCCAGACCGACAGGCTGTCGCAACTGGCCAGACTGTCGGTGCCGAGCGCCAGGGTGACGCCCGCCGCCAGCAGTTCCCGCAGCGGCGCGGTCCCGACATCGAGCCGGGCATTGGAGCGGGGGCAGAGCACCACCGGGCAGCCTGCGGCGGCGACCTTGTCGATTTCACCCCGGCTCAGCTGGACGGCGTGCACCAGCAGGTTGTGCGGCTGCAGGCCGCCCTGCTCCTGCAGGTAGTCGATCGGCCGCAGACCGGGAGCCGCGCCGAGCCTGTCCTGCCAGCCGACGAAGGGGTAAAGCTTGGTGCCGATGGCGCCGCCGTGCCGTTGCAGAAAGTCGACTTCGTCCTTCGATTCCGCGACGTGCGTGGTACAGAAAAGCGCTTGCTCGCGGCATTTGCGGTACAGCAGCTCCAGATACTCGCCGCTGAGCGTATAGGGGGAATGCGGCGCCAGGCCGAGCTGCATCGTGCCGACGGTCTGCTGGTCGAGTACCGCCTCGATGGCCTGCAGCGCGTTGCGGGTAAAGGCCGGGTCCAGCCCGAGGGTTTCCAGATAAATCCGGCCGCGCAACGGGCTGCCCCGGTACGCCTTGCGGGCCGCCAGTTGCGATACGATGTCGCCGACGGCGCCGGTGCCGGCCGCCAGCGAGAGTTCGATGCCGCGGCATAATGAGGGCAGATAATTCTCCCGCGGCACGGCATGTTTGACCCGGATCACCTGCAGCATCCAGTCGACGAAATCGGCCGGCTCGCGACGCTCTTCGCCGCGCCCCGCCCAGCGGGGAAAATCGGTCAGCTCCAGATGGGTATGCGCATTGACCAGCGGCGGCAGCAGGATCGCCTCGCCGAAATCGACCACCCGCAGCTGCTCGTTGCCGCGGCGCACTTCGGCCAGCGGCCCGACCTCGGCGATCCGTCCCGCCGCATCGCGCAACGCGCCGCCGACCAGCGGCGGTCCGTCGCCGGAAATCAGATATTTTGCGGTGTAGATGCAGGCCACCGGGTAAAATCCTTTTCAGCTGTCGATCAGATCGCGCAACTCATCGAGCAAGTCGGGGATGTGCCCCTCGGTGATGATGGCGCACTGCTCCTTGAGGACCTCTTCCAGAATCTCGTCGCTGGTCAGCGGATTGGCCAGCACCACCCGGAATACGGTGATCGGCTCCTCGCCATAACCGGCCTGGCGGATCCGGGTCCGGGAGACAAAGGTTTTCCCGGCTTCGCGCTGTCGCTTCTGGACAATCCGGGTCACCTGGTCGAGGCGCGCGTTGATGCGGTCGGTCTGCTCGGCCGTGGCCCGACCGAGGGCGGCCTGCAGCCAGCCTGGATTGTAGCGGTAGGTCAGGATATTCAGTTCCGGTTCCGTGATCAGCTCGAAATCGGGGTGGGCGGCGATCATGGCGGCGAAATGGCGGGCGCGCCTGATCCCCAGATCCATCAGCAGTTCATAACCTTTGCGGCCGATGATCGACAGGCCGGCATGAACCAGCATCGCCATGCCGGGGCGCGAACCTTCCAGGGTGTGGCTGCCCAGATCCTTGGAGCCCTCGCGGATGATATAGGCCGCATGATGCTCGATGCTAGAGAGCGCGGCCGGGTCGCGAAACACCACCATCCCTGCTCCCATCGGCGCGTAGAGCTGCTTGTGGGCATCGAGGGTCACGGAATCGGCGCGCTCGATCCCCTTGAGCAGGCCGCGGTGGGTCTCGGAAAACAGCGTCGGTCCGCCCCAGGCGGCATCGACATGAAAATGACAGTGCTGCTCGGCGGCAAAGTCCGCCAGCGCCTCCAGCGGATCGACATTGCCGGTTTCGGTGGTCCCGGCGATGCCGATCAGGCCCAGGGGCAGAATCCCTTCACCGCGCAGTCGTCGGCAATGTTCGCGCAGCCGCTGCAGATCGATGCGATTGTGCCGGTCGGTCTCCACCGCGACAAGATTCTCCCGGCCGATGCCGAGCAGATCGGCGGCCTTGCCCAGCGAGTAGTGACCGCGCCGCGACACCAGCACGGCGAGGCCCTGACAATCCAGATGTTTCAGGGACTTGAGCAGACCTTCCTGAGCGATCCCTTTAAAGGTGTCGGTGGGACCGCACAAACGGTTTCTGGCGGCCCAGAGTGCGGTGATGTTGGCCACCGTCCCCCCGGAGCAAAACGCCCCCAGGGCGTAGCGACTGTCATGAATCCAGCGCTGGTAAAACGCATCGTTTTCGGCATAGACCAGCCGGTGCAGCATCGCCAGCACCTGGCGTTCCAGCGGGGTAAAGGCCTTGGAGGTCTCGACCTTGACCAGGTTCTGGTTCAGGGCGATCATGATCCTGGAGAGCGGCAGCATGAAATAGGGGATCGCCGAGGTCATGTGCCCGACAAAACCGGGCGAAGCGGTATGGACCGATTGGGCCACCAGCTTTTCCTTGAGGAATTCCGTATAATCGGAGACGAAGGTCGGCTCTTCCGGCACCCTGGAACAGGCGAAGTCCTGCTCGATCTCTTCCAGTTCATGCTCGAGAGCGACAATGTGCTCCTGCAGGAAGCCGGCGAGATTGTCCGAGATGGCCTGGTCGATCTGGCCCAGGGTGGAATCCGGCGCTTCCGGAACGGTGAAAATCCGGTAGAGATTCTCCAGATTGGCCCGTGCGATGTCTCCGCTGCGAGGCATGGTCAGATCACCGGAGCAGGGTGCTGTTGTCGATCAGACGGGTCTGACCGAAATACACCGCCAGCAGCATCACCGCGTCTTCATCGACGCTCTCGACCTCCTCCAGGGTCGACTGATGACAGATCTGGATATAGTCGATGCGCGCCTCGGACAGGGCTTCGATCCGCCGGCGGGCGGCGGCGAGCAGCGTCCGCGCATCGCGCTCCCCGCCCCTGGCCCGCTCGGCAGTCTGGCGCAACACCGCGGAGAGGACCAGCCCCTGCCGGCGCTGTTCCGGCGTCAGATAGACATTGCGGGAGCTCAGCGCCAGGCCGTCGGACTCGCGCACGATCGGCATGCCGACAACCTCCACCGGCAGGTTCAGATCAAGGACCATCCGCCGGATCACCGCCAGCTGCTGGAAATCCTTGCAGCCGAACAGCGCAACCCGGGGCTGGACGATATTGAACAGCTTGTTGACCACGGTGCAGACCCCGCGGAAATGTCCGGGACGACTGGCGCCGCACAGCGGCTCGCTGAGCCGCTCGACAGCGACGAAGCTGGCGTATCCGGGCGGATACATCTGTTGCGCATCCGGCGCGAAAAGGATATCGACAGCGGCCTGCTCGGCCAGTGCACGGTCCTGCTCCAGGTTGCGCGGGTACTGCTCGAAGTCCTCCCCCTGGCCGAACTGGGTCGGATTGACGAAGATCGACAACACCAGCAGATCGCCCCGCCGGCGGCCTTCTTCCAGCAGCGACAGATGCCCCTGGTGCAGAAAACCCATGGTCGGCACGAAAGCCACACTTTTCCCGGCCTGCCGCTCGTTCAGGCAGCGCCGCTGCATGTCACTGACAGATGTGATGATATCCATAAAAGTACGGTGACGAGTGACAGGTGACAAGTGACAGGTAAAGGAAGTCTTGCAATTTACTCGTTACTCGTTACCCGTCACCAGTTACTCCCTATTTGAAGGAATGGGCTTCGGTCGGAAACGCTCCGGATTTGACTTCGCGGATGTAGTCTTCGATACCGGCGCTGATGGTGGTTGAGACATCGGCATAACGCTTGATGAATTTCGGTGAATACTTGTCGCACAGTCCGAGAATGTCGTGGATCACCAGGACCTGTCCGTCACAGTCGACGCCGGCGCCGATGCCGATGGTCGGAATCGACAGCGCTTCGGTAATCTGCCTGGCCAGACTGCGCGGGATCCCCTCCAGCACCAGGGCAAAGGCGCCGGCCTCTTCCACCGCGCGGGCGTCGGCCAGAATCCGCCGCGCCTGTTCGTCCTGCCGTCCCTGAACCCGGAAACCGCCCATGCGGTGAATCGACTGGGGGGTCAAGCCGACATGCCCGATCACCGGAATGTCGATGTCGACAATGGTCCGGATCGTTTCGGCCATGTTTTCGCCCCCTTCCAGCTTGACCGCCTGGGCGCCGCCTTCCTTGATCAGGCGGCCGGCATTATGGCGGGCGTCGCGCAGATCGGTCTGATAGGACATGAACGGCATATCGGCGACCACCAGGGTCTGACCGGCGCCGCGCACCACGGCGCGGGTGTGATAGATCATCTCGTCCATGGTCACCGGCAAGGTATTGTCATAACCGGAAAACACCGAACCGACCGAGTCGCCGACCAGAATCATATCGATCCCGGCCTCGCTGATCAGGCGGGCAAAGGGGTAATCGTAGGCGGTCAGGACGCTGATCTTGTCCCGCTGCTGCTTCATCTGACCGATATCGCGAACGGTTTTCTGTTTATTCAAGGCTCTTTCCCATCCCTGTCGTAAAAAATGCCCACCGCGACCGACGGAAGGCATACATGAACAGGGAGCAGTCAAGCATGCCCCTGGCAGGATCAATCAGGCCTCCGTCCCGGTCCGTGGATCCAGGCGGTTGGTGTTGCTGCGCCGGCAAAAGGCGATGTGCGGCTCCGGTACGAGTCCCGGGCCATCAGCCTCGCTCGGCGCTCTGACGGCTTTTCAAGAGGCTAGAAAAGCGTTTTACCGTATACCATAAGCCCATCCGGCTGTCTACACCGTTTGTGCGGCGGCGGATGCGGAATCATCAGTCCGCTTGCGCTTGCGCCAGACGCTGGCCGTCCCGGTAGGCGTCCGCCTGTTTTTCCCCCAGGTTCCAGTATTGACGGATGCCGCCGAGGTAGACCAGGGGATCGAAACTGGCCGTATCGATGCTGCCGTCGTCGTTGAAGGCGGATGCGACGGCGTGGACCTGGAGAATTTCTCCGAGCAGCAGCCGGTAGTCGCCGATCTCTATTTCCTTTACCAGCCGGCACTCGAGGTTGAGCGGCGATTCGACCAGCAGCGGCACGGCCAGCTGTTCCGCGGGCTGGAAATGGAAGCCGCAGGCGGCCGCCTTGTCTTCATGATAACCGGAACGGATGCCGCAGAAGTCGGCCTCCACGGCCAGCGTTGCCGGAACCATGTTGACCACGAATTCGCCGCGCTCCAGGATGTTTGCATAGGTCTTGCGCCCCTTGTTCAGCGCGAGCGCCATGGTCGGCGGGGTCTTGCTGACCACACCGGCCCACGACGCGGTCATCAGATTGAGCTGATCGTCCGCGTCCAGGGACCCGACCAGGGTTGTCGGCTGGGGGAAAAAAGTGACGCAGGGCCCGAGCAGGCGTTTTTCCATGGTTTGCTCCTTCTTGAAATAAAGTCAACGCTCCTGCAACAGCGCTTCCAGCGCCGCCAGGATAACCGTATAGGGGTGAAAATTGGCCGGAGGTTCACTCAACAACCGATCCCGCAGGTCGGCAAATGCCCGAAAGCCCTGACGTCTGCCGCGGAAATACTGCTCCGGGGTCTGCAGGTTTTCCGCCGCCACCGCCTGAATCAGCCGCAGCAGAACTTTCCGCGAACTGCCGATCAGCGATTCACGCGCCCGGCGGTCCCAGCTGTCGCGAACCGGAACCGACTCGAGGCAGGCCAGTAACTGAGCGGTCTGCAGCGTATCCGCGACGAAGCGGTCGAGGCGCAGCATCTGGTCCAGACCGTACTCGGTGCCGCGCACCAGACCGGCCAGCGGAAGAAATCCGTTCAGATGGTCGAGCATGGCAAAGCGCCGGGCCAGCTCTTCATCCAGCCCTTCAGCCTGTAACTGTTCGGCGAACTTCCGACAGTCCTGCCGCTGCTTTTTGGACAGCACATCGGGTATCAGCTGCGCATAGCGCTCCAGCTGTTCGGCATAGTCCGCGAGCTCGGCCGGCTCCTCGGGCAGCGCCATCCGTTGGTCGAGGGCGAAGCGACAGAAGGCGCCGAGCAGCCCCTCCAGCTTCAGCAGCAGCTGGTACTGGCGCTGACTCGGCATGCAGTTGTCGAGGGCGAAGACCGCCCGGCGCAGGGCCGGGCCGTTGAGCAATTTGTCGAAAACCAGATAGGCGCGGGCCACCTCGGCCGGTTCGCTGCCGGTCTGTCGTGACAGCGTCAGCCAGAAGGTGCTGCCGGCAAGATCGACAATCCGGTTGGTGATCATCGTCGCCGTGATCTCTTTCGCCAGGGGGTGCTGCTGGAGATAAGCGCCATAGCGTTCGTTCATCTGCTCCGGGAAATAATCGTGCAGCAGATGCGCGGCCGCGGCCGAAGCGGGCAGATCGCTTTCGAGCAGGGCGCGATAGAAGAACATCTTGCTGTAGGCGAGCAGTACCGACAACTCGGGGCGCAACAGGCGATTCGGCTGGCGCGTCGCCACGACCTTGCGGGCCGGCAGGAACTCGTCCCGCCGATCAAGCATGCCGGCCCGCCCGAGACGGTCCATCAGATCGAGGAACGGTTCGACATCGGCCGCGCAGCGCAGCGTATCGAGAGAGAGGGCCAGCGTCTGGCCGTAGTTGTTGTCCAAAACATCGGCACAGACCGTCTCCTCCATCTCGTCGAGCAGCCGGTACCCCTCCTTCAGGTCGGCAAGCTCCCCTTGCTGGCGCAGCACCTGCAGCATGATCTTGAGATTGACCTCATGGTCGGAGCTGTCGACGCCGGCCGAATTGTCCACCGCGTCGGTGTTGATGCACCCGCCCAGCTGGGCATATTCAATCCGCGCCTGCTGGGTCAGGCCGAGATTGCCCCCCTCGCCGATCACCCGAACCCGCAACTGGGTCGCATCGATCCGCACCGCATCGTTGGCGCGGTCGCCGGCCTCCTCGTCGCTTTCGAAGCTGGCCCTGACATAGGTCCCGATCCCGCCGTTCCAGAACAGGTCGGCCTCGGCGGCCAGCAGCAGTCGGATCAGACCGGCCACATCCAGCGAGGACTGACGGACCCCCAGCCAGCGGCGAACCTGGGGCGAGAGGGGGATTTCCTTGGACTGCCGGGAGTAGACGCCGCCCCCTTCGGAGATCAGTTCGACATTGTAGTCTTCCCAGGATGAACGGGGCAGCTTGAAGAGCCGTTCGCGTTCGACAAAGCTGCGCTGCGGATCGGGGTCCGGATCGAGAAAGATATGCCGGTGATCGAACGCTGCCAGCAGTTTGATCTGCCGGGACAAAAGCATGCCGTTGCCGAAGACGTCGCCGCTCATATCGCCGATGCCGATCACGCTGAACGGTTCGCTGCGGGTATCGTGTCCCAGCTCCCGGAAATGCCGCATGACACTGACCCAGGCCCCGCGGGCGGTGATTCCCAGCTTCTTGTGGTCGTAACCGTGCGAGCCGCCGCTGGCAAAGGCGTCGCCGAGCCAGAAACCGTACTCGTCGCTGATCGCGTTGGCGGTGTCGGACAGATGGGCCGTCCCCTTGTCGGCGGCGACCACCAGATAGGGGTCCTCATCGTCGTAGGCGATGATCCCCGCCGGACGCTGGATCCCCTCCGGGGTACGGTTGTCGGTCAGGTCGAGCAGGCCGCGCATCAGGGTCTGGTAGGCCGCGCTGGCCAGGACCGCGCCCTCTTCCCGATCGCTGAACGGGGTTTTGACGATAAAGCCCCCCTTCGACCCGACCGGAACGATGACCGCGTTTTTGGTCATCTGGGTTTTCATCAGCCCGAGCACCTCGGTGCGGAAATCGTCGGGCCGGTCGGACCAGCGGATTCCGCCTCTAGCGACCTTGCCGCCGCGCAGATGGATCCCCTCCATGGCCACCGAGTGAACATAGACTTCATAAAGGGGCCGGGGCGAAGGCATGTCGATGACGCCGAGCGAACCGATCTTGAACGAGAAGAAAAAGTCGGGGCGACCGCGGCGCACGAAGAAATTGCTGCGCACCGTCGAATCGATCAGGTTGAACAGGGTCCGCAAGATCTGATCTTCATTGCTGTCGCTGACCTGCTCCAGAGCGCTGAGCAGCTGCTGCCGGATCGGTGACAGCACCAGGCTTTCGCGCTGCAGGGGATCGGCCCATTCCGGCTTGTTCAGAAAACGCCCCTCAAAATAGCGGAACAGCAGCAGGGCGACCTGATGATTGTTGATCAGGGCAAAAGCCGCCCGGCGCTTGGTGAAAGGGCTGCCCAACTGAAAATAGTAGTTGCGATAGGCACGAAACATCGCTATTTCCTGCCAGTCGAGTCCGGTCAGCGGCAACAGCCGCTGCAGGTAATCGTTCTCGGTCAGCCCTTCGCGCAGAGCGCCGAGCATCTCGATCAGCAGCGGTTTCAGGGTTTCCATGGGCAGCGAAGCGGTGCAATCCTGACGGATGGCAAAACTCTTGATAAAGACGCTCCGACCGTCGACCTTCAGCGTAAAGTCGACCTCTTCGATCACGCAGAGATTGAGGTTCTCCAGAAACGGCATCAGGTCGTTTAGGTAACTGGCGCGCTGACTGTAGAACTGCAGGCGATAGAGCCCCCCCTGCTCGGTAAACGGACCCCAGATATCAAAAACATCCGTTGTCTGCTGCAGCAGTTTTTCGATATTCCGCATATCCCGCACGGCAAAGCGCGGGTGGGTGCGTGACCGGTAATCGGAACGAAAAACCTTGTGATAACGCTGCCAGAGTTCTCCGGATGCGTCATTGAAGGTTTTTTCCAGCAGATGCCGGAACTTCAGTTTCCAGGGCTGAATCAGCCGGGTCAGACCCTGCTCCAGGCGCAACAGGTCGATATGGACTTCCGGGGTGCGCAAGCGCAGATTGACATGCAGGCTGAGGTAATCGACCGACAGATGGATGATCCGCGATTCGACGGAGTCGGCCCGGAAATGCCGCTTCAGGTAGGAATCGATCCGCTGCAGATGACCCGGCGTGTAAAACTCCTTCGGCATGATCAGCAGCAGAGTCAGTCCCAGCTCCGACATGCTGGGCGCCACCACCACCTTGACGCCGGCCTGCCGATGCAGCTGGATGAAGGAACGGAGCATGCGGCGCAGTTCGGCATCCCCCATCAAAAACAGTTCCACCTTGGGGAAGGTGTTGAAGATCTGCACGGTTTTTCGGTAATTATGACTCTCCTTCCGGATCCCCAGCGCCTTCTGAGCCTTCTCGATGCGCTGCCGCAGGGACGGAATCGAGAAAGTGTTCTCATCGATACTCTTTTGCGTGTAAAAGCCCCAGAAGGCGTGTTCGCGAACCCGGCCGTTTGCCAGCGGTTCGCGGAAACCGAGATAGGTCAGACGTTCGAAACGGTGAATCGGGCTGCGTTGCTCGGTCTTTTCCAGCGCGACATCGCCGCCGTGCATGAGCCGTGAGGAAAGGATCACGTCGAGCAGGTTGACGGGGTCCAGGTCATGGCCGAACACCTGATCATACAGCGCGGCCACGCCCAGGGCGGTTTCCGGCCGGTCGTTGACGCTGGTTTCAAGCTTCTGTTCGTTCAGCAAAAAAGCGCGATAGGCGACCGGGATGAAGTTATCGTCCAGCATCCAGTCGAAAAGATCGTTATAGCGGGCAAGCCCCGCAACCTTGCGCAGCCGGTCGATCTGCTCATAGGTCGCCTGACGATCACAACCGATCTGCAGGGCGGCGGTCAAAATATTCGATATATCTCTCTTGAGGGTCGTTATCAGGGTCTCGGGCAACCGCTCCAGCAGAATCCAGACAAAGGATTCGCGGACCGCCGCTGCGCTTTTTGCGTTCAGCTCGGTCAGTGTTCCTTCCTGACGCCGCAGGGGGATGATCGGATGACAGACGGTGCGGAACTGCAGCGACTGCCGATGCAGATACTCCTGAATGGAAGAAAAGATATGGTTGGCGTCCGCGGTATTGCAGAACAGAAAATGCCGGCCGGCATCGTCTATGCGGCGCAGTTCGACCTTGACCTCCTCGGTCCTGCCGTCGAGAAAATCGGTCGCCATCTGCAACCAGCGATAGACCTGATCGATTTCCAGACCGGCGAGCATGTCGCTCGAAATCTGCCCCTGCAGAATCTGCGCAAGAGCCATCAAGTGCTCCTGAACAGGCGGTCCCTGCTGCTCTTGCGCGAACTTTTTCAGCAATGCCGGTTCCAGCTGCTCAATGGCGCGTCCGCGATTGGTCAGTATAACTTTCATGGGTAGTTCTCCGTTGAACTCACAGGTTGAAAGGACAGAGTACCGACCGGCAATCCGGCGCAGCTAAGGGGGCAGGTGTCGTCCGCATCCTACGATGATAACGGCCGGCCGGGAGCATGGCAAGGCGCGGCAACTGAAAAAATCGGGACATCAGGCATGAGCAAGAGCCCGGCACAAACGGGAGAAATCGGCCAGCGAAAGCGTCTCGCCACGCCGGGTCGGGAGGATCTCCGCCCTGGCGAGCGCGGGATCGATCTGTGCGGCCGTGAAACCGCCGGCCTGCAGGCTGTTGCGCAGGGTTTTGCGGCGCTGGGTAAAAGCCGCCTTCACCACCCTGCGGAAAAACTGTTCATCGCCGGGGTCGACCCGCGGAGCCGCCAGCGGTTCGAAACTAAGGACGATGGAGTCAACCTTGGGCGGCGGATTGAAGGCTTGCGGCGGGACCTGAACCACCGGGCGGATATCGTACCAGAGCTGGCAGAATACCGAGAGAATGCCGTAATCCCTGGTCCCCGGCCCGGCGCACAACCGTTCACCGACCTCGCGCTGGAACATCAGGACCATCCTGCGGAACAGGGTGCGATGCTCAAGCAGACGGAACACGATCTGACTGGAGATGTTATAGGGAAGGTTCGCCACCAGCGTGTACGGCGGCTCGCGCAGGATGCCGTTCCAGTCCAGCGTGAGGACGTCGCCGGCATGGACGTGCAGGTTCTGCTCCGGTCGCTGCTGCAGCCGGTCGATGAGATCCCGGTCGATTTCCATGACATGGACCTGATCGGCCAGAGGCAGCAAGCGATCGGTCAGGACGCCCAGCCCCGGGCCGATTTCGACGACCCGTTGCCCGGCTTCGAGGCGGGCGGCGGCGATGATCTTGGCGATGACCGCCCGGTCGCACAAAAAGTGCTGACCGAAACGTTTTTTGGTCCGATAGTTCACCTGATACCCTACTGACCGAGTCAGTTCCTGTCGTTAGAATCGATGGCGGGGCCAGCGCGGAATCCGCCACTGCTTGGCGACCGGGATGATCCGCAAGGTCACGGCATAGCCGACCGCCAGCGCCACTATCCCGAACAGCAGGCTGCCGAGGCAGAGCGGCACGACAACCTGCCAGCCGAGCGTTGAGAGCGTTTCATAATTGAACTGCAGAGGCATGTCCGGGCGGGGCAAACGCAAAAGCGCCCGTCCTACCTCATACTCCAGGCCGTAGATAATCGGGGCCGTCAGCGGATTGGTCACCCAGACCCCGACCAGGGCGGCGATCTTGTTCTCTTTCAGGAGCACGGCAAGGGTCAGGGCGATCAGCATCTGGAAACCGAAGGTCGGCGTCATGCCGATAAACAGGCCCAGAGCCATCCCTTTGGCGATATCGTTCGGCGTAGCCCGCAGCCTGACCAAGCGGATCAGGTTGAGCTTGAATTGTCGAAAAAATGACCAGCGCCGCCACATGTCGGTAATCCCTTTAGGAATCTGTCGGCCTATCCATGAACCGCCTGAACCGATCAGCAGTCCCGGCCGACCTCTTCGAGAGGCCAGCTGGAAACCGCATTCATATCGAGCCCCGCCCGCGCGCCGCGGGATAAATAATAATCGCCGGCAACGCCCAGCATGGCCGCATTGTCGCTGCATAACAGCGGCGAGGGGAACAACACCTCGACCCCTTCGCGACCGGCCAGGCTCTCGAAGCGGCTGCGCAGGCCGCGGTTGCAGGCGACGCCGCCGGCCACCACGATCCGCTCCAGACCTTCCTGACGCGCGGCCCGAAAGGCCTTTTGCGTCAGCACATCGACCACGGCGTCCTGGAAGGCGGCGGCGACGGAGCGCAGCCGTTCGCCCCGCGGCAGCCGCGGCTCCTGGTGCAGAAAATTCAGGACCGAGGTCTTGATCCCGCTGAAGCTGAAATTGAGATTCTCTTTTTTCAGCATCGGCCGCGGAAAACGGATCGCTCCGGCACACCCTTCCGCGGCCAGCCGGTCGATGATCGGCCCTCCCGGATAACCGAGGCCGAGCATCTTGCCCACCTTGTCAAACGCTTCGCCGGCCGCGTCGTCCACCGTCCGGCCGAGCAGCCGGTAGCGCCCGATGCCGTCGACGCGGAACAGATGGGTATGCCCGCCCGACACCGCCAGGGCCAGATATGGAAAGGCGACCGGCCGTTCCAGGTGAACGGCCAGGATATGCGCCTCAATATGATGAACCCCGACCAGCGGCAGCTGCCGGGCAAAGGCCAGCGCCTTGGCAAAGGACACCCCGACCAGCAGTGCGCCGACCAGCCCCGGGCCGCGCGTCACGGCGATCCCGTCCAGCGCGGCGAGACTCACCCCGGCGCCGAGCAGTGCTTCGTTGAGCACCGGATTGATGGTTTCCAGGTGGCGACGGGACGCCAGTTCCGGCACCACGCCGCCGTACTTGGCATGCAGGTCCACTTGCGAGGCAATCACATTCGACAACACCTCGCGGCCATCGCGGACGACGGCGGCGGCGGTTTCATCACAGGAGGTTTCCAGGGTCAGTAACAGCATGAGTATGAATCGGGCGTCCTAGAGAAGATTTGCGGCAAGTTCGGCAAGCGGCGATCGTTCCCCCTTGCTGAGGGTCACATGCCCGGCGATATCCTGCCCCTTGAGCCGTTCCACGGAATAGGTCAGACCGTTGCTCGAAGCATCGACGTAGGGGTTGTCGATCTGGTAGGGGTCGCCGGTCAGAACGATTTTGGTCCCCTCCCCGGCGCGGGTGATAATCGTCTTGATCTCGTGCGGCGTCAGGTTCTGAGCCTCATCCACGATCAGGTACTGCTTGGGAATGGAACGCCCGCGGATGTAGGTGAGCGGCTCGATCTCCATCAACCCCATATCGATCAGTTCGCGGTAGCCCCGCTTGCGCTTGCCGCCCTCCTCCACGCCGGACAGCAGCAATTCGACGTTGTCAAAGATCGGCTGCATCCAGGGGGCCAGCTTTTCTTCGATATCGCCCGGCAGAAAGCCGAGATCCCGTCCCATCGGAAAGACCGGCCGGGACACCAGCAGACGGCTGTAGACACTCTCGTCCGCCGTCTTCAGCAGACCGGCGGCGATGGCCAGCAAGGTTTTCCCGGTGCCGGCCTTGCCGACCAGCGAGACCAGCTGGATATCGTCATTGAGCAGCAGATCCAGTGCGAACTGCTGCTCGCGATTGCGCGGATGGATGCCCCAGACCCCATCCCTGGGAACCCGCGGCAGGGGGACGATCTGCTGTTTGAGGCGGTGGTAACGGCCGATCGCCGAATGGGAGGGATTCCCCTCGTCGATCAGAGTCACGCCCTGGTTGGCCGTGAATTCCTCCGCCAACTCCAGATAGCCCTGTTCGTAGAACAGATCGACCTGGGCGCCGCTGATCAAAAACTCCGCGGTGCCGCTGTAGAGATCCTCGATGGAGACCTTGTCGGATTCATAATCTTCGGCGTTGAGGCCGATGGTATCGGCCTTGATCCGCAGGTTGATATCCTTGGTGATGAAAATCACCGGATGTTCAGCCGTTTTCTCCAGCTCCTTGGCGACCGCCAGAATCCGATTGTCGGCCTTCTCGCCGCGCAGTTCCGGCGGCAGCAACTGCATCGCATCTTCACGGTAAATCGCAACCTGGAAGAGTCCGCCCGTCTCCAGCAGCACGCCCTCCACCAGATTCGCGCCGGCGCGGAAACCGTCGATCAGGCGGGAGACCTGCCGGGCGTTGCGACCGGTTTCGCTCTGTTCCTTTTTGAAGTGATCGATCTCTTCCACCACGGTCAGCGGAACAACAACCGTATTCTCCATAAATTTAAAAATCGCCTGCGGGTCGTGCAGCAGGACATTGGTATCAAGCACATATATTTTCATGGAAACCTTCCGTAAACAGTTCAGCCGGCACGAGAAGAGAGTATTTCGTCCAATGCCGCCAGCAGACTGTCGATATCTTCATCGCCGGTCAGATAGGTGGGGCTGACCCGCACCGTTCCACGCGGAAAGGTGCCGATGGTCCGGTGCGCGTCGGGAGCACAGTGCAAACCGACCCTGACGCTGATGCCGAAATCGTGATCGAGATGAAACCCGACTTCGGACGGATCGCGGTCAAGCAGATTAAAGGAGACCGCCGCTCCATGCCGCTCGGCGTCACACGGCCCGTAAACCTCGATGCCGGGTCGGGCGGTCAAACCGTCCAGCAGACGTCTTAACAAGTGCTGTTCCCGCGCACAGATCCGCTCCTGACCGACGCTCCCGATGAATGCCAGCGCCGCCTTCAGCCCGGCCAGGCCCGGCGTATTCAGGGTTCCGCATTCCAGACGTTCGGGAAGCTGGTCCGGCGACCGTTCGGAACCGGAATTGCCACCGGTGCCGCCGTACAGCAACGGGGTCAACTGCAGCCCCGGCCGCAGATAAAGGAAGCCGGTCCCCTGCGGGCCGAGCAATCCCTTGTGTCCCGGGGCGGCAAACAGATCGATGCAAAGTTCTTCCAGGTGCAGGGGAAAGCTGCCGGCGCTCTGTGAACCGTCAACCATGAACAGGATCTCCTGCTGACGGCACCAGCGTCCCCATGCCTCAATCGGTTGCAGGGTTCCGGTCACGTTCGAACAGTGATTGATCAGCAGCAGTCGGGTCGGTTTTTCCAGACAGGCACGGCGCACCGCTTCGCCATCGAGCCTGCCCAGGCCGTCCGCCCGCACCTTGACAACCTCGACGCCCCGATCCTGCAGAACCCGCAACGGACGGGTCACCGCATTGTGTTCCATGCTGCTGGTCACCACCCGGTCGCCCGCGGTCAGCAGACCGAACAGCGCTACATTGATCGCCATGGTTGCATTGGCGGTAAAAACGATCCTGCTCGAATCGGAGACGCCGAACAGATCGGCAACCGCCTCGCGCGTTTCAAACACCAGCCGGTCGAGAGTGAGGGCCTGCCGGTGGCCACCGCGGCCGGGGTTGGCGCTCAACCGGACCACCTCGTCCATCGCCCGATAGACGGCTTCCGGCTTGGGATGGCTGGTCGATGCGTTGTCTAAATATATCAGGTCGCTCATGATCTCAAATAATATCGGGACGCTTGCCCATGGGGTACCGCTGTCTAGTGGGCAAGCGGCGGATAAAGAGTGCCATTTGCCGTCGCGTACTCACGGATCCAGGTACCAGTATACAGCGTCTTGCCGCTGGGAAACAGGGCAGCGGTCGTCCCTGAAATGGTGCCAGACTTAACACTGATCTGACCGGTTTTGCAACTCAAAACAGTCCGTTACGAACAGTTCGGGAAAAACCCTGATCCGCCCTGAAGAAAAACGAAAAAATCGGCCGGTCCCGACAGGGACCGGCCGACAGAGGACGGGGCATGGGGGCGGCCGGCGACGAGCGCTCAGTGACTCGCTCTTTTCTCCGCCAACTCGTTGAAGTAGACGCAATTCTTGCCATCATGCTTGGCCTGATAGAGGAGCGCGTCAACGGCATCCAGCAGGCTTTCCGGGGTGCTCCCGTCTTCCGGATAGGTCACCACCCCGGCGCTGGCCGTCACCCGCAGTTGTTCCTCACCCGCGGGCCAGTCAATGGCCATCTCGGCGAGCCGGGCCCTGGTTCGCTCGGCGGCGCTCACCGCCTGCGACAGGTTGGCTTCCGGTAACAGGACGGTAAATTCCTCCCCGCCGTAACGGAAGACCAGATCAACACCCCGGAAGAGTTCGCACAGCGTGGAGGCGATCCGGGTCAGAATCCGGTCACCGAAGGGATGACCGCAGGAGTCATTGATGATTTTGAAATTGTCGATATCGAGCATGATCAGCGCAAGCGGATGGCGGTAACGCTGGGCGCGCTGCAGTTCCTGGTTGAGAACGGCTTTGAACTGGCGATAGTTGTACAGTCCGGTCAACCCGTCGGTGGCCGCAAGTTGCCTGGTTTGCTGATGGAGCCGCGCGTTGACAATACTCAGCGCGGCAAAGGAGGCGATAATCGTCAGCAGTTCAAGCTTTTCCGGCGAAAAGCTGCGGGGCACGAAATCATCCAGATAGAGGATGCCGACGGTCTCGCCGTGCATGACCAAAGGCACGGCGATTACCGAGCGAATCCCCTCTTCGATCGCCAGAGGGTTGGTAAAAAAACTGACCCGGGCGGTGTCCTCGACAACAAAAAGGCCGCCTTGATCCAGAATCGTCTGGGTCAAGCAGCCTTGTTCTATCCGCCAGGTTTTTCGGGCCTTGAAGGTATCGCTCAGCCCCTCGGCCGCATGCAGCTCCATGCTGTGCCCGGCTTTATCGTAAAGGGCAATGCTGCCGGCCGGGACGTCAACCAGCGCCCGGGTCATCCGCAGAATCCGCTGCAGGACTTCATTGAGGTCCAGGGTGGACACAACGACCTGGGCAATATCGATGATTTCACGTAAACGCTGAGAGTCCTGCATTCCCCCTACCTCCTGGCTCGCGCCAAATCAACAATCTCCGCCGGTCATTCCACAGCAAAATTTCGTCCTTAACAATACGGGACAAGTTTACAGGTTGCAAGACTTTAATCAAAAACTATTTTTGCCGGGCCCCTCTTGACAGACACCATATGTAGTGGTTTATATTTCCCTACCAACAAAATGTTGTACCTGAAAAAACCATTCAGGTTATACTTTAAATGATTACTAAAGTCCCGAGAGGAAAGAAAGCGCATGACACAAGAGCTGCTGGAGACCACCCTGCCCCTGTCCGAGAACGCCAGGACCGTGCTGAATAAACGTTATCTGAAACGCGACAGTGCCGGCACGACCATCGAAACCCCCGCCGAGATGTTCCGGCGCGTTGCGGCGACCATCGACAGCGTCGAACCGAAAATCAAGGGGGCAAAAAAACCGAGCTATGAAGAGCACTATTACCGGATGATGACCGAGCTCGATTTTCTGCCCAATTCACCGACCCTGATGAATGCCGGCCGCGAACTCGGTCAACTCTCGGCCTGCTTCGTGCTGCCGGTGGACGATTCGATGGAGAGCATCTTCGAGGCGATCAAAAACACCGCCCTGATCCACAAGAGCGGCGGCGGCACCGGGTTCTCCTTTTCGAGAATCCGCCCGGCCAACGACGAAGTCCGGTCCACCAGCGGCGTCTCCTCCGGCCCCCTCTCCTTCATGCGGGTCTTCGACGCGGCCACCGAAACCATCAAGCAGGGCGGAACGCGGCGCGGCGCCAACATGGGGATCCTGCGGGTCGACCATCCCGACATCATGGATTTCATCATGGCCAAGCGTGACCAGACGGTGCTGACCAACTTCAACATCTCGGTCGGCATCACCGAGGCCTTCATGCAGGCGGTTGAAAAGGGGGAGGATTACGACATCATCAACCCGCGCTCCGGCACGGCGGTCAAGCAGCTCAACGCGACCAAGGTCTTCAACCAGATTGTCGACATGGCCTGGAGCAACGGCGAACCGGGCATCATCTTCCTCGATCGCCTCAATCGCGACAATCCGACCCCGCATATCGGCGAGATCGAAAGCACCAACCCCTGCGGCGAGCAACCACTGCTCCCCTATGAATCGTGCAACCTCGGTTCCCTGAATCTGGCCAACATGGTCGGGGACGGCGCGGTCGACTGGAAAAAGCTGGAAGAAACGGTCCGGCTGGCGACCCGTTTTCTCGACAACGTCATCGAAGCCAACAAGTACCCGCTGCCGGAAATCGACAGGATGACCCGCGCCAACCGCAAGATCGGTCTCGGCGTCATGGGCTGGGCCGACCTGCTGATCCGGCTCGGCATCCCCTACAACAGCCAGGACGCCATCGCCCTTGGCGAGAAGGTGATGAAGTTCATCAACGAACATGCCCACCAGGAGTCTATCAGGCTGGCCGCCGAGCGCGGAGCCTTCCCGAACTTCACGGGCAGCATCTATGACAAG
>DASWJX010000329.1:0-3983 GCA_036396915.1 Geopsychrobacteraceae bacterium | reverse complement strand
CCAGTCGAAGTTCGGCATCAGGCCGCTCCGGATCGCCGGCGGCCTGGTGCGGGTCAAGGACCGGGTGCGGGTGCGGTTTACCGTGGCCGCCGCCCAGGGCGAGCCCTGAAACCGCCGACGGGGAGGCCGATAGGGAGGAGAGGCATGGCTGACGCAGACATCATCGTCATCGGCGCCGGTCCGGTAGGGATGCTCGCGGCGCTGCTGGCCGCCGGCGAGGGGCTGAGCGTCTTGCTGCTCGAACAGACCGTGCAGCGCCACGCCCAATCCCGGGCCGTCGGCATCATGCCCTGCGCCCTCGAAATCCTGTGCCGCGTCGGCCTGGCCGGGCAGTTCGTCGCGCAGGGCGTTGCGGTCCGGGTCGCCGCGGCGTACGACCGCAAGCGGCGGCTTGGCGGCCTCGATTTTGCCGGGCTCGGCGGCGCCTTCCCGTTTGTCCTGTCGCTCCCCCAGAACCGGACCGAAGCGCTCCTGGAAGCAGCCGTTCTTGCCGCTCCGGCGATCCGCTTGCTGCGCGGCCATCGGGTTACGGCCTGCGCCGAAGACCAGGCCGGGGTCACCCTGAGCGGGCAGGGGGGCGCCGGCGGCAGCTTTCGCTTCACCGGGAGCTGCGCGCTGGGCTGCGACGGCGCCAAGAGCACGGTGCGGCCCGCCGCGGGTATCCCCTTCGACGGCAGGTCGGAACCCCGTACCTTTCTGATGGGGGATTTTGCCGATACGACCGGTTGGGGGCCGCAGGCGCGCTTTTTTTTTACCCCCCGCGGCTCGGTCGAATCGTTCCCCCTGCCGCATGACAAAAGGCGCTACGTACTGCGCACCCCGTTTTTGGTCAGGGAAGATACCGGCGCATACTTCAAAACCGAACTGGCATGGCGCGCCGGCATCGATGTCGGCGCGCTTGGCCCGCTGTGGGAAAGCAGTTTCCGGGTCCGGCGCGCTCTGGCGCGCTCATTCTGCCGCGGCCGGGTTTTTCTCTGCGGGGACGCGGCGCATCTGATGTCGCCCGTCGGCGGCCAGAACATGAACAGCGGTTTTGCCGACGCCGAACTGGCCGTCTGGCTGGCAACCTCCCTGATCCGGGGACGCATTGCGCAGCCCCTGGCGTCCGGACTGTACAACCGGGCACGCCGGGACGCCGCTCGCAGCGTGATCCGGCGTGCCCGGCTCATGACCTTGGCTGGAACCTCCGGCGGACAGGTCTGGTCGGCCGTCCGCAGCCGTGCCATCCGGGCTGCCCTGCATAGCCCGATCCGGCGCTTTCTGGTCCGGTCCCTGAGCATGCACACCGTCCCTTTTCGCAATCTTGCCCATTGTCGACCGGGTTTCGAAAAGATCCTGAAACTGGAGAACCAGCCATAATGGCTGGCCGCTGAATTATTGCGAGGACAGCACCGATGATTGATTCCATCATGCCTGACCTGCGGAACAGAAACACAACGGACCGCGAAAAAATGGACCGGACCGACGCCGATCCGCAACGTTTGCTCCGCACCATCGCTCAGTTCCGGCGGATCAATGCCCTGTTCAGCGCCAGTCGCCGGCTGCTGCGCCGGCATGTGTTTTCGGTCATGGCGCAGAACCCCGGCCGGGCCTACAGCCTTCTGGATATCGGCTCCGGCGGCTGCGACATCGTATGCTGGGCCGCCCGGGAGGCGCGCCGGCGGAGCTTGCAGCTCAACATTACGGCGCTTGACAATGACCCGCGCATGCTCCCGGTCGCGCGCCGGGCGGTACGGGATTATCCCGAGATCCGCATCGTCGAGGGGGATGCGCTGGATTTGAAGCGACTGGGTCCCTACGATTTCGTCTTTTCCAACCATTTCCTGCACCACTTGAGCTGGGAGGAAATCGAAATTGTCCTGCAGGGCCTCATCGCCCGCACGCGGCTCGCTTTCGTCATGAACGACCTGAAGCGCTCGCCCTGGGCCTACCTGGGGGCGACCCTTTGTGTCGGACTGCTCGCCCCCCGCAGTTTTGCTTTTTATGACGGGCGCCTGTCGATCCGCCGGGGATTCCTTGCCGAGGAGTTTCGGGAGCTCCTTGCCAGTAAATTTCCCGGGGCTCCGATCCGGGTGCTCGAAGCCGCGCCGGCCCGGGTTGTGCTGGTGTTCCGCACGGATGCCTTATGAACGTCCTTCTGATCAGCACCAACCGCAATCCGCTGCCGATGCCGGTGATGCCCATCGGCGCCTGTCTGGTCGCCGAAGCGGCCGAACGTGCCGGTCATAGCGTGCGGCTGCTTGACCTGATGTTCGTCCGCGACGCCGGTGCCGCCGTCGCGTCGGCGCTGGCGGACTTCCGGCCCGACGTCGTCGGCCTCTCGGTGCGCAACATCGACAATAACGACATGCAGCATCCGGTGTTTTTTCTCGGCGAACTGCAGCGCATCGTGGCGGTGATCCGCGGTCGGAGCGGCGCGCCGATCGTCCTGGGCGGCGCCGCGCTCGGCGTCATGCCCGAAGCCATGTTGCGCCTGGTGCCCGCCTCCTGCGCCGTCGTGGGGGACGGCGAGACGGTCTTTCCGGTCGTGCTTGAGCGACTTTCCAGCGGGGTGAGCTGCAGCGATGTGCCGGGGGTTGCACTGATCGAAGGCGGGGTCTTTCGCCGCAACGCGCCGGCGGCTGCGGGGTTTTCTCCCGTCTGCCCGGCGCCGGACTACCGCAGGTGGCTGCATCTGCCGGCCTACCGGTCCCGGCTGGCAACGGTGCCGCTGCAGACCAAGACCGGTTGTCCGTTCCAGTGCGTGTATTGCACCTACCCCGGCATCGAAGGAAACGCCTGCCGCTTGAAGGACCCGGAAAGCATCGCCGCTGCGGTGGCGCGGTTTGCGGCCGCGGGTCTTAGGGATATCGAGATTGTGGACAGCGTCTTCAATGCGCCCCACGACCATGCCATGAACGTCTGTGACGCCCTGGCGCGGGGCGGCTCCGGGGCGCGCCTGCAGTGCATGGAGGTCAACCCCCGCCAGGTTGACGACGCGCTGTTGGGCGGCATGGAGCGGGCCGGCTTCACGGGGATGGGGATCACCCTGGAGAGTGCCGCCGATCCGGTCCTGGAAGGGTTGCAGAAGGGCTTCACCAGCGCTGATGTCCAGCGCACGGCCGACGTGGTGCGGCGCCACCGGATTCCGTGCGCCTGGATCTTCCTGTTCGGCGGCCCCGGTGAAACCAGAGCCACGGTCCGGGAAACGCTGGATTTTGCCCGAACCCGGATTCGCCCCGGCGACATCGCCTTCTTCAATATCGGCATCCGCGTCTACCCGGGAACGGAACTGGAGTCGGTGGCCCGGCGGCAGGGGGTTCTGACGCGCTCCGCGGCCGAGATGCTCGCTCCGACCTTTTATCTCTCGCCCGAAGTCGAGGTCCGCTGGATCGAGCAGCAACTGCAGCGGGCCATGGCCAGCCACCTGAATTTCATCGACATGGGCTCCCTCGGCCTGCCTTTTTTGCCCACCATCCATCGAATCGGCGCCAAGCTCGGACTGAAACCGCCCCTGTGGAGATATACCCGCCATATCCGGCGGGGGCTCAGGATGGCGGGCATGAAGGTGTGAAATTCAGCCACCGCGAACCGTTCCGGCCCTTTTCGCCGGTAACCTTGCCATCCGCCACATCTTTTAACCTGATTAGCATCAATCATCCGCTATTGTCATTCCGGCAGGCTTTGGGCCGGAATCCAGATTCTAAGTGTCTGAAAACTGGATCCCCGACAAACCCTTTCGGGGATGACAATCTCTACAGCGGAAGAATAGTACTAATCAGGAACAAAAAAGTGGCGAGACAGGCGGGGATGTACCTTTGCCACCGCTTCAGCGGCGAGAAGGTCCGGGAGATCGGCAAGCGTTTCGGCGTTGGGCCGTCGGCGGTAACGGAGGCCAGTCGTCTTTTTACCAAGCGGATGGAAAAGGACGAGGAGTTGAGTGAAGTGATTGAAAAGATTAAAGGAGAGCTGAAAATTTGAATTTTGTAGGATAACCCCTTTGT
>DASWJX010000328.1:0-1569 GCA_036396915.1 Geopsychrobacteraceae bacterium | reverse complement strand
CCCCATTGATCCTTAGAGCGGGGCGTCCTGGGCGATGTAGTCATGGATGCTGTCGAGCGCTCGGAGTGCCCGTTCGGTCCAGTTAACGGCCGCCATTCAGATAGCGCTTTTTCACGTCGGCATGGGCGATTACCCGGCCTGCACGGGAGTCCCGCATGCCCAGTTCTATCTGCTCCCGGACATAGAGGGTGTAGAGGCTGTCACTCAGCGTATAGCGAATATCGCTTAGCGTGGCATCGTCGGGCAGGGTGTCGAGCAACTGCCGAACCTGTTCTTTGGCGGTTTGCATGGAGGCTTCCTCGCAGGGATTGTTTGTCAGGGTAATCCAAGGGGACGGCTGATGCCATGGTCGGGGTAATTGACGGTTCGCGCAAAAGGGGACAGATTTAATTTCTGATTGGACAGAAAAGGGGACAGATTTAAATTCTGATTGAATTTCTGACCCCCCCCCCGGTGTCAGGTCCCATATTTGATAGGGTCGCGGGGATCAGGCCTCAAGCTGGGCCGCCCTGTTTGTCCGCGTGCAAAATGTAAGACCTGACTCCGCGCTCGCTTTCTCCTTCGCCCCTGTACGCAATCTGCTGGACGACTGAGGCTCCGGCCGCTGACGCGAAACCTCTCGTCTGTAGCTTGCGGCTCTGCGCTTGCAGCCTGCCGCCGCGAAGGCTGTACAATCCCCGCCTTGTCGTTTTTGTGTTTTGTATGGAACTGCCATGACTGCTTCGTTCGTCCATCTGCGTCTGCACACCGAATTCTCCCTGGTCGACGGTCTGGTGCGGGTCAAGCCGCTGGTCAAATCCGTGGCTGCGGCCGGCATGCCGGCGGTGGCGGTCACCGACATGAGCAACATGTGCTCGCTGGTGAAGTTCTACAAGGCGGCCATGGGCGGCGGGATCAAGCCGATCTGCGGGGCCGATATCTGGCTGGCCAGCGCCGACGAAGACGGTCCGCTTTCGCGCCTGACCCTGCTGGCGATGAACCCCAAGGGCTACCGCAATCTCACCGAGCTGGTGTCGCGCGGCTGGACCGAGGGGCAAAGCAACGACCAGGTGATCATCCGGCGCGATTGGGTCAAGGCCGCCGCCGAGGGCTTGATCGCCTTGTCCGGGGCTCGGGAAGGCGAAATCGGCCAGGCCCTGCTGAACGGCGACCTTGCCGAAGCCGAAGCGCTGCTGCGCGAATGGCTGCAGGTGTTTTCACAGCGCTTCTACCTGGAGGTGCAGCGCACCAACAGGGTCAACGACGAAGAATACCTGCACCTGGCGGTCGATCTGGCGGCCCGGGTCGGCGCGCCGCTGGTGGCGACCAACGATGTGCGCTTCCTCAAGCAGGACGATTTCGCCGCCCACGAGACCCGCGTGTGCATCGGCGAGGGCCGCAGCCTGGACGATCCGCGGCGGCCGCGCACCTACTCCGATCAGCAGTACCTGAAGACCCCGGAAGAGATGGCCGAGCTGTTCAGCGACCTGCCGGAGGCGCTGGAAAATACCGTGGAGATCGCCCGGCGCTGCAATATCGAAGTGCAGATGGGCAAATACTTCCTGCCCGACTTCCCGGTGCCGGCCGGCA
>DASWJX010000327.1:0-8212 GCA_036396915.1 Geopsychrobacteraceae bacterium | reverse complement strand
CTCAAGGAACAGGGCTGCACCGGCTGCCACAGTCTGGACGGCAGCCCCCTGGTCGGCCCCAGCTTCAAGGGCCTGGCCGGCCGCACCACCCGGCTCGACCGCGACGGAACGATCGAAGAGGTCGAGGCGGACGCCGACTACATCCGCCGCTCCATCCTGCAGCCGAAGGCCGATATCGTCTCGGGCTTTCCGCCGATCATGCCCGCGGCCGACGATCTGTCGGCAGAGGAGATTGAAGCGATCGTCGACTATCTGCTGCAACCAGCGGACGAGTAGGGTCAACCAGATGCGCTTTTCGTCACGCCATAGCGTCGCGCTGCCTACCGCCGCGCTGCCGGAGCGGCTGAGCCTGCTGCTGCAATTGAGTCGGGGCAGACTTTCGGCGCTGGTGGCGCTCTCCGGGCTGGCCGGTTATCTGTTTGCCGGCCGCCACTGGGACCTGCGCGGATTGCTGGTGGCGGGCGCCATCCTGCTGCTCTCCGCGGGCTGTTCGGCGCTCAACCAGTGGCAGGAACGGAAGATCGACGCGCGCATGGAACGGACCCGGCTGCGGCCGCTGCCGACCGGACGCCTGCAGCCCGGCCAGGTGCTGTCGATCGCCCTGCTGCTGCTGGCCGGCGGGCTGCTGCTGCTCGCCCTGCTGCCCGGCCGCATGCCCCTGCTGCTGGGCGGCGCGGCCATTGTCTGGTACAACGGCGTCTATACCGGTCTGAAACGGCTCACCGCCTATGCCGTTCTGCCCGGCGCCCTCTGCGGCGCCCTGCCGCCGCTGATCGGCTGGTCTGCCGCCGGCGGCGAGCCGACCGCCTTTCCGGCGATGATGCTGGCGGGAACCCTGTTCCTCTGGCAGATGCCCCACTTCTGGCTGCTGGCCGGCCGTCACCGCAACGATCACCGGCGCAGCGGGCTGCCCAACCTGTTCCGGCAGTTCGATCGTCGCCGCCTGTTTCACATCAACAACTGCTGGCTGCTGGCCCTCGTCCTCAGCTACCTGCAGTTCCCCCTGTTCGGCCTGCTGCGCAGCGAACCGCTCGGCTACGCCTTTCTGGCCGCGCTCAGCGCTCTGACCCTTGTCACCTGCGGCGAGTTGCGCAAAGGGGCCTGCGCGGCCGACCACGGCAAGCTGTTCGGCCTGGTGAACCTCTCCATGCTGCTGCTGCTGGTCACGCTGCTGCTCGACACCCTCCAGCCATAGCAGGAGCCTGCCGGGGCACCCCAGGATCCGCTGCCGATGGCCTCTTAAATATTTTCGCCACGGGATTGACAATCACACCGATTGTGATTCCCTTTCCTTATCAATGACAACTTTCATCACGGAGGACGACCATGAAAAGCACTTGGATGATAGTGGCTTTTGCCGCGGCAGCTCTGATGCTGCTCGGAGGCTGCGCAGCGAAACTTTCCCAGGAGGATCGGGCCCTGCTCAACCAGGCGATTGAAGCCTCGACCAGCGCCGAGGGTTCGGCGGTCCAGGCGGAAGCCGCCGCGAAACGCGCCGAAACGGCCGCTCAGAAAGCGGAAGCATCGGCCGCGCGGGCAAGTTCAGCCGCCGACCTGGCCGTTTCGGCCGCCAACCAGGCCAAGGCTTCGGCAAGTGCCGCGGAGCAGAGCGCCAGGCAGGCCGAGAAAGCCTTTGAGCTGAGCCAACAGAAATAGCGGCAAGACATATCCCGCAGCCGTTGCAGGGCGACTTCTCCCTGGAAACGGTACGGAAACCGCCAATAAAATGGCCTCCCGCTTGGCGGGAGGCCATTTTATTGGGCTGGAGGGTACGGATCATCGACCGATCTGCCGAACCGGTCCCCATTGCGGTTCATTGGTCGCGTAACATGCCGCCGATCGCCCGATCGATAAAATAGACCCCGCTGCCTGCTTCCCCGATATTCTGGATCTTGTCAAGGACCTGCTGAATGGTATGTTCCTCTTCGTGCTGTTCGGACACGTACCACTGCAGGAAGTGCGCGGTGGAATGGTCACTCTCTTTCAGGGCGCTGCTCATGAGCTTGTTGATCTCGGCGGTGATCTGTTTCTCATGGTCCAGGACCTGCTGGAACAGATCCCCGATCGACTTGAACTTGGTGGGCGGGGCCTTGATGTCGCTGATGACCGGCAATGCGCCGGTTTCATAAACATATTTGAAGAGCCGATGCATA
Source organism: Geopsychrobacteraceae bacterium (assembly GCA_036396915.1). GTDB lineage: Bacteria > Desulfobacterota > Desulfuromonadia > Desulfuromonadales > Geopsychrobacteraceae > BM509. Next base: position 6,059 of record DASWJX010000327.1, on the reverse strand, counting down.
TGATCAAGCTCCTCGGCGGCCTGTGCCCGCAGAAACGCCCCACAGCCATCGAGCCCCTTGATTTCCGCCCAGGCACTCATCTGCAGATACAGATTTGAAGAGTAATTTTCCAGGGCGATCTGCTCGTTCAGTTTCGCTACCATTGCCTTGCTCAACATAAGTCCATCCCCTTTCTGATATTAGGTCGAAGTCCCGTTTCACGAGGAGTCTGTCGACGGATTCCTAGGTCAATTATAGCGCACCACGGTTGTTTCACCACATCGACCCCCGCTCCGGCCCCTGTATGGGCGGGCAATGCACATGCATCGTTTCCGGCATGGCCACAGTACTCGGGCCTCAAAAAAAAATCCCGAGACCATTCCTTGCCGGCCTCGGGATTATTGCCTGAATCAGCGGAGTTCGAAGGTCAGGCAGTCCGGCTGGCTGCCCTTGAGTCCGATGTGGACGTTTTCGGCCGCACACTCGAAATTCTCGTTGTGCCGGCAATCGGAGGTTTTGCAGGCGCCGACCCCGGCCGTCATGTCCATGACCCCGCCATGGGTATCGGACTGGAAGAAGGTGTCGCAGATCGGTTCGCTGGGCTGTTCGCCGACGGTAATCGCCATGGCGTGACAGGCTTTTTTCGCGTTGTAGGCGCAGTCGGATACCGTGCAATCCATTACCTTGGGCATTTTCATGGCCATGTCAGACTCCTTTGTTGGTGTGAGAGAAACCCGCCGTGAACAATGACGTTAGCAGGGCCTCTTGCGCTGTCAAGGAGGGGTATCGTTTTTTGTTTTTTGCCGAGGTCGGCGGGGCCGGGACGGCCGGGAAGCAAGGATCGCGAACGGTCCGAAAAAAAACGGGCGGCCCGGGGAGGGCCGCCCTGATTAAATCGCAGGAGGTCGTAACAAGATCGGTTCTTCGGTGCGGCGTGGATCAGAATTCGAAGGCGAGCTGGGCGGTGACCACATCGTCATCGTCGCCTTCTTCGAATTCGGCGCGCAGATACTCGGCGGCCAGGGTGACGTGCTCCACGGGGCTCCAGGCCACGGCCACGCCGTAGCGCTTTTCGGGCGCCTCGGGCAGCTCGTCGCTCCCTTCGACCTTGGCGGCCACTTCAACGTTTTCCGCCGCTGCGTAGGCCAGTTCCAGATTCCAGGTGAAGGGCTTGAGACCGCCCAGGTCATCGGACTTTTCGAGGGCGCCGAGCAGTTCGCCCGAGAGTTCCAGCGGGCCGAAGCCGTAGATGGCGTAGGCGCTGTAGCCGGCGATCCGATCTGCATACGGGTCCTCCCCGAGCAGTCCGGCGTCGCTGTCGGCCAGATCGGAGAGGTAGCTGGCGCCCGCCTCGAACCCCTCCAGGGGGGTGATGGTCAGGCTCGCTCCCCAGTCGCGGATGCGGTCGTCCTCGCCGGCCTTTTCGGCGTCGCCGTTGAAGACGAAGGCGGAGAGGGCGAAGAGGTCGCCGGCGTAGCCGCCGAGGATCGCCACCTCCTGGGTTTCACCCAGCTCCAGGGTCAGCGGATCGCTGATGAAGTGGCTGTTGAAGACGCCGAAGGGGACGTACTGCAGACCGATGCGGCTGAACCAGGCATCGTTGGAGATGTTGACAGCTGCCTCGTCCACGGTAAAGTCCTCCCCCTCCTCGAAGAGCAGGATCAGGTCGCCGCCGAGGTGCTCGCTGATCTCCATGCCGAAGCCGAGCTGGGCGGTGGCCAGGGAGAGGTCGCTCTCCGAATCGGCGAAGCCCGCCTCCACCTCGATCAGACCCGAAAGGCTGACCTTGTCGGTGATCTTCTCCGCCAGACCGGCGGATTTCTTCTCGGCCAGGGTGTGATAAAGTTCGGCCTGCTGGGTCTCCAGAGTCTCCAGGCGCTTCTCGATGACCTCGTTTCTGGGGTAGGCCTGGGCGACCTGAACCTGGTCGTGGCCGGACATGGCGGCGGCCAGGGCGGGGACGGTCAACAGCATGAGTGCAATAATGATGTTTTTCACTTTTCGTACCTTCCTTTAAGGGGTTTCCCGGTTAGTTTTTGCGAGAGCATCAACGTTCACGTCGCGTCAATTATAAAAGATGTTAGTGCATTGACATCCTCCTTCATGCCGATTAAAAGGAGCGCCGCATCGGCTGCGATGACGGACAACTCAGGGGGTAACGGGTGTCGGGTCGGCGGCCTCGACCCGGCCATGCTGGAGCCTGACCACGCGCTCGGCCTGCTCCCCCATCTCCGGGTTGTGGGTCACCATGATGATGGTGCGCCCCTGGCGGTGCAGGTCGCGAAAGATGTCGAGGACGATCTCTTCGTTCTGTTCGTCGAGATTGCCGGTCGGCTCGTCGGCCAGGATGATCGCCGGCTGGTTGATCAGGGCGCGAGCGATGCAGACCCGCTGCTGCTCTCCGCCGGAGAGCTGCGAGGGACGGTGCTGGAGGCGATGCTCCATGCCCATCTGCGCCAGGGCCCGGGCGGCTTCTTCCTTGTCGGTCATGCTGTGGTAATACTGGGCGAGCATGACGTTCTCCTGGGCGGTCAGGTAGGGAACCAGATGGAACTGCTGAAAAACCAGGCCGATCTTCTCCCGCCGCACCACGGTCCGCTCCCGGTCGTCGAGGCGGGAGGTATCCACACCGTCGAGGACATAGCGTCCTTCGCTGGGCGCATCGAGGCAGGCGAGCAGGTTCATCAGCGTGGTCTTGCCCGAACCGGAAGGGCCCATGATGGCCACCCATTCCCCCGCGACGATGTCGAGGTCGATGCCGTCGACAGCGGTCACAGCGCCGAAGCGTCTGGTCAGTCCCGACATTTCCAGAACCTTGTTCATAATCATTCTCCTTTGAGCACGGTGGCCGGGGCGATGCGCAGCGCCATGCGCACCGGCATGATGGCGGCCAGCAGTGCGGCAACCAGTGAAACGGTCAGGGTCAGGGGCACCACCGCGATGCGGAAGGAGATGGCGGCGCCGAACACGGCCTGACCGAGCAGCTGGGCGAGCAGGAATCCGACCAGCATCCCGCCGGCGATGCCGGCCAGGCTGATGCAGCCGGTTTCGATCAGGAACTGGCGCACGATGCTGCGGTTTTCGGCGCCCAGCGACTTGAGCAGGGCGATCTCCCGGGTGCGCTCCACCACCATCGCCACCAGCGTCGTCATCACGCAGAAGGTGGTGGCGGCCAGGATGATCACCGCCACCAGGGCCATCAGCCCCTTGATCTTCTCCAGAATTTTCCCTTCCGAGTAGGAGACCTTGCGCAGCGGCGCCGCGGTGACCCCGGGCAGTTGCTCCTTCAGCCTGGCGGCCAGGGCGTCGGTATCGAAGTCGCGCGAGAGGATGCTCAGCATGGCGTGGTTGATGCGCCCCGGCTGCCCCAGGATCTTCTGGGCCAGGGAGAGGTTGACGAAAATCTGGTCATCCTCGGCCTGCCCGGTCTCGACGATGCCGCGCACGGTCAAACTCTGGTTGAAACCGGTCTCCCGCTTGAACACCCGCAGTTGGTCGCCCACCTTCAGCGCCATGTTGCGGGCCAGCGCCCGACCGATCATGCAGTGCTCCTCGTCGAAATCGACGGCGACCCACTTGCCCTCCACCTGCCAGAAGGGCGAGAGCCGCCGGAGGCCGGTGAAGTCGACTCCGGCGAGCACCGCATTGCCCAGATCGAGACGGGCCACGCCGTACAGGTAGGGGGAAGCGCCGACCAGCCGCGTTGCTGGGATCTGCTCCAGAACCCGGCGGTAGACGTCCGCCTCCAGCGTCGGCTGCCCGGTCTCGGCGGCGCCGACAAAGAAGTTGGCGCCGTAGGCACGCAACTCGCGGCTCATCTTGATCGAGATGTCGAAGTACAGGCTGAGCAGGGCAAAGACCACCGCCGCGCCGATCAGGATCGAGCAGAAGGCGATCAGCACGCGGCTTTTGCGGATCCGCAGGGACTGCAGCAGGATGCGCAGAAACATCCGCAGGTTCTGCCGCTGTTGCAGGCTAATTGCGGCCATGAAGCACCTCCGCGGGAAGCAGCCGGGTGATGTGGCGCGAGGGCGCCAGCGAGCCGACCAGGGCGATCAGCACCGAGGTGAACAGAATCACCGGCAGGGTCACCGGCGCAAAGGGGACGGTGGAGCGGAAAATGCCGAGACTGATCAGCTGCGCCAGTCCGGCGCCGGCAACGCAGCCGAGCAGGCCGCCGATGATCCCGACCACCGCGGCCTCGCTGAGAAACAGCAGGTAAACCGCCCGGTCGGCCGCGCCCAGGGCCTTCATCAGGCCGATCTCGCCGGAGCGCTCCATGATGGTGGTGCTCATCAGCGAGGAGATGCCGAGACTTGAGGCGATAAAGGCCGCCACCGTCACCACCAGCAGCAGCAGCTGGATTTTGCGCATCACCGCCCCTTCGCCGGCCGCCACCTGCCAGATCGGGCGGGCCGCGGAGTTGGGAATCGCCTCCTCGACCTGATGGGCGATGGTGGAGACGTAGGCGGTGCAGTACCAGCGATCGTACTCTTCGGTATTGAGGGCGTCGAGATTGCGCCGGGCCTTCTTGGCCAGGGCGTTCTCCGGCACGGTGAGGGCGCTGACGCTCACCGCCTGGATCTTGCCCGGCAGGCCGGTCAGTTGCTGCACCGTGGCCAGCGGGGCGACGATGGACTGATCCTCGGCGCCGCCGGTCTTGAGCAGGCCGACCACCTGCAGCTCGGCGCTTTGCTGCCGCTCTGCCTCCCCCAGCTCGATGCGGATGCGGTCGCCGACCTCCAGCCCGGCCGCAGCGGCCAGTCCGGACCCGAGCAGGACCCCGCCGAAGGCCCGGTCCTCGGGCCAGTCTCCCACGACCTCCCAGAAGGGGTTGATCTGCCGCACGCCGGTCCGGTAGTCGGGCTCGTTGGCGACCGGCTGATGCCGGTCGAACCAGGTGCCGATCAGCTGCACCGGCTGCCGCTGCCCCGCCAGCCGGACCGGAGTCTTCAGGAAGGGAGCGAAGCCGGCGATGTTGTTGCGCCAGAAGATTTCCTTGATGGCGGGCAGATCCGTCTCGGCGAGAAAACTCTGTCCGCGCAGCGGGTTGTAGTCGATGCCGCCGATCTCCAGGGGGATGCTTTCGCTCTTCGGCAGCAGATTGATATTGGCGCCGTAGGACTTGAGCTCGCGGGACATCTTGTCCCCGACATTGATCGAGATGGTCATCAGCGCCGAAATCAGGCTGGCGGAGATGACAATGGTCGCCACCGCCAGCGCCTTGCGCTTGCGGCCGCGCAGAAAAGATTGCCGGAGCATACGGATGAACATGATCTATCCCTTCCCGTGGGCGGCGCAGCCGGGACCGCTGATGCTCGCCCCGTGGGGGGCGAGGTAGCTCCGCGGCGCCTTGCGGAACAGTTTCCAGGACGCTTCCGAACCGAAGAAATAGGTGTGACCCTGATACTCGTACTGATACGGGGCTTCGGTATTGATGAGCGTTTCGCCGGTGACCGGGTCGGTGGTTTCGATGGCTTTCACTTCACTGAAATAGCGGGCTCCCGCCTCCAGGTCGGCCACGGCGATGAGGATTTCCCCCGCGCGGTTTTCATGTGGCAACGGAATGGGGTTGCAGCCGCCCCCCTTGCCCAGGGAGGGGATGAAGATACTCACGTTGCAGGCGAGACAGATCAGGTTTTCCCCTTCCCGGATATAGCCGAGATCGCCGCACAGCAGGCAGGCGTCGAGGGCGACGCCGATCTTCACCTGGTCGCGGAAGCGGTTCATCAGGAAGAAGCGGATCACCTTGCCGTCCTCCATGACGTGGGCGAAGCGGTACAGACGGCCGTCCTTGAATTGCTCGCTCTCGAAGCGGAGCAGGCCGTCGGAGCCGGGCCGAACCAGGGTCGGCTCGGAGATGCCGGGTGGCCGCGACGCGTAGAGATCATGGTAGAGCAAGGCGCCGGCGAGCAGCAGGACCGTCATGGCCGTCACCTTGAACCAGCGCTGCTGACCCCGCCGCAGACTAATCTCGCGGCGGCGGGCCGCGGCCTGTTCGGCGCCGGCGCTGACCCGGCAGGTCGCCAGTGCCCGGCGCAGAAACAGGAGGGCCAGCAGGGCCACCAGCAGCAGCAGCA
>DASWJX010000326.1:0-12843 GCA_036396915.1 Geopsychrobacteraceae bacterium | reverse complement strand
GAACCAGTCGCTCCAGCCGCCGCCGAAAACCAGCGGCGGCAGCACGGCGATCAGCAGCGCCGCCGCGACCACCAGCGGGGTGTAGATACGGGCGAAGCGGGTGATAAAACGTTCGGTTCCCGCCTTGTTGTCGCTGGCATGTTCGACCAGATCGAGAATCCGCGCCAGGGTCGACTGTGCATATTCACGATCGACCCGCACCGTCAGCACCCCCTCGCCGTTGATCATCCCGGCCAGCAGGGTGTCGCCCGCCACCATGCGCCGCGGCACCGCTTCTCCGGTCAGCGCCGAGGTGTCGAGCAGGGATGTGCCATCGATAATTGCGCCGTCCAGCGGCACCCGCTCCCCCGGCCGGACGACAATCCGAGCGCCGATGCCGACCTGCTGCGGCGCGACGCTGCGGACCTGACCGTCCTCCAGCAGATTGGCGCTGTCCGGCCGGATATCGATCAAGGCACCGATCGCCCGCCGTGAGCGGTCGACGGCCCGCCCCTGCAGAATTTCGCCGATCAGGTAGAACAGCATGACCGCCACCGCTTCCGGATACTCGCCGATGATCAGGGCGCCGACCGTGGCAATGGTCATCAACAGGTTTTCGTCAAACCAGAAGCGGTTGCGGAGATTACGCAAGGCCGCAAGGATGACCGTGCCGCCGACCAGCAGGTAGCTGACCAGATAGCAGCCGATGGCCGACACGGAAGCGGGTGCGTCGCGGGCAATCAGGAACCCCGCCAGCAGCAGCAGACTGCCCAGACCGAGCTTGGCCCACTGCAGCCATTCCCTGCTCGCCAGCGCTGCGGGCTTTTCGCCCCAGGGCGAAACCACCAGACCGGTTTCGACACTTTCGCCGATCCGCTGCAGCAGCGGCAGCAATTCAGCCGTCGGCAGCTCGCTCTCCACCCGCAGACTGGCCTGATTGAAGTTGATCCGCACGGCGTCGATGCGCGGCTGCTGCCGCAGGGTCGTCTCGATGGCGGCGGCGCACGAGGTGCAGGTCAGCCCGGTGAGGGCAAATTTACGGCTTTTGGCCGTGAGCGTATCCCCCTGCTCCACAGGGGGGGATTGCGGTCAACAGCCACTCGCGCATTTTGTCTTGTTCGGCATGGAGCAAACCTTCTTTTCGCAGCCGGCGGCCATGATCGTCCTCCGGCAAAACCCTCCCTGTCCGGGCAGATGCCCACATGTTAACGATAGCGGAGAGCGAGATTTTAAAGCAAGGGAAGCAGCTATTTTTTTACCTGCGGCGCAATGACGGGGGGGGGGAGACGACGGAATAACGTGCCCCTGCGCACTCACCGGAAAACGATATGCTATATTTGAGTGCGTCGGGTCATCATGGCGAGGTCGGTCCCGCCCAGCCAGTGCCCGATAACCGCCAGACCTTGAACAAAGGATGCATTTATGCCGATCCGCGTGGCCTGCAATCACAACACCTGCTACAGGTTTGATCGACCGACAGCACTCTTCCCGCATGTGATACGCCTGCGACCCGCACCCCATAGCCGCACCCCGATCCACGCCTATTCCCTTAAAATCACTCCGGAACAGCATTTCCTTAACTGGCAGCAGGACGCGTTCGGCAACTATCTGGCGCGGCTGGTGTTTCCCGAGAAGAGCAGCGAATTGCGCATCGAGGTTGAAGTCATCGCCGACATGACGGCCTACAACCCTTTCGATTTTTTCGTCGAAGAGTACGCGGAAACCTATCCGTTTGCTTATGCCGCACTGGAGCAGACCGAATTAACGCCCTATTTCCAGAAAATCGACAGCGGGCCGCTGTTGACAAAATGGCTGGAGACTGTCGACCGCCAGCAACAGAGAACCATCGATTTTCTGGTGGCCGTCAACCGCAAGATCCAGCAGGCCATCAGCTACTCGATCCGCATGGAACCCGGCGTCCAGAGCTGTGAAACGACCCTGCAAAACGCGCTCGGCTCCTGTCGCGACTCGGCCTGGCTGCTGGTGCAGGTCATGCGCCATCTGGGCCTGGCGGCGCGCTTCGTCAGCGGCTATCTGATTCAACTGGCGGCCGATGAAAAATCCCTGGACGGTCCCTCCGGACCGGAAACCGATTTTACCGATCTGCATGCCTGGGCCGAAATCTATATTCCGGGGGCCGGCTGGGTCGGTCTCGATCCGACCTCCGGCCTTTTGGCCGGCGAAGGACACATCCCCCTGGCCTGCACCCCGCACCCGTCAAGCGCCGCGCCGGTGACCGGAGCGACCGAGGCCTGTGAAGTCGCATTCGAACACAGCAATACGGTGACCCGCATCCATGAAGATCCGCGGGTCACCAAGCCGTACAGCGATGAACAGTGGCTGCTGGCCGATGCCTTGGGGCAGCTGGTTGACGAACAACTGCTTGCCGCCGATGTCCGCCTGACCATGGGGGGGGAGCCGACCTTTGTTTCGATCGACGACATGGAAGGGGCGGAATGGAACAGCGACGCTGACGGGCCGCACAAACGCAAATTGGCCAACCAACTGCTGTGGCGTTTGCGCGCCAGGTTCGCGCCCGGCGGCCTGCTGCACTACGGCCAGGGCAAATGGTATCCGGGGGAGCCCCTGCCGCGCTGGGCCTATGCCTGCTTCTGGCGCAAGGACAATATCCCGGTCTGGCAGAACCCTGAATTGCTGGCCGACATCGAACGGGATTACCGGTTCACGCAGCGCGACGCCCTGAAGTTTTCGCAGCGGATGGCGCAAAAGCTCGGGATCGGCGCCAGCTACCTGGTGCCGGGTTACGAAGATGTCCTCTATTGGCTCTGGAAAGAAGGTACCGTCCCGGCCAATCTCGATCCGCTCAAAGCCGACCTCAACGACTCCGCGGAGCGCCGCGCACTGGTCAAAGTTCTCGAAAACGGGCTGGGGACGCCGGCCGGTTATGCCCTGCCGCTGAAATGGGACGCGGAGGGGAACCGCTGGACCAGCAGCCGCTGGGAATTCCGGCGCGGACAGATGTTTCTGCTGCCCGGCGATTCCGCCATGGGGATGCGTCTCCCTCTCGACTCGCTCCCCTGGATTGCCCCGCAACAGCGCGAGCCGTTTTATGAACAGGATCCGTTTGCCGAGCTGCCGGAACTGGCCGACTATCATGCCGGAACCGGCGCGCAGGCACGCGCTGCCGGGCAATCCGCGGACGCCGCGCCGCAAAACCCATCCGCCCTGGTCGCAGTGTCGCACACCGCGCTCTGTATCGAAGCGCGGGACGGCCGCCTGCAGCTGTTCATGCCGCCGTTGAGCGCCCTGGAGCAGTATCTCCACCTGGCGGCGCTGATTGAAGCGACCGCCGCGGAGCTGGCCATGCCGGTGGTGATCGAAGGCTATGAGCCGCCGCGCGACTACCGGATGGAACGCCTGGCGGTCACCCCCGATCCCGGCGTGATCGAAGTCAATATCCAGCCCGCCAAAAGCTGGCCGGAGCTGGTCGAAAACACCACCAGTCTCTATGCAGAGGCCCGGCAATGCCGCCTCGGTACGGAAAAGTTCATGCTTGACGGCCGTCACACCGGAACCGGCGGCGGCAACCACATCACCCTGGGCGGGGACAGACCCTCCGACAGTCCGCTGTTGCGCCGACCGGACCTGCTGCGCAGCCTGGTGACCTACTGGCAGCATCATCCCGGGCTCTCCTACCTGTTTTCCGGAATGTTTGTCGGGCCGACCAGCCAGACCCCGCGGATCGATGAAGCGCGCAACGACTCCCTTTATGAACTGGAGATCGCCTTCCAGCAGATGCCCGAAGGGGAAGTCCCCGAACCCTGGCTGGTCGATCGGCTGCTGCGGAATCTGCTGATCGATGCCACCGGCAACACCCATCGGGCCGAATTCTGCATCGACAAGCTCTATGCGCCGGACAGCGCGGCGGGCCGCCTCGGCCTGCTTGAACTGCGCGCCTTCGAAATGCCGCCGCATGCGCGCATGAGTCTGGTGCAGAACCTGCTGCTGCGCACCCTGATCGCCTGGTTCTGGAAGCGGCCGTATAAAAAGAATCTGATCCGCTGGGGGACCGAACTGCATGACCGTTTCATGCTGCCCTACTACACGCGACAGGACCTGAAAGAGGTGATCGCCGACCTGCAGCAAGCCGGCTATCCGTTCCAGCTCGACTGGCTCGATCCGTTCTTTGAATTTCGCTTTCCCCGTTACGGAACGGTCCAGATCGACGACATCGAACTGGACTTGCGCTTTGCCATCGAACCCTGGCATGTGCTGGGGGAAGAAGTGACCAGCCAGGGGACCGCCCGCTTTGTCGATTCCTCGGTGGAACGGCTGCAGGTCCAGGTCACCGGCCTGACCGGCAACCGCCATGTGATCGCCTGCAACGGTCGCCGGCTGCCGCTGCGGAAAACCGGCCGCGAGGACGCGTTCGTGGTCGGCGTTCGTTATCGTGCCTGGCAACCGCCGGCGGCCCTGCACCCGACCATCAAGCCGCATGCGCCGCTGGTTTTCGACGTTATCGACAGCTGGACCGGCCGCTCCATCGGTGGTTGCGCCTACCATGTCGCCCACCCCGGCGGCCGCCACTATGATGATTTCCCGGTCAACGCCATCACCGCGGAATCGCGCCGAGGATCGTTGTTTACGGTGACGGAGCACACCCCCGGCCCGATTCAACCGCAAGCGGACTTTGTCACCCTCGGCAGGTTTTTCCCGCAGGGAACACCGCCGGGACAGATGGCGCCACCCCCGGCGGAACCGAACGAGGAATTTCCCTATACTCTCGATTTGCGTTATGAGCGGCCGAAATGAGGTGTGCCGTTTTGGTCCGCGAGCGACACCGTACAGAGGCGGGATCACTGCTGTGAAAACAGAAACCGAGCAACGCAAAAACTCCGGCCCCCAGTTTTATGCGACCGAACTGGCCTGTGGCAGCGAACCCTGCAGCGGCGCCGGGCAGCTCCGTCCGCAGGAACAGAAACTTATTCAAACCCTGGAAACCCTCGGCGCCAAAAAACTGGAAAGACGGCGCAAGGATGCGCAACGGCTGCTGCGGGAGAACAGCGCCACCCACAATGTTTTCGGCCCGGTGGATACGCCGCGCTCCTGGCAGTTCGACCCGATCCCGCTGATTATCGATAGTGAAGAATGGACGCAACTGGAGCAGGGTCTGATTCAGCGCGCCAAACTGCTCAATCTGCTTCTTGCGGATCTCTACGGACCGCAGACGCTGATCGAAACAGGGTTGCTGCCGGCGGAACTGATCTTTGCCCACAACGGTTTTCTCTGGCCCTGCAAGGGGCTGCTCGCGGCCGGCGAACAGCACCTGAACCTCTATTCGGCCGACCTCGTCAAGGGGCAGGACGGGCGCTTCCGGGTGCTCGAGGACCGGACCCAGCCGTCGTTCGGCTCCGGCTACGCGCTGGAAAACCGGATCGTCATGACCCGCAGCTTTCCCCGCCTGTTTCAGGATTTCCAGGTCCATCGGCTGGCCATGTACTATCGCGCCCTGCGCAACCGGCTGGCGCTTCTGGCGCGGCACAATCGCAGCGAACCGCGGATCGTGGTGCTCACCCCGGGCCCGGAGCAGGAGTCTTTTTTTGAACACGCCTATATCGCCTCGTATCTCGGCTACCCCCTGGTCCAGGGGGGGGATCTGATCGTCCGCGACGGCTGTGTCTGGCTGAAGTCGATCAGCGGCCTGCTGCAGGTCGATGTCATTCTGCGGCGCCTGAGCGACGAGCTTTGCGATCCGCTTGAACTGCGCAGGGATTCACGGTCCGGCGTGCCGGGCCTGCTGGAGGCGGTGCGGCTGGGCAATGTGGTCACCGCCAATGCCATCGGCAGCAGTGTTCTGGAAAATCCCGCGTTGCCGGCGTTTCTTCCGGGACTGTGCCGCCATCTGCTGGGAGAAGAGCTTGCTCTCCCCTCGGTGGCCACCTGGTGGTGCGGACAACCTCGCGAACGGGAATTCGTGCTGCGGAACCTGGAGCGGCTGACGGTCAAGCCGATCTACCCGACGGCGGAGCTTGCCGGGCGGCCAGCCGGGGAGCAGCCCGACAGCCGGCGGGAGATCATTCTGGCCGCGCCCCACCTGTATGTCGGCCAGGAGCTGACCTGCCTGGCGACGGTTCCCGCCTTTGTGACCGACACAATTCAAAACTGTACCAGTATCCTGAGCACCTTCCTGACCGCACAGGATGACAGCTATGTCGTCATGCCCGGCGGCATGAGCAGAATCACGACCTGTGAAAACCATCCTGCGGTGCCGAATCAGGCCGGAGGCTACAGCAAAGACACCTGGGTGCTGACGCAAGAGCCCGATAAGCAGGTCAACCTCTGGTTGCATGCGCAACCGGACCAGCTCATTACGCCGCTGTTCGGCTCGCTGCCGAGCCGGGCCGCGGAGAATCTGTTCTGGGTCGGGCGCTATGCGGAACGCACCGATGCCAGCGCCCGCCTGCTCCGTGTGATCCTGGCCAAACTGCGTGAATTCAATGAGTTTCGCGACCCTGACGACCGTCGCAGTCTCGATCGCCTGTTGCAGGCGCTGACCCATATCACCTCGACCTTCCCCGGCTTCGTCGGCAAGGATGCCGCGCAGAAGCTTGCGGAGCCCCGCGCCGAGCTTTTGTCGCTGACCTGTGATATCGAAAGACCGGGGAGTCTGCGCTCCTCACTGAAAAGCTTGAGCCGCTCCGCGCAGCCGATCAGGGATATGCTGCCCGAGGATGCCTGGCGGATCGTTGACACGATCCGCCAGAATTGGCACCCGAAACTCTCGGTGGGCTTGATCGGCGGCGGCCGTCTGCATGACAGTGTCAACAAGCTGATCGTGCAACTATCCGCCTTCAACGGACTGACCAATGAAAACATGGCGCGGGAAGCGGCCTGGATGCTGTTGAATATCGGTCGCCGGCTGGAGCGGGCGCTGAATCTCATTGCGCTGTTGCGGGCAACCCTGGTCCCCTGCCATGAACCTTCCACGGAAGCGCAGATGCTGGAAGCCGTTCTTGCAACCAGCAACAGTTTGATTGTCTTCAGGCGCCGTTATCGCTCCTTCATGCAACTGCCGACCATTCTGGAGCTGCTGCTGCTGGACGAGAACTACCCCAGGGCGCTGGCCTATCAGCTTCAGCAGCTCCAGAAGCATATCGGCGATCTGCCCAGGGAGCGGGCGGAAGAAACGGCACGCCGCGATGAAACACTGATTGCGGCGGCGATCGCGGAGCTGCGCGGTACCGATCACAAACAGCTGACCCGGCGGCCGGGCAGCGACAGCAGCTATCCCCTGCTGGAAGAACTTCTGGTTGCTCAAAAAGAGCACCTTGAACAGCTCTCGGGAGCCCTGATGCAGCTCTATTTCAGCCCGACCGTTGTACCGCAGCAATTGGGGTCCGTTACCCAGGAAGACTCATCATGAAATATCGCGTGACCCACTCGACTCAATACCTGTACAGCGAACCGGTCGGACTGTGCCGCAATCAGGCCTGTCTCCTGCCGCGGGAGACCGCGCGGCAGACCTGTCATACCAGTTCGCTGCGGATCGAACCGGACCCCGCGGACCTGCGCGAACGGCTCGACGGTTTCGGAAACCGGATCTGCCATTTTGCCGTCCAGCACTCCCACGAAAAATTGCAGGTGACGGCCATCAGCGAGGTTACCGTGACTCCGGATGCGAATGCCATGGCGGCCGCGAATCACTTTTGCCGGGAATCGGTCGGCAAACGGCTGGCCGGCGAAAGAACGGCAAACACCCTTGCGGCATTGCCGTTTCTGTTTGATTCGCCGTTGATTAAAACCGGCCCGCGGCTCGCCGCTTACGCCATGCCCTCTTTCCCGGCGGAGCGACCGCTGGTCGACGCGGTTGCCGATCTGATGCAGCGGATTCATCATGATTTCAGCTACGACCCAGGAGTCACCAACATTGCGACCCCGCTCTCGGAAGTAATGACGACCCGCCGCGGGGTCTGCCAGGATTTCGCCCACCTGGGCGTCGGCTGCCTCCGCTCGATCGGCCTGGCGGCCCGTTACGTCAGCGGCTATATCGAAACCCTGCCGCCGCCGGGGCAGGAACGTCTGGTCGGCGCCGACGCTTCGCACGCCTGGTTTTCGGTTTACGCAGCGGATGCCGGCTGGATTGATTTCGATCCGACCAACAACCAGACCCCCATGGAGCAACACATCACCGTCGCCTGGGGGCGTGATTTTTCCGACGTTTCGCCGTTACGGGGGATCGCGCTGGGCGGGGGCAGGCATAAAGTGGTCGTTTCGGTGGATGTGGCACGCATCCCCGACAACAGGGTTTGAGCAGCGGCAGATGAAAATCGAGAGGTCTCTTTTTTGTGATGACATCCTGCGCGGGCGGTCTGCCGCCCGAAAAGGAGAGCGTTTCCGATGAGATTCGACGGTTATGACACCGAAGGTTTTTACGATGAAGTGTTCGACCCCCAGGGGAATCCGCGGCCCGGCGCCGATCTCTTGATCAAACGGATCAACGCCTTGCCGGAAACGGAACTGCAACGACGGCAAAAAGCGGCGGAACGGGCGCTGCTGACCCTGGGGATCACCTTTAACGTGTACAGCAACGAGGATCAGAGCGAAAAGATTTTCCCCTTCGATATTGTCCCGCGGATTATCCAGGCCGAAGAGTGGCAACGTCTTGAGCAGGGGTTGAAACAGCGGATTTATGCCCTGAACTGCTTTATCGACGATGTCTATAACGAACAAAAAATCCTCAAGGACGGCATTGTCCCCGCGGAACTGATCCTTTCCGCCGCCGGTTTTCGCAAGCCCTGCGTCGGCCTGAAACCGCCCGGCGGCATCTGGTGCCATATCACCGGGACCGATCTGGTCCGGGGCGGGGACGGCGAATATTATGTCCTCGAAGACAATTTGCGCTGTCCGTCGGGGGTCTCCTATGTCCTCGAAAACCGGCTGCTGATGAAACACACCTTCCCGATGGTGTTCGATGCCTGCAGTGTCCAGCCGATCACCGACTATCCCAGCCGGCTGCTCGACATGCTGCAGGGGCTCGCCGCCGCGGGGGTCCGTACGCCGAGCGTCGTGGTCTGGACCCCGGGCATTTACAACTCGGCCTACTTTGAACACAGTTTTCTGGCCCAGCAGATGGGCGTGCCGCTGGTCGAGGGGGGCGACCTGCTGGTCCGTGGCGGCGAAGTGATGATGCGGACCACCAGGGGCCTGGAGCGGGTCGATGTCATCTACCGGAGGATCGATGACGATTTCATGGATCCCGCCGCATTTCGCCGCGATTCGCTGCTTGGCGTGCCGGGCCTGATGAAGGTCTACAGCGCAGGGAAAGTCGCCCTGGCCAATGCGCCGGGGACCGGGGTGGCCGACGACAAGGCGGTTTATGCCTATGCTCCCGAGATCATCCGCTACTACCTGCAGCAGGAGCCGATCATCAAGAATGTTCCCACCTACGCCTGCTGGCGCGCGGACGAGCGCAGCTACGTGCTGGACAATCTGGACCAGCTGGTGGTCAAGGCGGTCAATGAATCGGGGGGCTACGGCATGCTGATCGGCCCCCATGCCACGGCGGCCGAACGGGAAGAATTCGCCAGGCGGATCAAGGCCAGCCCGCGCAGCTATATCGCCCAGCCGACGCTCGCCTTATCGCGGGCGCCGGTACTGGTGGAGGATCACTTTGAGGGGCGCCATGTCGACCTGCGTCCCTACATCCTCTACGGCAAGGAAGGGATCTACGTTCTGCCCGGCGGACTAACCCGCGTGGCATTGAAAAAAGGGTCGCTGGTGGTCAATTCCTCGCAGGGGGGAGGGAGCAAGGACACCTGGGTCCTTAACGCGGCGGGGGGGGCCTCTCCCGAATCGCCGCTGCTGACGCAGGAGGGATGACCATGCTCAGTCGCGTCGCAAACTCCATCTACTGGCTGAATCGCTATATCGAGCGTGCGGAAAATGTCGCCCGCTTTATCGACGCCAATTACCACATGACCCTCGACATCCCCGACAGCAGCGACGATCAGTGGCAGCCGCTGATCAACACCACCGGAGACCATGAACTTTTCGAAAAGCTTTACGGGGAGGTGACGCGGGAAAACGCCATCGAATTTCTGGTTTTCGACCGCAACAATCCCAATTCGATCCATTCCTGCGTCCGCGCGGCCCGGGAAAACGGGCGTTCGGTCCGGGAATATATCAGCTCGGAAATGTGGGAGCAGCTCAACAGCTTCTACCTGATGATCAATACCGCGGCCAAAGAGGTGTCGATGGATCTGCCGCACCAGTTTTTCGTCGATATCATGACCGCCAGCCATACCTTTATCGGCATCACCGAATCGACCATGAATCACGGCGAGGGCTGGCACTTCGGGCGCATGGGGCGCATGCTGGAGCGGGCCGACAAGACCTCGCGACTGCTCGACGTCAAATACTTCATCCTGCTGCCGTCGGTGGATTATATCGGCAGCTCCTACGATAATATCCTCTGGGGGGCGCTGTTGCGCTCGGCCAGCGCGTTTGAGATGTACCGCAAACGTCACGGCCGCATCGATCCGAAAAAGATTGTCGATTTCCTGCTGCTCGACACCAACTTTCCCCGCGCCGTTCACTACTGCATGGTGACGGCGATGATTTCAATGAACAACATCACCGGCAGCCCGCGGGGGACATTTGTCAACAAGGCGGAGCAAAGCCTGGGCCGGCTGCTTGCCGAGTTCAACTTCGCTTCGCTGGAAGATATTTTCGAACAGGGATTGCACGAATACCTCGACAGCACCCAGACCCGGATCAATGCCGTCGGCGCGGCGATCCAGGCGGCGTTTATCAGCCCGCAAAACGGCGAGGCGGCAGCGGAATCGAGGACCCTGGAATAAGGCGTCAGCAGGAGGAGCGTTCACCCCCCAACCGCTTCAGGATGTCCGACCATGACCTGGATGAGAGTCACCTGTCATCTCGATTTTCAACTGCTGGCGTACACCCCGCTGGTGCTGATGCTGCGCCCCCGCAGCGGCTCACAGCAATGGGTCGCGCGCCAATCCTATACGCTGTCGCCCCATGTTCCCGTCGTGGAATATACCGATATCTATGGCAATCTCTGTCAACGCCTGGTCGCCCCGCTGGGAAATTTTTCCATTCATACCGCGGCGGAAGTCATGACGGCGGATGAGTTCGACACGGCTCCGGGCGCCGGTTTTGTCGAAATCCAGAACCTGCCGGAAGCGGTCCTCGGCTATCTGCTGCCGAGCCGCTACTGCGAGTCGGACCGCTTCGGCGATCTCGCCCTGCAGATCGTCGGCGGAGCCCGGCCCGGCTACGATCAGGTGGCGAACATCGACCGCTGGATCAGAGCCTCGATCCGCTACACCCCCGGAGCGAGCAACTTTCCGATCTCCGCCGCGGAAGCCTATGCCCGCGGTGAAGGCGTCTGCCGCGATCTGGCGCATTTCGGCATCGCCCTCTGCCGCAGCATCAGTATTCCCGCACGGCTGGTCGTCGGCTATCTTTACGGCCTCTGTCCGATGGACCTGCACGCCTGGTTCGAAGCATACGTCGGCGGCCGCTGGTATACCTTCGACCCCACGCAAAGTGCGATGCGCGGCGGCCGGGTGGCGATTGCCTACGGACGGGATGCGGCCGACGTGTCGGTCTTTCATCAGTTCGGTGCGGGGGAGATTCTGACGAACATGGAGGTCAACGCCGAGCGGATCGACGCTCCCCCGGGCTGAGCCACGCCGGCTGAAGAACCCCGGCCGAGTGGTACCGGACAACCGCGCCCCAGGACATGGAGCTGAAGCAAAACAGGGCAGATTTCCCGACGGAAACCTGCCCTGCCAACAACTTTTGATGCCTTCGGATCAACGCGTCTCCGGCCGCTCCCGCGCCAGAAACATCGCCAGCTTCTCTTCAACCAGGGTCAAATGCTCCATCATCTTGTCCCGGGCGCGCTCCGGATCGTGGGCCGCAATCGCTTCCATGATGTCACGATGATGGCTGATCAGTAATTCGATGTAGCCTTCCCTGCTGTAGAACTCACTGAGCGCCACCATGATATTGGCCTTGAACAGCTCCTGAATGGTATTCAGAACGTGAATCTGCAGGGTATTATGGGTCGCTTCGGTAATGGTCAGGTGAAACTGGGCGTCGATCTCCGCATCCCAGCCGCCGGTTTCCGACTGCTCCACCATGATCGCAAAAAGCTCGCGCAACCGCTCGATTTCCGGCTGTTCCGCACGCTTTGCCGCAAGGTAGGCCGACCAGGTTTCCAGCCCCATGCGCACCTCGGTCAGCGCATGCAGCATCCGCGGATCCTTGCGCTCGACCATCGAGGCCAGCGGATCGGACATAATCCTTTCGGCCAGCGAGCGCACATAGGTCCCGCCCCCCTGCCTGGAATCAAGAAAGCCCATGGCTTCCAGAACCATGATCGCTTCGCGCACCGAGGGTCGACTGACACCGAGAAAGGTTGCCAGCTCCCGTTCCGAAGGGATTTTCTGACCGGGCTGCAGTTCGCCGCGGGCGATCAATTCCTTGATCTGATCAATAATCTCTTCGGATAATTTTTTCGGCCGGATCGGCTTGAAAACGACGGACATGCATCTCCTCCAGACTGGTATATGGTATGACCTTTTACCATAAATACCCCGAAAAACACAAGAAAAGACCGCTTGCCAAAAAAACTCCCGCCGAGGATCACCGCCTCGGCGTGAGCGGAAAAACCTGGCTGGCCGATGACCCGCCAGCCTAGTCACCCTGCTCTTTCTGGGTTCGCTTGAAACGCTTGAACCATTGCATAAAATCTTCCTCCTCGCGCTCCAGCTCGAAGGCATTGATCAGGCCCCGCATCAGCGAAACCGAGACGGCCCGGTTGCGCAGATTGAAGGAGTCGCCGAATTTTTCCGAGGTGAACTGCTCCTGGTC
>DASWJX010000325.1:0-4464 GCA_036396915.1 Geopsychrobacteraceae bacterium | reverse complement strand
CCAGCTCTTCGGTGACCTGCTTCTGGGTCTGGCCGCTGTTATCGCCGAAGCCGGTGGCAATGGCGGTAATCTTGATGGCGTCGCCGAGCTCTTCATCGATCACCAGACCGACGATGATGTTGGCGTCTTCGTGGACCTTTTCGTGAATGATGGTCGATGCCTCTTCGAATTCTTCCATGGTCATGTTGGAGGAACCGGAGATATTGACCAGCACGCCCATGGCGCCGGAGATATCGATCTCCTCCAGCAGCGGGCTGCTGATCGCCGCGTGCGCCGCTTCCGCCGCACGCCGCTCACCCTCGGCCACGCCGATCCCCATCATGGCCATGCCGCGGTTACTCATAACGGTGCGGACATCGGCAAAGTCGACGTTGATCAGGCCTTCGGTCGTGATCAGATCGGAAATCCCCTGAACCGCCTGGCGCAGCACGTCATCGGCGGGCTTGAAGGCGTCGAGAATGCTCATGTTCTTGCCGGCCAGGCCGAGCAGACGATCATTGGGGATCACCACCAGCGAATCGACCACCTCGCGCAGTGCGGCCACCCCGTCGTCGGCCCGCTTCATCCGCTGCTTCCCCTCACGGGAAAACGGCTTGGTGACGATGCCGACGGTCAGGGCGCCGGCGTCCTTGGCCGCCTTGGCGATCACCGGCGCGGCGCCGGTGCCGGTGCCGCCGCCGAGACCGGCGGCGACGAAAACCATGTCCGAACCGGCAAACAGCTCGACCAGTCGCTTGCGGTCCTCTTCAGCCGCTTCGCGACCGATATCCGGATTCGCTCCGGCCCCCAGCCCCTTGGTGAGTTCTCCGCCGAGCTGAATCTTCATCGGCGCGGCGCTTCTGCGCAAGGCTTGCGCATCGGTATTGGCGGCGATGAATTCCACCCCCGCAACCTGACTGCGGATCATGGTATTGACCGCATTGCCGCCGCCGCCGCCGACCCCGATGACCTTGATTTTTGCGCCCTGGTCCAATGCTTCCTCGAACTGAAACAAGACTCCCTCGATATTAGGCATAACGCCCTCCCGTGATTGTGGCCGCCGGTTCTCTCCGCAGATCCCCGTCGGCAGGTTGTCGGCCCTTTCCCGGACCGTCACATAACTGAATACGCTCTCGGAGCCTGTCGGACTATACGGACCGAAGCGAAAATTTGGAAGCTTGAGACCAGATTTTGGCTCGTTTGAGAGCTCATAGCCATAGCTATGGGCCGAAAAGGAGCTGAAATATGGGCCAAGCAGCCGAATTTGCAGTCGGTTCATGGATAGTCCGATAGACTCCTAGTAAACGCGGCTTAAAAAAATTCGCTGAACCACTCTTTCATGCGGGCGGCCACCCGGTCGAACATATTTTTCTGGCCGATTTTGAAATTCTGGGTCTGCAGATTGTGGCTGCCGTACTTGACCAGACCGACCCCGGTGGCATAGATCGGTGAAGCGACAACGTCCTTCAGGCCGCCGATATCGAGCGGAACCCCGCGCCGCACCGGCAGGTTGAAGATCTGTTCGGCCAGTTCCGGCATCCCGGGCAGGATCGCCGATCCGCCGGTAATGACCACGCCCGAAGCAATCAGATCTTCGTAACCGCTCTTGACGATCTCACGATTAACCAGCGTGAAAATCTCCTCGACCCGCGGCTCGAGAATTTCCGCCAGCAGCTGTCGCGACAGAATCCGCGGCTCGCGCCCGCCGACCGACGGCACCTCGATATTCTCATCCTTGCCGATCATCGAGGTCAGGCAGCAGCCGTAGGCCTGCTTGATCTTCTCCGCCTCCGCCATCGGCGTCCGCAGGCCGACGGCGATGTCATTGGTCAGATGGTCGCCGCCGATGGAGAGGACCGAGGTATGTTTGATGGCGCCCTCGGAGAAGATGGCGATATCCGCGGTGCCGCCGCCGATATCGACCAGGGCAACCCCCAGCTCCTTTTCGTCGGCGGACAGCACCGCTTCGCTGGACGCCAGCTGTTCGAGAACGATATCGGCGACATCCACTCCGGCGCGGTTGCAGCTCTTGACGATGTTCTGCGCGCTGGCCACGGCGCCGGTGACGATATGCACCTTGGCTTCCAGCCGCACGCCGCTCATCCCCAGCGGCTCGCGGATGCCGTCCTGATCGTCGATGATGAATTCCTGCGGCAGGATGTGCAGCACTTCACGATCCATCGGAATGGCGATCGCCTTGGCCGCGTCGATGACCCGCTTCAGATCCTCGCTCGTCACTTCGCGATTTTTGATCGCGATCACCCCCTGCGAATTCAGGCCCTTGATATGGCCGCCGGCGATCCCGGCAAACACGGACTTGATCTCGCAGCCGGCCATCAGCTCCGCCTCACGGATCGCCCTCTGGATGGCCTCCACGGTGCTTTCGATATTGATCACCACCCCTTTGCGCAGACCTTTGGACGGACTGGAGCCGAAGCCGACAATCTCCAGTTCTTCCTCGGTTTTATTGCCGACGATGCAGCAAATCTTGGTGGTGCCGATGTCGAGCCCGACAATCAAATTTTCCCGTTTGTTACTCATGATACCCCCTTGGCATCAGCCTCTGACGTGAGCGGCGGCCCGCTCTATTCTGACGATAATCCGTTCGTCAACATTGAGATCGATATAATCGAGGACCGGCAGGCGTTTTTTCAAAGTGGCGTAAAGTTTCTCCAGCCGATCAATCTTTTCTCGGAAATCACGGCGCCCCAGCCGGATTTTCACCGCGTTGTGATAGGTGTAGAGACAGACGCCGCCGCCGGCTTCGCGGTGAATTTCCGACACCTGATCGAGACCGAAAATCTCCCGTTGCTGCAGATTTTCAATCAGGGCGATGATCGACCGCAACTGCCGGCCGCTGGTGCTGTCCTGCTGCTGCAGTTCCTCGCGACTGAAACCGGTGACCACCGGATAATTGAGGGAATCGTCGCTGCCGAGCACCTTGAAGACCTCTCCGCGTTCATCCAGGTAGTAGAGATAACCGAGGTTGATAATCGCCCGCGGTTGCCGTTCTTCGATCCGGACCACCACCTGTTTCGGAAAAATCCGCGCGACCCGCGCCTCGCGAATCCAGGGATTCTCGGCGAGCTTGCGGCCGATCAGGTGCAGATCGAGGTCGAAGGTCATATCGCCGGGATTGATGTCGGAGAGCCCGACGATCTCTTCCCGGGTCACCCGCTGGTTGCCTTCGACCTGAATCATCTCGATCCGAAACAGATCCGAGGCGAGCAGCAGCTGAATCAGCAATGTGCCACCGACCACCAGCAACAGCGCACTGAAGCCGAAAACGCCGACACGCAGGGCGCGATGCAGCAGCTTGCGCAGATCGAGCGGCTGTTTCTGCTCTTTGCGGCGATTATGGCGGAGCTTCTGCGGCCCCTTTTTCAGCTGCTTCATGTCGCGCATGCGCTTCGTCACTTATCCAGGTCGGCGTCGAGCAGAATCTGCTCAACCAGTTGATCGAATGCAATGCCCGCCGCCGCCGCCGCCTTCGGCAGCAGGCTGGTTTCGGTCATGCCGGGAATGGTGTTCACTTCCAGGCAATAGAACTCCCGCTCGCGCAGCATGAAATCGACCCGCGCCGCGCCGCGGCAACCCAGTTGCCGATAAATTTTTTCGGAGACCTGCTGAATCCGTGCGTACAACGCCTGGTCGAGCGGGGCGGGCAGCAGATACTCGGTCTGCCCTGCCGTGTATTTGGCGTGGTAATCGTAAAAGCCGTTTTTCGGAACGATCTGAATGATCGGCAGGGCCGTGCCGTCGAGAACCGCTACCGTCAGCTCGCAGCCATCGATGAATTCCTCGATCAGCACCGTCCGGTCCAGCGCCGCCGCGGTATCGATGCCGTGCCGCAACGCGGGCCGGCTTCTGGCGATGGTGATGCCGATGGTCGATCCTTCGCGGGACGGCTTGACCACCAGCGGCAGGTGGCGACAGCGCTGCAGCAACGCATCGAGGTTGTCGCCGGCGGCAAACACCTCGAAACCGGGCGTCGGCAGTTCGTGGTAGAGCAGCATCTTTTTGGTGGCGACCTTGTCGATGATCAGGCTGGAAGCCAGCACGCCGCTGCCGGTATAGGGGATGCCGAGCAATTCCAGCAGACCCTGCACCCGGCCGTCCTCGCCGAAGCGACCGTGCAGGCAGATAAATGCCACCTCGATCCGCTCCTTGCGCAGCCGGGCCGGAAGATCCGCGCCGGCATCGATGGCGATCGCCTGATAGCCGCGCCGCTGCAGGGCGGCCAGGGCCGCCCGGCCGGTCTTCAGGGAGATGTCGCGCTCCGCCGACAGTCCGCCGAGCAGAACACCGATCCGCTTTTGCGTCATCTCCCGGCGGGCGATCACAGCGTTACCCCGGCGCGGGAGAATCCCCCCCCGGCATTGCTCATCGATTGCGACAGGCGTGCGTTTCATTTCAGCTTCGTCCCTTTTAGTCGCGCGGCCAGCAGATCGCAGACCCGGTTGACATTGCCGGCGCCGAGCGTCA
>DASWJX010000324.1:0-1822 GCA_036396915.1 Geopsychrobacteraceae bacterium | reverse complement strand
TTGACAGTGTGACGGCTATTTGGTATCAATACCGGGCTTTTAGGAGCCGAGCCGAATTCAATCGGCCCCGTCGCCAAGTGGTAAGGCAGAGGTCTGCAAAACCTCCATCACCAGTTCGAATCTGGTCGGGGCCTCCATCATAAAAAAGAGTCAGCTGCTCGTCCGGCTGGCTCTTTTCTTTTTAGCCGGGATAATGCTGTGTTGAGCCCGTTCCTGATACTGATGCTGTTGCTGTTCGGCGCCTTTACCGGTTTTTTGGCGGGGCTGCTCGGTATCGGCGGCGGAGTGATCCTGGTTCCGCTGTTCCTCTGGCTCTTCCCCCTGGCCCAATTTTCACCTGACATCATCGTCCACACCGCTTTCGGCACCAGTCTGGCGATTATCATCCCGACCGCGCTCAGCAGCACATACGGTCATCGCAAGCACGGCAACGTCGACTGGACGCAGGTTGTGCCGCTTGCCGTCGGCGGCTTGCTCGGCGCGCTGATCGGCTCCTCGCTGGCGGCGATCATGTCCGGGCCGACGCTGAAGGTCTGTTTCGGGGCGATGCAGATCATCATCGGTCTCAAGCTGCTCTTTTATCACCCGCGCCTGCCGCCTGAATACGAGAACCGGCCGGGTCGGCATGCCCTGGCGAGCGTGGGTCTTGCCGGCGGGGCGTTCTCCTCTTTTTTCGGGGTCGGCGGCGGCGTTGTGGCGGTGCCGCTCATGCTGATTCTGTTGCGCTTGCCGATCCATCTTGCGGTCGGCAATTCCAGCGCCCTGATCGTCGTCTCCTCCCTGGCGGGAGCGCTCAGTTACGCCTGGCACGGGCTGCAGGCTCAGGTTGTCGCCCCTTTGAGTATCGGCTACGTCAATCTGCTGGTTGCCGCGATCGTCGCGCCGCTTTCCATCCTGTTTGCCCGGCTGGGGGTGCGTATTGCAAATCGTGTCAGCCAGGATAGACTGTTAAGCGCCTTTGCCGTTCTGCTGATCCTGGTCGGGGCGAAAATGATTCTGCGTCTGTGAGTGTGCGACGGGGCTGCCATGATTCGACAACCAGCCGCCGCGGGAAGCTTTTACCCGCGGGACCGGGATGAACTCCTGACGCAGCTTGCCAGGATCGTCCCGCCTCGCCGGCGGCCCGAGGCCAGCCTGGGCCTGATTGCACCGCATGCCGGATACATCTACTCCGGGGCGATCGCCGCGGAGCTGTTCGCCGACACCGAGCTGCCTCGGCGGATTGTGCTGCTCGGGCCGAATCATCACGGGGTCGGCGAGCAGGCGGCCATCTGCTGCGAGGGGAGCTGGCGGACGCCTCTGGGAGAGGCGCCGATCGCCGCCGATCTGGCCGCTTACCTGATGCAACGCTGCCCCCTGCTGCGCCCCGATCAGCTCGCCCATCGTTTCGAACATTCCATCGAAGTGCAAATTCCTCTGTTGCAGTATCTGCAGCCGCAGCTGCGGATCGTTCCGATCTGCCTCGGAGCGGGGCGTTTGCCGGACTGGCTCGGTCTGGGGACCGATCTCGGGCGGGCGCTGAACGACTGGCCGCACGAGGTGCTGATTGTGGCGAGTTCCGACATGAATCATTTCCTCGGCGCCGCCGAAACCAGGCGGCGGGATCAGCTGGCCATCGATGCCGCCCTGGCTCTGGACCCGGCGCGCCTGTACCGCACCGTGCGCGCTAACGATATTTCCATGTGCGGTGTCGTGCCGGCGGTGGTCATGCTGCAGGCGGTCCTGGAGCGCGGCGCAACGCAATGCCGTCTGGTCCGCTACGGCCATTCCGGTGACGTCAGCGGGGATCTGTCCCGGGTGGTCGGCTATGCGGCCCTGAGGG
>DASWJX010000323.1:0-3906 GCA_036396915.1 Geopsychrobacteraceae bacterium | reverse complement strand
AGCCTACAAGGTGCCCGCCAGTGCCGTAGCCGAGAAGATGCTGTCCACGATCTTCGGCGCCACCATCCACTGAGCGGCTGGCGGAGCCGGCAGCGGAGAGGAAGAAGAGAGATAAAGCGAGAAAACCATTGACAGCGGCGGGCGAATTGCGGTACAAAGACCACTCGATTTAAGCGGGAATAACTCAGTGGTAGAGTGTCAGCTTCCCAAGCTGAAGGTCGCGGGTTCGAATCCCGTTTCCCGCTCCAATAATAATCAAAGGTCAGGCCGCCCGGTCTGGCCTTTGTTGTTTTCGCAAAGCGCGCCGATCAGGGTTTTAGATCGAGGCTTTCGGCCGAAGCCGGCGTCTTCGGCCGCAGGGGAAGATAGATCTCGAAGACGGTCCCCCGGCCCGGCGTGCTGCGGCAGATGATGCAGCCCTGGTGCTGCTTGATGATGCTGTAGCTGATGGCCAGCCCCAGTCCGGTTCCCCGGCCGATCTCCCTGGTGGTGAAAAACGGTTCGAAAATTCTCCGGACGGTCTCCTGCTCCATGCCGCAGCCGCTGTCGGCCAGGCAGAGCAGGGCGTAGTCGCCAGCTTTCCCTTCCTCCGTGCCCACCGCAAATCCGTTGTCCAGTGAAACCTGTTCGGTGCTGATGGTCAGGCGTCCCCCTTCGGGCATGGCGTGATTGGCGTTGGTGGCAAGGTTCATCAGCACCTGTTCGAGATTGAGACTGTCGGCCATGATCGGCAGTGCGACCGGGGTCAGCCTTGCCTGCAGTTCGATCTGTTTGCCGAGCAAAGGTCCGAGCAGGTCCAGCGAGCGCCGGACGATGCCGCCGAGGTCGACCGGTTCGAGGTTGGTGTTCTGCTTCCGGCTGAAGGTGGTCAGGTCCCGGGTGAGCTTTGAGCCCCGCTCGGCGGCGGCGGTGATCAGCTTGAGATCCGCCAGCAGTTCGCTGCCCGGTTCCGCCCTGGTCTGCTGGAGACCGGCATAGCCGATGATCGCCGCCAGGATGTTGTTGAAGTCGTGGGCCACACCGGCCGCCAGCTGTCCGACGGCCTCCATCTTCTGCGCGTGCCGGAGCTGCTCTTCCAGTTGTCTGCGTTCGGTGATGTCCCTGAGGAGTTCGACGCCGGCCACGATTTTGCCGTGTGCATCCCGGATCGGGGAAGCGGTTATCTCAACAGCGATCGGTCGTTGCGCCAGCGGCAGCAGATTTTCCATGGTATGGATGCGGCCATCCTGAAAGGTCCGGGCCATGGCGCATTCGCCGCAGGGCCGGTCCAGGTTGAAAAGAGCCTGGTGGCAGGTTTTTCCGACATGCTCGCCGAGCAATTCCAGAGAGTTGCGGTTTTGATACAGGATCCGGAAATCGGTGCCCTTGATGGTCAGCGCGTCACCGACGGCGGCGATGATCGCCTCGCTTCTGGCATGCTCCGTTTCGGCCGAAATCCTGGCCTCGACCAGCCGCGCTTGCTGTTTGCCCAACTGCTCCATCTGGGTGTTGAAGGCTTGGGCCAGATTGCCGATCTCGTCGTTACGGTAATCGACAAACGGCTGCCGGTTCGGCAAGGTCTCCGGCATGGCGCTGACATGTCCGGTCAAACGCTGCAGCGGCAGCAACAGGTAACTCATGCCCCACCAGGTCACCAGCAGGGACAGCACGGTCAGCGGCAACAAGCCGAGCAGAACGTGTCGCCTGGTCTCGGCGACGGCGGCGTAGGCCCCCTGCAGAGGAATACTTATGCCCAGAATCCAGTCGGTCGAATGGAGGGATTTGAAGGAGGTGAGGCTGGGTTGCCCCCTTGAGTTGAATCCTTCGAGGGAGCCCTCGAATCCGGCGATCGCCCGGGCAAACAATGACCTGGCCTGGGCCGGAACCCCGCGGGTGAAGATCCGCTCATGGTCCGGATGAGCGATGAAGGTCCCCGCTGTGGTGAACAGCGACAGGTACCCGGCACGACCGATATCGCCCCGAACCAGATTGGCCAGAAAATTGTCCTTGTGCAGGAGCAGGCTGCCGGCCAGAACCGCCACGACCTGACCCTCCGGGTTGAGGATCGGCACGGTCAGCACGACCGCCGGCTGCTCCGCTGGTTTCCAGAGAAAGGGGTCGGATATCCGGGGGGTTCCGGCGGCGAGGGTTTTTTGGAAATAGCTATGAAAAGAAAAATTCCGGTTCTGGTCGTGGTGTTGCTGCGGGGCCTCCGCGATCAGCATCCCGTCCCCCGAGAGCAGAAACAGGTTGTCAAACAAACTGTGCAGTCCCTTCCTGCTGTCCAGGAAAGCCGCAGCCGCCTGCGCATCGCCCTGCAAGGCCGCCTCGGGGAGGTGCGGGGCGTTGCTCAGCAACGCTCCCAGGGCGATCTGGAATTTGTCGTCGAGACTGTCCGCCAGGGAAGAGACCAGCGCGAACTGCTGGGTGGCGATGATGGTCCTGGCATTTCGTTCGAAGCGGGCCGCGCTGAAAAAGGTCGCGGCAGAGACGGTGCTTATCAGCAGGGCCGAAACCAGCAGGGACATTTTGCTTTTCAGGCTGAGCGAGGGTAAAAGGAAGCGACCGCGACTGAAGCATTCAAGCATGATCAGTTATCCTTTATGGCGCCAGGGCTCTTAACACCCTTACCGGTGAAATTTTTTTTTCGGTAGAACAGGTTTCCGCCGCGGGTCGGCAAAAAAAAACCTGTCTCAGATTGAAAGAGACAGGCCTCGGCATCCCGGCCAAAGGTTCCGGGAGGTTCCCCTATCTTTTGCAACCTGGCTGTCCTTCCAGCGAACAGAATGAAACGGAAGGATCCATGGCTTTGCGTCGCCAGATTACTCTGGGTTTGCCTTTGTCGAAAAAGGGTATCGTTGACAACGGATCAATTATGGTTTGCAGGTCGGTCACTGTCAACCGGGAAAGTTCCATCGGGAAAGTTCCCGGCCCGGCGGTTCCCGCCTGACGGCAGCCCTGTCACAGAGAATCCCGGCTCCTGATTTCACAGCCGCAGAAGCTGTCTTCACGATCCGCAAATAAATCCCGGTACTTGCAATTCCCGGATAATGTTCTATTCATTTTTAGGAATGATAAACATGAAATGGGGGCCGTTCATGTCCGTGTACTCTGCCAGAAAACCTTCGCATCAGAATCCGGCGGCGCTTAAAACCCTGGAATTCTTCAACCGGATCTTCTCCGGAGCGCCGGTCGGGCCGTTCGCCATTCGCCTCTGGAACGGTTCCGAATGGCGGCACGGCCAGCAACCACCGCGCTTTACCCTCGAGCTCAAGCATCCCGGCGCTCTGCTCCGGATGTTCTGGCGGTCGAGCGAACTCTCTCTCGGTGAAGCGTTCATTTATGACGATTTTGATATCCATGGCGACATGGAAGCCTGCTTTGAGCTGGCCGGGTTCCTGGTCGGGCGACGCTGGGGCGTGAAGGACAAATTCCGTCTTGGCCGGGAACTGCTGCGTCTGGCCGGTCGGCAACGCGGGCCGGGCAAGGGGACTCCCGTCGCCTTGCAGGGGCGGGTCCATTCGAAACAGCGGGATGCCGAAGCGGTACAGTACCACTACAATGTCTCAAACGAGTTCTATCGTCTGTGGCTGGGGCGGCATATGGTCTACTCCTGTGCCTTTTTTCACGATCCCAATGAAAGTCTTGACCAGGCCCAGGTCCGCAAGCTTGATTACCTCTGCCGCAAGCTGCGTCTCAAACCGGGCGAAAAGCTGCTCGATATCGGCTGCGGCTGGGGCGGGCTGATCCTGCATGCCGCCAGGAGCTACGGGGTCGAGGCGCTGGGGGTCACCCTAAGTCAACCGCAAGCCGACCTTGCCGATGAGCGGATCCGGGCGGCCGGTCTGACCGCGCGCTGTCGGGTCGAAGTGCGCGATTATCGGGACCTGGCGCTGGAACCCCAGTTTGACAAACTGGTCAGCGTCG
>DASWJX010000322.1:0-9109 GCA_036396915.1 Geopsychrobacteraceae bacterium | reverse complement strand
AGCCCCGCGGAGTGTCGCTCCGCGGGGCTCTTTGCTGTCTGCAGCACTAATTTTTCTAGCTGTTGTTCTTCTCAAATTCCTGCATGAACGCGGCCAGTTTCTCAACCCCGGCCAGCGGCATCGGATTGTAGATGGAGGCCCGGATGCCGCCGACATTGCGGTGCCCTTTCAGCGCGTAGAGGCCGATCGCCCCCGCCTCCTTGAGGAACTTGGCTTCCAGCTCTTCGCTGGGCAGATTGAAGCTGACGTTCATGATCGAACGATGCTCCGGGTGGGCGACGCCGCGATAATAACCGGACGCGTCGATGACCCGGTACAGACGCGCCGCCTTGTCTTCATTGCGCTTCTCGATGGCCGCGACCCCGCCCTGCTCTTTCAGCCACTCAAGCACCAGCTTGGTGGTGTAGATGGCGAAGGTGTTGGTGGTGTTGGTCAGCGAATTGTCCTTGTCGGCCTGGGTGTAGTTGAGCAGGACCGGGGTCTCGGCGGCGGCGGCGCCGAGCAGGTCCTCGCGGATGATCACCATGGCCATGCCGGAGGGGCCCAGGTTCTTCTGCATGCCGGCGTAGATGACGCCGAACTTGGAGTAATCGATCTGCCGCGAAAGGATTTCCGAGGTCATATCGGCAACCAGGGGGACATCACCGGTCTCCGGGAAGCGGTTCCAGCGGGTGCCGTAGATGGTGTTGTTGCCGGTGATGTGCACATAGGAGACGTCGTCGGTGAAGAGGGCCGGATCGTAGGCGGGGATGCGGTCGTAGTTGCTGTCGGCGCTGCTGGCGGCGATCTCGACCTGACAGAGTTCCTTGGCGTCCTTGGAGGCCAGCTTGGCGAAGTTGCCGGTTTCGAAATAGAGACAGCGCTTGCCCGGCCTGCGCCCGGCCAGGTTCAGCGGCAGGGCCGAAAACTGCATGCGGGCGCCGCCATGGATAAACAGAATCCGGTAATTGTCGGGCAGCCCGGTCAGTTCCCGGAACAGCGCCTGCGCCTCTTCGAGAATGGCGACGAACTCCTTGGCCCGGTGGCTGATCTCGATCACCGAGACCCCCATCCCCTGATAGTCGAGCCATTCCTGCTGGATTTTCTGCATCACCGGCTCAGGCAGCATGGCCGGCCCGGCACCAAAATTATAGACCTTGTCTGACATTCAATCCTCCTCTGGCAACTGGCTCTTTATAAGATTCGAACGTTGATGATCCCATCGATCGCCTCCAGCACCCCCTTCAGGTCGGCCGCCGGTTCGCGCTCGATATCGATCAGGTTGTAGGCGATATCGCCGCGACTCTTGTTGATCATGTCGGCGACATTCTGGTCGCGGTCGGCCAGCACCGAAAGCACCTGGCCGAGCATCTTCGGCACATTGCGATTACACACGGCGATCCGGTACGGACCGGAACGCTCCAGAAAGGTGTCGGGGAAATTGACCGAGTGTTTGATATTGCCGTTTTCCAGAAAATCGGTCAACTGGTCGGCAATCATGATCGCGCAATTTTCTTCCGCTTCGGCAGTGCTGGCCCCGAGGTGCGGGATCTGGATCACGTCGTCACGCCCCTGCAGCTCCGGCACCGGGAAATCGGAAACATAGCTGGCCAGCCGGCCGCTCTCCAGACCGCCGAGCACGGCATCGGAGTCGACCAGCTTTTCCCGCGAGAAGTTCAGCAGGCGGGCGCCCGGCTTGAAACTGTCGACCAGGTCCCGGTTGATCAGGTTGCGAGTCGCTTCCATAACCGGCAGGTGCAGGGTCACGAAGTCGGACTTGGCCAGCAAACTCTGTATGTTCTCCATCCGCTCCACATCCCGCGACAACTGCCAGGCCGCGGCCACCGACAGGGCCGGATCGTAACCGAGCACTTTCATCCCCAGCATCAGGCCGGTTTCGGCGACCAGCGAACCGATCGCGCCGAGACCGACAACCCCGAGGGTTTTGCCCGCCAGCTCGGTGCCGGCGTACTGCTTCTTCGCCGCCTCGACCGCCTTGCTCATCCCGGCCGCATCCATGCCGGCCGGCAGGCCCCGGGTGAAGGCGATGCCGCCCAGGATATCCCGCGAGGTCAACAGCAGCCCGGCCATGACCAGCTCCTTGACCGCATTGGCGTTGGCCCCCGGCGCATTGAACACCACAATCCCGCGCTCTGTGCACACCTCCACCGGGATATTGTTGACCCCGGCGCCGGCGCGACCGATCGCCTGCACCGTCGGCGGGATCTCTTCAGGAGTCAGCTGGTGACTGCGCAGCATCACCGCGTCGGGATGGCTGATTTCGCTGGCCACCTCGTAGCGGCCCAGGGGAAATTTCTCCAGGCCCTTGATCGAAATCTGGTTACGCGTCATGATTTTATACATCGCCAACTCCTCGCTGAAGGTGAATCAAAAAGACCGCAGAACCGCCCTGCCCCTGCGTATACGACAAGGCATGGTTCTACAATGTTCCCGCTCAGCTGTCAATCGGTCGCTTACGACTTGACGAGCTTGAGGCGCGGCGGGCCGTCCGATACGTTTCCGGCCGGCGGCTCCTCCTCCGCGGCCGGCGCCTGCCGGGACAGTTCATCGGCCAGCAGGATTTCCGCCGCCTCGCTGTCGGCCAGCTCCCCCTCGCCGAACATCGCCTCGATCGCCCCGGCAATGGTCAGGCACTGCTTCATGCACACCTTGCCGGCCGGACAGCTCCGGCAGTCCGCCTGCCCCCCGGCCGCCTTGAGGCTGTGAATCACCAGTTCAACACTTTCGATCTGTGACAACGGGATAAAAAACATCGATCCTTGCTCCATCGGTTACGTTGCCTAGCCCAGGGTCCGCTCGGCCGCCTCGACAAACAGTTTCAGTTTCTTCATCATGGCGCTGAAATCCGCCGGCCGCAGCGATTGCGGGCCGTCGCTGGCCGCCTCTTCCGGACAGGGATGGACCTCGACGATCAGTCCGTCGGCGCCCGCCGCCGCCGCCGCATAACACATCGACGGCACCAGATGGGCGTGGCCGGTGGCATGCGACGGATCGACCAGCACCGGCAGATGGGTCTGCTGCTTGAGCACCGGTATCGCCGAGATATCCAGGGTATTGCGGGTCGCCGTTTCGAAGGTGCGGATCCCCCGCTCGCAGAGGATCACCCGCCGGTTGCCTTCGGAAAGAATATATTCGGCGCTCATCAGAAATTCCTGGATGGTGGTCGCCATCCCCCGCTTGAGCAGCACCGGCTTGTCGAGCTGGCCGAGCATCTTGAGCAGGGCGAAATTCTGGGTATTGCGCGCCCCGACCTGCATCACGTCGGCATACCTGGCGACCAGCTCCACGTCGCGCGGGTTGACCACCTCGGTGACGATCGGCAGACCGGTCAGCTCACGGGCCTCGGCCAGCAGCTTGAGCCCTTCCTCCTCCATCCCCTGAAACGAGTAGGGGCTGGTGCGCGGCTTGTACGCGCCGCCGCGCAGCAGCCGGGCGCCGCCCAGCTTGACCGCCAGCGCCGATGCGTTGATCTGCTCCCGGCTCTCCACCGAACAGGGACCGCCGATTACCACGAACTCCCGGCCGCCGATCACCAGGCCGGGAGCGATTTCAACCTCGCTGGTCTGGGGCTGCACTTCACGGCTCGCCAGCTTGTAGGGCTGGAGGATCGGCACCACCCGCTCGACCCCCGGCAGCACCTCAAGCGTCTGCAACACCTGCTTGCCGCGCTCGTCACCGACGGCCCCGACCACATTGCGGGTCTCGCCGTGAATCACGTGCGGCTGGTAGCCCAGTTCAACGATCCGCTTTTCCACTTCGGCAAGGGCCTCCGGACTGGCCCCTTTCTGCATGACAATAATCATCGCTGTCTCCTTTCCGTACTGTTTCGGCCTGTGCCGCGATCCGATGAAAGGCAAAAAAGGCCGCCGGATTCTTCCGACGGCCCTCATTTATTGCTGTGCTAAAAAAGGAAAGACCATGGAAGAAGCGCTGCCGTTCTGCCATGGTTTCCGTTCGATCCGAAGCTTCCGACGCGCTACAGACCCGTTCCCCTGGCAGCCGGCCGACTAAAGCCGAAAAACCAGAAGAAAAAATAAAAACAGGGGGCGAGCGCTGCAACCATCGGAATAACTCCATCGAATTTCAGGCGAGTTTACGCGGGGACGCCGCGCGATTGCAAGAAAAATTTTAGCGGTCCGGCCCAGGGGAATTTCAGCAGACCGCGCAAGCCGGTTTTTTTGCGATCCCCCTCCGATTTTCCCTTGACAGTTCAAAACAGAATCAACTATAAACACAGTCTCTTTGCCCAGATAGCTCAGTCGGTAGAGCAGAGGACTGAAAATCCTCGTGTCCGCGGTTCGATTCCGTGTCTGGGCACCAGAAAGATCAAGGGGTCAGCTGACAAGCTGACCCCTTTTTCTGTTGTTGCCCGCCTGCCCACGAGAGTGCCGGGCTGCCTGACGTTTTGGCGACGGCTTCACCGCCCCAACCGCCCCAACCGCCCCAACCGATCCCGCGAGCCGCAGGCAGGCGATTTTGCCACAAGGTCGACAAATCGATTCCGCCTGGGCCGTCATGTCGATATCCCGGTACCGTTGGCCTCCCCCAGATGCCCGGATGGACATCAAACCAATCCTCAACCCGCTACCTGATCGAGGGGAAAGATCGGTCTTGGTACGTTGCGGTAGGGCAGCCTGTCGTAACGTGGCGTACAAAGAGCGCCACTGTCACAAACAATGACATCTCCGGCAATCGGTTCAAACGCGGCACGAAAATGTTGCATCGATTTTAGCGCAACGACCTGTTTGCGCTGGGGGTCGATGCCAAAGGCCTTGAATTGTTGCAGGTCCAGCATTTGCCGCGGGATGCTGACCACCAAAATCTCAATCCCGCCGACGTCTATCACCGCGCTTGGCCCGAAGCTGCCGCTGAGCCCGTGCAGCATGGGACCATCACCGATGAAATCGCCGTCACTGACAGAGATCAGCTCGGCGTCAAGGGTCAGTGGGCCACCACCGAAAAGTGGATCGGTTTTCCCGCCCAGAGTAATCTGCACCCGCTCGCCGACCACCGCCGCATGCAGCGCTTGCGCGACTTCGCCATCCACCATCGGACCGAAACAGGCATTTGTCACCCCGCCATCGAGCAGTGCGCGCAACAGCTCCGTTGCATCACCATAGCCACCGGCGCCGGGATTATCCGCGTAGTCGGCAATGATCAAGGGGCCCTGGTTCGATGTGTAGGCCGCCGCAAGCGCTGCCGCCTCGCTAGCGGTCAGATAATCATTGAGCACCTCAAACCGTCGATTCCAGATGTCGTCAGCGATCGTTTCGGCAAAAGCCGTATGGGCGGAAAAATCTCCCTGCCCGGTCACCAGGACCGTTGGGCCAACCGTTGCGACATCGGCGCCGGCGAAGCCGGCATTGATACTCACGGCAAAAACGTCCGCCTGTTGTTCATAAGCCCGTGCCGAGGCAAGACGTTCGATCATCGGCCCGATGTCGGTCCGGCCGCCATTGACCTCTTCAAGCATGGGTCGACCGACGCGGATGGTACGCGGTTTGATTTCGCCGGTCATCGTCCGTTGCAGGATCTCTCCGGCCTGGCGGCCGCTGGCGCGCATATCAACGTGCGGGTAGGTTTTGAATGAAACAATGATGTCGGCCAGTTCGCACATCTGTTCGCTGACGTTGGCATGGGGGTCCAAGGTGATGGCGATCGGCAGCTTCTGGCCGACCAGGCTGCGAATGCGCTGCAACAACTCCCCTTCGCCATCTTCACAGAAATCGAGCCCCATCGCCCCATGCAGGCCCAGCAGCAGGCCGTCGAATTGCCGTTGTTTGATGCTGGCGAGTATGGGCCCGCAGAGCCAGTCAAACGCCTTGCGTCTGATTTTACCACTCGGTCCGGCCGCAGCGCTGATGGCATGCTCGACCTGCCAGCCATGCACACGCCCGGCATCCAGAAAACCGGCCAGTTCGGTATTCTCATCGCCGCGCTCAGCGATGGCTGCTGCTCCGATCAGGGCATAGCGGTCCATGAAGGCGCGCTTGCCGGTTTTGTGCAGGCTGAAATAATTGGTCTCATGGGAAATTTCCGCAGTCAGAACATTGAAACTCATTGGGCAAACCTGTGCATGAAGGGGATAAAACACAGAGCAACTCAAATATACAGATTGGAATTTATCGAAAAAACATTGATCTGCTATTGCTACCGATCTGTGTTTACTGTTCTTTTCAATAAACTAACGCAATACAGTCAAGCGCCTGAATCGTTCATGTTATATGAATGTAGAAGATTTGGGCAACTTCCTTTTACGCAATGATGAATTAAATATGATTTGTTTAATACCAGACAGACGCCTGTAATATTAATTTTAAATCCATAAAACAACAATTCATGTCATATTGTGTTACTCTCTAGAATCAAATTGCCCGTTGGAAATTTATTTCCACAGCAAACCAACCTTGGCTGGGACCAATCATTGACAATCGACCAATCCTGGTCGACACGATCTCGTCGCCTCATCTGAGACTCATGCTCAAAGGAGCAGCTATGCTTGCAGTCCCGCCCGTCGTATCTTTAAACACCTCAAAAATCCCCCTTAAGTCCGTTGCCAAAAACAACCTATCCTCGTCCGCACCAGCGCACCCCACGCAAGACAAGCACCGCGTTACCACGGCAATCGTCTACTGCGAAGCGAATTTTGGCGCCATTGACGGCAAAACCGCCAACGGGCTGATCAGGCACTCCGAGAAATACAAAATCCTCTCGGTCATCGACAGCCAACAGGCAGGCCTTGATACCGGAATGGTGCTCGACAACAAGCCGAACGCGATCCCGATCTGCCGCGATCTGGCTGACGCGCTGTCACAGGCCGACGCGACCCCGGCTTCCTTCATTTTTGGAATGGCGCCATCGAGCGGCATGCTTTCGAAACACGAGCGGGCCCTGGTTCTTGAGGCGATGAGCCATGGCATGAATATCGTCAACGGCCTGCATGAATTCCTCAACGATGATCCGGTCTTTGCCGCGGCCTGTATCGCCAGCAAGGTGGAAATCCTCGACGTCCGCAAGCCGCGCGACAAGAAGGACCTGAGCCTGTTCAGTGGCCGCATCGCCGAAGTCACCTGCCCGGTGATTGCCGTGTTAGGGACCGACTGCGCGATCGGCAAACGGACCACCGCCACCATCATGACCCGCACCCTCAATGAAGCGGGGATAAAAACGGTCATGATCGGCACCGGTCAGACCGGAATCATCCAGGGCGCACGCTACGGTGTCGCGCTCGACGCGGTTCCGTCGCAATTCTGCGCCGGTGAACTGGAGGCAACGATTCTCAAGGCCTTCGAAATCGAGGCTCCCGACGTCATTATTGTCGAAGGGCAAGGGGCGCTGAGTCATCCCGCCTTTTCCTCCTCGTCCTTTATTCTGCGGGGCTGTTGCCCCGATGGGGTTGTGTTACAGCACGCGCCCGGCCGCAGCGAACGCTGCGACTTTGAAAACATGGCGATGCCGACGCCGGCCAGCGAAATCAATCTTATCGAAACCTTTGCAGCCACGAAAATCATCGGCCTGACGATCAACCACGAGAACATGAACGACCATGAGGTGAGTGCGGCCATCAGCCAGTATCAGCAGGAGTTCGGCATCCCGGTCACCGACGCCTTGACCCGGCCGGCCGAGCATTTGCTGTCGATGGTACTGACGGCCTTCCCGGGACTCCAGGAGAGACGGGTTGCCTCCTCGTGATGTCCGCTCCGCGGCTGGAGATCGACCTCGGCAAAATTTATCATAACGCCCGGACCCTGGTTGAACGTTTGGCCCGGCGCGGCATCTCGGTCACCGGCGTGACCAAGGCAACCCTCGGCTCCGCCGAGATTGCGGCCACGCTGCTGCGCGCCGGGGTGAAATCGCTGGGCGACTCGCGGATCGAAAATATCGAAGCACTGCGTCTGGCGCGGATCGATGCCGCGATGACCCTGATCCGCTCGCCGATGCTGAGCCAGGTGGAGCGGGTAGTCAGGCATGCCGATGTCAGCTTCAACACCGAGATGGAAGTCATCAAAAGGCTTTCGCTCGCAGCGCAAAAGGCCGACTGCGTCCACGCAGTGGTGCTGATGGTCGAGCTGGGCGACCTCCGTGAAGGGATCCCGCCCAATGAACTGATCGACTGCGTTCGCCAGACCTGCGCCCTCCCCCATATCCGCTTTAAAGGGATCGGCACCAATCTCGCCTGCCGCAGCGGGGTCTCCCCCGATGCCGAGAACATGGCGGTGCTCTCCGGGCTCGCTGACGCCATTGAAGCGACCCTGGGTCTGAAGGTAGAAATCGTATCGGGCGGGAACTCGGCCAACATCGCCTGGGCCCTGGGTGATACAGACAGCGGCAGGATCAACGATCTGCGCCTGGGTGAATCGATCCTGCTCGGTTGCGAAACCCTTTATCGGCAACCGATCGAAGGGTTGCACAGCGATGCGATCACGCTCGTCGCCGAAGTGATCGAGGCCAGGACCAAGCCGTCACTGCCGTCAGGCACGCTTGCTCAAACCGCGTTCGGCGAGGCGCCGCCGGTGAAGGATCGGGGCCTGGTCAGGCAAAGCATCCTCGCCATCGGCCGGCAGGATATCGATCCTTGCGGTCTGCACGCACCGACAGGCATCAAGATCATGGGGGCCAGCAGCGATCACCTCATCCTGGAGTCCGACAGCGAAAAACTCATGGCCGTCGGCACAGAAGTGACCTTCCAGCTGAACTACAGCGCGCTGGTCCGCGCCATGACCTCTCCCTTTGTGGCCCAAAGGATAAAGCCGGTTTTAGCACCGCGCCAAAAAGAAAGGGCCCTTTTACCGCAACAATCTCGCTGAATTCACTTTGGTCCCTTCCCGAACGCTGGACCCTAATAGAGATCCTGCAGACTTTCGTCTATCCCCATCAGGGTCTGGTACCAGAACTCCCTCGCCGCTTCGATCTTGTCGCGCTCGAACTTAGCGAGCCATTCCGCCAGCCGCGGGTCCGGTTCCCGGTCTGTCTCTTTTTTGCGTTTGAGGAAGGTGTGCAAAAAGTCGATGTTGCGCTCGGACTCCCAGAAGATGGGACTGTTGCCGCTGTTGATGCGGCTGGCCAGGACATCGCAGCTCCGCAGAAACTGCTCCTTGCAGCCGTACAG
>DASWJX010000321.1:0-4763 GCA_036396915.1 Geopsychrobacteraceae bacterium | reverse complement strand
CGCCTCGATCGCCGCTACCGGCTCGCCGGCGATGATCATCTTGCGGATGCCGACGAACTCCTCCTCGAGCAGGAAATTCTTGTTTGCCGAGATGTTGATGCGGATCGGCCCCTCAAGGTTCTCGAAGACCTCGAAGTAGGCGGCGTTGGCCTGCAGCTTGGCGTCCTGCCTGTCCCCGGCGCGGTAACTCTCCAGGGCCTGCGTATAGAAGGCGCCGATCTCATCGACCATGCCCTGGTAGTATGCCGCGGCACCGGCCGGAGCGGCCGGCGCCAGGACGGCGGCCAGCAGGAGCAGCGCGGCGAACAGGCGGTTGAAGGGGGCGAAAAGCATGTGGGGATGCATGGTAAATTCCTCCCGGATAAGCCGAAACGGAGTGTAACCGAGGGCGGCTTGCAAGCGCCGCCGAAAATGAATGTCGGTATCAATAGGATAGAGAGAGGCGGGGTGTCAAGGCAAAAATGAAAACAGTTTTCAATTTCAAGGATACGTCTGCCGAAGTTCGCAAGGGGCACTGTTCAGGGGGGCAAGGCGGGATTTTTAGGCTGCGGGATTTTTAGGGTTGACAGTTCAGATTCTTTTATTGAAAATGGTTTTCATTTTCCGAAAGACTGCAAAGGAGGACGCCCCGTGCCATCCGCATCCCATCCCGACTCCGCGAAACGTCACGCAACGATCGCTCCCTGCCCCGCGGGACAGGCGCGGCAAAACCCCTTTCAGTCGATCCTGAAAAAGGCCCGGCGCCGGGCCTGGATCGAGCTGGCCTGGAAGTTTCCCGGGGAGCGCGAATGCCTGGCCTCCTTTCTGGCCCTGGAAACCGCCGAAGTCCTGGCCGGGGCCAAGCCGGCCAACCTGATCCGGGTGGTCGATCGGGAGCAGCTCTGCGGGCACAACCTCTATCGGTTGTGGAAGCGCTACGGCGAGCAGCTGCTCGCCGACAGCGGTCTTTGCGTGGCGACGATGCGGGAAAACGGGTGCGGCATCCTGCTGCTGTTCTACCGACCGCAGCTGCTCGAAACCTGCCTCACCCGTCGCGGCAGCGCCGCTTTTCTGAAAAAGGCGGGCTACGGCGCCACGCCGAGCCTGGAAGGGGCGCTGCGCACCCTGCGGGAGCGCTTCGCCCGGGAGCATATCCCCCACGAGGTCGGGGTTTTTCTCGGTTATCCCCTCCGGGACGTGGCGGCCTTCATCGGCTGGTCCGAAAAGCCCTACTCGTGCCAGAGCAGCTGGATGATTTTCGGCGACCCCCGCCGCAGCCTGGCCCTGGCCGAAACCTTCAACGTCTGCCGACGGCGCATGGCGGAGCTGCTGCTGGCGGCCGACAATCCGCTGGCAGTGATGGCCATGGCGCAAAAAGGATGAATGATGTGTATTGCATTGATAGGCGGCATGGCGAGACTGGAACGGCATTACCAAAGTGAGGCAAAAAAGTTCGGCATCAAGCTGCGCATCTTCAACACCGAACAGGCCAACATGGCGGGAAAATTCGCCAAGGTCGACGCGGTGGTGATCTTCACCAACAAGGTTTCCCACCAGGCCCGGAACCAGGCGATGAGCGCCGCGCAAAAAAACGGCATTCCGGTGCTGATGCACCACTCCTGCGGACTCTGTACGCTGCGGGACTGCTTCAACTGCCTGGGAAAACCTTAGCGGTCTCCGCTGATTTCGCCAGGCGGGGCATGCGCGAACGCAAGGCCCGCCGCGCTGCCGCGGGCCGGTCTCAGCCGGACAGGGTTCCGTACAGCCGCTGATAATCCTCTCTGATCAACAGCAGATGCTCCGCAGTCGATGCGGCATTCTTTTCCAGCACCAGCTTCACCGCCGGATCAGCGGCCTCCATGGCCATCCGCCGCAGACGGTCCGCGACCTCCTGCTCCAGCCGGATCGCCAGCTGCAGGGCCTGCCGCTCATCGAGCCGCGCCAGCAGTTCGCCGTCCATGGCCCGGAGCAGGCGGTTCTCTTCCGGCTGATCCCGAACCATCTCGGCAAACGGCGGCAGGTCGTCGCCGGGGTAGATCTCGTAAAAACTCCGGGCGTGATCCTGTTCCTCGCCGGCCAGCCGCCGGAAATGGTCGATGGCGCCCTGGTCGTTCATGGCGCGGCTGGCCAGCTGGTAGTAGCGCATGGCGTCCAGTTCGACCTGGATCATCTTTTTCACGGTACGCTGGAGTTCGCCGTTCATGTCGGTCCTTTTATGTTGAGGGGGGATGGGCAGGGTCGCCGCACAGATTAACCATTCAGCTGGATATTTTCAAGATTTGATGCTTGACCGCTATTGTCCCGGCTCGCTATCTTCTCGGACACGACAGAGAAAACTGTAGGGTTGCGGTCTTTCCCGCTCCGGGAAGACCGCGGCATTCAAAAGAACCATTGCTTCGGGAGTTATCGATGACAGTCAGTACGGAAGTCCGTGACAAATTCGCCAAGGATCTGGCCACGGTCGACTGGAAGGACCTGCGCTTTCACCTGCAGAAGGATGCCATTATCCTGGTGGCCGCGGATCTCGATCTGGTCGATGTCGCGGTCGAGGTGGCCGGCGACAATAAGCATCAGGTCTCGGCGTGGATCTCCGCCGGCCAGTTGCACAAGCCGAGTCGCGAGCAGATCGACCGCTGGGAAACCCGGCTCGACACCCCCTTTCGCATGCTGATCGCCCAGCCGTACATCCTGGCTCAGCCGGTCACTCATGGCTGAGCGGTTCGTCAACGATCTGGCCGGCTACCGGACGCCGGGGGTCTTCAATCCCTGGGGGCAAAGCGATCCGCAACATGACCGCTGCGACCGGGGTCCGCGGATCAGGCGCGACCAGCTGCTGCAGTACCTGCGGGAACGGATCGGCCGGGCGCAGCTGCTGCTGGTCGCCGAAGCCATCGGCTACCAGGGCGGGCACTTCAGCGGCATCCCCATGACCTCGGAACGCCTGCTGCTCGGCGGACTGAACGGCAAGGGGATCCTGCCGGAGCATGTCTTCAGCGGCCTGAAACCG
Organism: Geopsychrobacteraceae bacterium; assembly: GCA_036396915.1. Classification (GTDB taxonomy): domain Bacteria; phylum Desulfobacterota; class Desulfuromonadia; order Desulfuromonadales; family Geopsychrobacteraceae; genus BM509. The sequence continues at coordinate 1,777 of DASWJX010000321.1, read as the reverse complement.
CAACGCACCAGCAAAGAGAGCCTGCGCCGCGACGGCTTCACCGAGCCGACCGCCACCGTCGTCTGGGGATTTTTCGCCGCGAACGGTTTCGATCCCCGCTCCTTCGTGCTCTGGAACGCCTTCCCCTGGCATCCCTACAAACCCGGCGCGGGACTGCTGAGCAACCGCACCCCCACCGACGAGGAGCTGGCCGCCGGGCACCGGATGCTGCGCCGGATGATCGCTCTGGGAAATTTCCCGCGGATCGTTGCGGTCGGCAAGAAAGCGGCGGCCCAGCTGGCCGATCTCGGCATTGCGGCCGACGCAGTCCGGCATCCGGCCAACGGCGGCGCCGGGCTGTTCCGACGGCAGATGGCCGAACTGATCAGGGAAGGGAAATAGCGGCTATGGAGTATTTCGGCGAATTCCTCACCATCGTCATCGTCCACCTGCTGGCCGTCGCCAGTCCCGGCCCCGATTTCGCCATGGTGCTGCGCCAGAGCATCGTCGCCGGCCGCACCCCCGCGCTCTGGACCAGCATCGGCATCGGTCTCGGCATCCTGGTGCATGTCGCCTATTGTCTGCTCGGGTTGGGCCTGGTGATCTCCCAGTCGATCGTTCTGTTCAACCTGATCAAGCTGATCGGCGCCTGCTACCTGCTTTATGTCGGCTGGAAATCGCTGCGGGCGCAGCCGGCGGAGCAGACCGCCGAAAACCCGGCGGGCGGCGTCCCGATCCCCGCCGCGGCCCAGGCCCTGCGCATCGGCTTTCTGACCAACGCCCTCAATCCCAAGGCCACCCTGTTTTTCCTGTCGCTGTTCTCGGTGGTGATCAGTCACGACACCCCGGCCGCGGTGCAGCTCGGCTACGGGCTCTACATGTCGCTCGCCACGGCCGCCTGGTTCTGCGGCCTGTCGCTGTTTCTCACCCAACCCAAGGTACGCCGGTTCTTCAGCCGCTTCGGGCATTGGGCCGAACGGTTGATGGGGGCGCTGCTGCTGGCGTTGGGTCTGAAATTGGCGCTGGCGAGTAGGGGCTGAAGCACCGGTCGCCGCCTGGCAACGCTGACATGACCGTAAAACGGCCACCCGATGCTTCATCCGGGTGGCCGTTTCGGTACGACTCGATGTTTCAGGCGGGGCGAGCGGGGCAGCCGTCTACGACTGTCCGAGCGTGATATCCACATGCAGGTCGTCGGCGACCGCCGACAACCCCTGCTCGACCCCCTCCAGCGGCGTGCCGTCCGGCACCTGGATATGCATGTCCATCACATAGATCGCGGTGCCGCTCTCCGGCGAGGCTTCGACGACCGATTTCAAATCGACGATGTTCAATCCGTTGTCGGCGAGAAACTGGCTGATCTGATAGACGATACCGGTCTGGTCGAGCCCTTCGACATGCAGGACGTGATCGCTGTAGCCGGTTTTTTTCTGCGCCTGCCGCTCCCCCAGCGGGCGCACGAAGGCAAAGATCTCCTTTTCCCGTTCCAGCCTGCGGCATTCCATCAGCAAGCGGTCGTCGATATGCGCGTCCTTGCAGGAAAAGAGCAGGATCACGGTGAACTCATCGGCCAGCAGGGTCATGGTGGTTTCTTCGAGATTGCAGCCGTTCTCAAAGAGCAGCTTGGTGACATCGGCGGTAATGCCGGGCCGGTCCTTGCCGAAAGCGGTCATGATGAAACGATGGTCCATGCTCTCCTCCGTGAATGAATGTTCATTTGTAACTATTCAGCACCCTGACATCAATGCATCACTCAGATTAAGCTCCCTCCCCTTCAAGGGGAGGGCTGGGGTGGGGA
>DASWJX010000320.1:0-5386 GCA_036396915.1 Geopsychrobacteraceae bacterium | reverse complement strand
TAACGCTTGTTGAAATCGTCACGCTCCAGCATCCTGGCCACCGTGTACTTGCCGGCCAGACCGATCAGATCCGCCGCCGACATCTTCCCCATCCACTCGCTGTTGAAAACGACTTTGGTCTTTGCGGGATCGAGAATTTTAAATATCTGCTCCTGGTAGGTCTTGGCATTCTCCAGAACCTGTTCCCGGGTCAGCGGCTTGCGGGTTTCATTCTTGCCGGTGGGATCGCCGATCATGCCGGTGAAATCCCCGATCAGGAAGCAAACCTGATGTCCCAGATCCTGAAACTGTTTCAGCTTCTGGATCAACACCGTATGTCCCAGGTGCAGATCGGGCGCCGTGGGGTCGAAGCCGGCCTTGATAACCAGCGGCACACCCTCCTCGCGAGACGCCGCAAGGCGTGCCTCCAGCTCACTCTCGACCAGAACCTCTACCGCCCCCCGGAGGATGATCTCCATCTGCTCGCGAACCGACTTCATCTCTTTCATCACCTAGCCCTCAAGTCCGACCTGAATGCGTTCAATCGTTTCACAGCGGCCGGTCTCTTCATCTACAGTCAACAACACCCCGCAAAGCAGCGGATCCTTTTTCGCGGCCTCCAGCCGAACCGGCAACTGGGTCAGGAATCGCTCCAGCGCGGGTTCTTTCAGATTGCCGATAACGGCATCCTGACTTCCGGTCATGCCGACATCGGTCAGATAGCCGGTATGCCCGGCCAGGATTTTTTCGTCGGCGGTCTGCACGTGCGTATGGGTGCCGACAACCGCGGATACCTGACCGGCCAGAAAATGACCCAAAGCCTGCTTTTCGCTGGTCGCCTCGGCATGAAAATCGACCAGGATAATCGGCGTCTGCGCCCCGAGCTCCTTCACCAGCGCCTCGCCGACCCGAAACGGGCAGTCGAGATTTTTCATGAACACCCGCCCCTCAAGATTGACAACCGCAATCTTCACCCCGGCCGCGGAGGTGAACACACCGGCGCCCCGTCCCGGCAATTTTCCGGGGTAGTTGGCCGGTCGCAGCAGGCGCTCTTCCCGATCGAGGGTATCGAAGATTTCCCGCTTGTCCCAGATATGATTGCCCGAGGTCAGGACATCCACTCCGCTCGCGAACAGCTCACGGGCAATCGCGGCCGTCAGGCCGAATCCGGCCGCGGCATTCTCGCCATTGGCGACGACCAGGTCGATAAAATGCCTGTCCACCAGCCGGTCGAGCCGCTCAGCAAGAATGCGCCGTCCGGCGCGTCCGACGATGTCTCCGATAAACAATATTTTCAAGGTCTGCACTTTCCGGTTTATTTGGCGTACTCGGTGGCCCGGGTTTCGCGAATGACGTTCACCCTGATCTGTCCGGGATAGGTCATCTCAGCCTCGATCTTGCGGGCGATATCCTTGGCCAGCACATGTGCCTGCGCATCCGAAACTTCGCCGCTGGAGACCATGACGCGAATTTCGCGGCCCGCCTGAATAGCGAAACAACCGGTCACCCCGCTGAAAGAGGTACCGATCCCTTCCAGCTCGCGCAGTCGCTTGACATAGGTTTCCAGGGTCTCCCGGCGCGCGCCGGGCCGGGCTCCGGAAAGGGCGTCGGCGGCCTGCACCAGAATCGCCAGCACGGTTTCCGGCTGTTCGTCCTCATGGTGTGCCGCAATGGCATGAACGATTTTGGGTGTCTCGCCATACTTGCGAGCCAGTTCGCCGCCGTTGACAGCATGCGATCCTTCCAGCTCGTGGCTGACCGCCTTGCCGATATCGTGCAGCAGTCCGGCGCGCTTCGCCTGCTTGACGTTAATGCCCAGCTCGGCGGCCATCATGCCGCAGAGGAAAGACACCTCCAGGGAATGCTGCAGAACATTCTGCCCGTATGAGGTCCGGTATTTCAGCATCCCCAGAAGCTTGATGATTTCCGGATGGATGCCATGAACTCCGACATCGAAGGTTGCCTGCTCGCCCGCTTCGCGGATCGACACCTCAACCTCCTCGGCCGCCTTTTCCACCAACTCTTCGATGCGGGCCGGATGAATCCGGCCGTCGGCAATCAGGCGTTCGAGAGAAATCCGCGCCACTTCACGACGGACCGGGTTAAAGCCGGAGATCACCACCGCCTCCGGGGTGTCGTCGATAATCAGATCGATGCCGGTGGCCGCTTCGATCGCCCGAATATTGCGCCCTTCGCGGCCGATAATCCGTCCCTTCATCTCATCCGAGGGCAGCGGAACCACGCTGACCGTCTTCTCCGCGACAAAGTCCCCCGCGTAGCGCTGGATCGCAAGCGCCATAATCATCTTGGCCTTTTTGTCGGCCACCTCACGCGCCTCATCCTCGATCTGCTTGATACCCCGGGCGGCGTCATGCCGGGCCTCGCTCAGCATCGAATCCAGCAGATACTGCTTGGCCTGCTCGCTGCTCATCCCGGAGATGTGCTCCAGTTGCTGCTGCTGTTCATGCTGCAACTGCTCGACCGCCTGCTCACGTTTTTGAATCTGCCCCTCTTGCGAACGGAGCTGATGATCCTTCTTGTCCAGCTCTTCCGAACGCTGGTCAATCTGGGCCATCTTCTTTTCGAGATTTTCCTCTTTCTGCTGCAGGCGATTTTCATGGGACTGGATCTCGCGGCGCAGTTCGCGCACCTCCTGCTCCCAATCGGTCTTGGCCTGCAGAACCACGTCTTTCGCCTGGAGCGCTGCCTCCTTGCAGATCGATTCAGCTTCCTTGCGGGCATCCGCCTCGATCTGATCAGCCGTTGCCTGGGCGTTGGCAAGTCTCGACTCCGACAGCTTGCGGCGCAGCAGCATGCCCAGAAAAATTCCGGCCGCCAACGCCACCAGAACCAGAACAACCAGTATTATCAGTTCCATCTCCACAGCAAACCTCCTTGCAGAGTTTATGGTGAACCGCTCGTATCCGAAGAGCGGAGCGGAAAAAAAAGACCTTGCTCAGAAACCAGACAAGCTACCGGAACATCGTGCGCTTCCACCGGCAATCGATCCAGCAGCTGAAACCCATAACAAAGTCCGATAAGCACCCCGGAAAAACCGACGGAATGCAACTCACGATCGTAAAAACCCTTGCCGTAACCGAGACGATGCCCGCTACGGTCGAACGCCACTCCCGGCACCACCATCAATTGCAGATCAGCCACCGAAACACCGGGACCTTCCTGAGGTTCCAGCAGACCGAACGCCCCCTTGCCGAGAGACGCCAGATCGTCCACTTCGATGAACACCATCCGTTCGCCCACGACGCGCGGATAGCACACTTTTTTTCCTGCCCTGCGGGCCGCAGAGAACAGCATCGCTGTCTCAACCTCGCCGCGTGTCGGACTGTAGAGAGCGATACAGGCAGCATCCTGAAACACCGGCGAGCCGATCAGCGCCTGCTGGGCAGCGCGGCTCAGACAGCGCCGTTGGTCTTTGGAGAGCTGCACGCGTTGTGCGAGCAAAGTATCCCGAAAAAGCTGCTTCGGCATGACAGAGAACTCCGAACGGGCGAAGACCTCAGGGCAGAAGGAAGGGAAACGGGAAAGGAAAGAAAAATGGCAGCGGTGAATGCGGTTTCGTTAATTGTAAAGGGCCGACCTGTTTCAGGCCGGAATCTTCATAAGTAAACGCAGCAGCATCGACATAAAACATCCACCAACAGAACGCCGGGCAGAGCAGCCAGTCGCTGAGCAGAGCCCGGAATGTAAAGCACCCATTGACAAGGTGCGTAGGTCCATTTTCTTTTTCTACCTAACCGTATCTATCTTAAAGCCCTGAAAAAACCAGGGAATCATTTGCTCGGCTCAAGACAGCTCGATGCCGTTTTCCAATTTCTGCAGCAGCTGTTCGAGGCGTCTTTCCCGGGCAGGATCGATCCGACCTGCGCTGTCTCGTAGCTGCAGATACTGCCCGGCCAGATTCAAAAGAGCCAGAGCCAGGTGGTCCTGGGAATCCACGGAGCCGCCCCGGGCGATTTCAGCCAGTTGCTTCTCGACAAAAGCGGCAATCTCCTGGACCTGCTCCGGTGCCTGCTGGCTGCGCAGGTTATATTCGCGGCCCTGAACCCGCACCCGAACCGAATGGCTCAAGACTCCTCCTGTTCAAGATGCTCATCAAGCCGGGCCAGAACTTCGTCGACCTTGGCGAGAAGCGCTTTGCGCTGCTCGTACCACTCGGCCTTTTCGGCTTCCAGGCGCCGGCAGGTTTCAGACAGCGCGCGTTTTTTTTCAAGCAGACGCTCCGCCGCCTGTTCCAAACGATTCAGCAACAGGCCATCCATCGTCATGTCCTCTTTGGAATTTAGGTGTTAACACGACAAAAGTCAAGATTTACAGTTACTTTTCGAACAGCGCCTCGACAAACATGGCCGGGTCGAAAGGCCTCAAATCATCAACCCCTTCGCCGATGCCGACAAAACGAACCGGCAGTTGCAGCTCGGCAGCAATCGCCACCACGATTCCGCCTTTGGCGGTCCCGTCCAGCTTGGTCAAGGCGATGCCGTCAATGGCGACGGCTTCATTGAACAGGCGGGCCTGATTGAGCGCATTCTGCCCGGTGGTGGCATCAAGGACCAGCAGGGTTTCATGCGGAGCATCCGGAATTTCCCGATCCAGAATCCGGCGCAATTTCTTCAACTCTTCCATCAGATTGACCTTGGTATGCAGACGCCCGGCGGTATCGAGGATCAACACGTCGGCCTTGCGCGCCACCGCCGCCTTGGCGGCATCGAAGGCCACGGCACCCGGGTCGGCTCCCTCCTGGTGCCGGACCACATCAGCGCCGGCACGCTCACCCCAGATCGTCAGCTGTTCGGCAGCCGCGGCCCGGAAGGTATCTCCTGCGCCGAGCAGGACCTTTTTCCCCTGCCGGGTCAACTGATTTGCCAATTTTCCGATCGTGGTGGTTTTGCCGACCCCGTTGACGCCGACCACCATAATGACATAGGGCTTGGCGCTTTCAACATTCAGCGGCCGGGTATCGAGCTGCAGCAACTGCTCAAGCCCCTCCATCAGGGCCGAACGCAGCTGTTCCGGAGTTTCCAGCTGACCCCGTCCGCGACGCTGTTGCAGAGCGTCGATCAACTTCCGGGTGGTCTGCATGCCGAGGTCGGCGGTGATCAGAATTTCCTCAAGGTCTTCCAGCAGCTCCTCATCGATGGACGACCGGCCGCGCAGCAAACTGTCCACCCGCCCCACCAGCGAAGACTGGGTTTTCGCCAGACCCGCCTTCAGCCGCGCAAACAGGCTGAGCGGTTCAGGTTCAGGTTCAGGTTCAGGTTCAGGTTCAGGTTCAGGTTCAGGTTCAGGTTCAGGTTCAGGTTCAGGTTCAGGTTCAGGTTCAGGTTCGGCTTCGGCTTCGGCTTCGGCTTCGGCTTCGGCTTCGGCTTCGGCTTCGGCTTCGGCTTCG
>DASWJX010000319.1:0-1685 GCA_036396915.1 Geopsychrobacteraceae bacterium | reverse complement strand
GCCCCACGGCCGAGACCGACGGGTGATAGCTGCACAGCAGACGCAGGTTCGCGATGAAGTTCTGTCGCATTGCCGCCTTGCCTCTGTCGCCGACTGTCGCTGATCGAGGCTCAGCCCGCGACAGATCTACTCTCCTTCGGGAATTGTCGCAATCCGTTGCAGCGCTTACAGTCGAAGGCTGGGTTGGGCCACGGCGCGGCTGATCAATCCCACGAAAAGTCTCAACAGGGGATTCTGCCATGACAGCCTTCATCAAACTTGCGACGGCGCTGAGCGTCGCGCTTGCGGCGGCCCTCGCCCCCGCACAGGCGCAGGAAACCATCAAGATCGGCGGCATCGCGCCGCTGTCGCCTCCGGGCGGCGTCCAGACCGGTGAATCGCTGCGCGACGGCATGATCGTCGCCGTCGAGGAGCTGAATGCCGCAGGCGGCCTGATGGGCAAGCAGGTCGAACTGATCGTCGAGGACACCTCGGGCGTGCCGGAAAAGGGCGTCGCCGCCTTCCAGCGCCTCGCCAGGAGCGAGAACGTCGTCGCCGTCACGGGATCTGCCCACAGCGCCGTCTGTGTGGCGGTGGGGCCAGTTGCGCAAGAAACGAACACGGCCTTCATCGCCGGGGAATGCTGGTCGGATTCGGTCACCGCGGCCCAGATCCCGCAGGTGTTCCGGGTCACCGTGGCCAACTCGCTGGTCTATTCGGTCGCCGCCGACTGGGTGAAGGAAGCCGGCTTCAAGAACATCGCGATCATTTCCGAAAACTCCGACTGGGGCTTCGGCATCATCGACGTGTTCACCAAGAACCTGGAGAAGACCGACGCCAAGCTCACCTCGTTCACGGCTGAAAGCACGGTGTCGGACTTCACGCCGCAACTGCTTCAGCTCAAGCGGGCCGACCCGCAGCCCGACCTGCTCGTGGCCGGCTTCACCGGCTCGAACCTGCTGCTGATGCTGCGCCAGGCCTATGACCTCGGATTGGCGCCGACAGCCGAAACCGCGGTCTTTGCCGCGGGCGCCGATGTGCTCGAGCCCGAGTTCTGGGACGTGATGGGCGATGCCGGCAAATATGTGATCGGCAACCCCGCCGGCCTGCCGGGCAAGCCCGACACACCGCTGTCGCGCAGCTTCGGCGAGACCTACATGGAGAAGTTCGGCCGCCCGGCCAACGCGGTCGCCATGGAAGGCTACGACGGCATCATGGTCATTGCCGAGGCGATCAAGGCCGCCGGGAGCACGGAGTCAGACGCGATCCAGGCTGCCCTGCGCGAACTGGAGTGGGAAGGCACCCGCGGCACCATCCACTTTCCGCAGACGACGGACCCGGCCTGGGCCTATCAGCAGTGGCCCGAGGTTCCGATCTTCGTGATCCAGTACGACGAGGTCGGACAGTCCCCGGCCGAGGCCAAGATCCTGTGGCCCAGGTCCCAGGCGACGACCGACGAACTGGTGCTGAGGCCCGAGTAAGACACCGCTGAGCTTGCCCGGACAATCGGGCCGCGTCTCGAGACGCGGCCCTCTTGCATTGCGCTTCGCCGGCTGGCGGCCGCTGCTCAGAACAGCCAGTCGGCGATGGCGTCCCTGTAGCGGGTGTCGAAGACTTCCTTGCTGCCTTCCAGCTTGTTGCTGCCCAGTTCCAGCACGTAGATGTAGTCGGCGACGTCGGTGCCGGCGATGACATTCTGGTCCACC
>DASWJX010000318.1:0-15056 GCA_036396915.1 Geopsychrobacteraceae bacterium | reverse complement strand
TGCAGTGCACCAGTTGCCACGATCCCCACGGCAAAGTCTCCGGCAGCACCGAGCAGACGGCCATTTCAGGCTCGGGTTCCTATGGCGACACCGCTGCGGACAGCGAAACGGTAGCAGGAAATTTTCGCCTGCTCGGAGGAGTGGGCTACACCGAAAACGGACGGACATCCGGCTTCATTTACGGACCGCCGGCAGCGGTCGCTCCGCCTGCGGCAAACGGGCCGGAAAGCGACGGCAATCACACCGCCTACGGCATGGGGATGTCCGAATGGTGCGCCAATTGCCATGTCGATCTGCTCGCCGGCGAGTCGGCCGCAGGCGCCGCCAAACATCCCGCCGGCAACGGCGTCAAACTGAGCGAGCAGATGCTTGCCAGGTACAACAGCTACATCAGTACCGGCAATCTGTCGGGCAACCGGGCCAGTGCCTACGCGTCGCAGGTCCCCTTTGAGATCGGAAGCGACGATCTCGGCCGGCTCGATCCCTCCAGCACCGAGGGGCCGGACAGCACCGCAAACGTCATGTGCCTGACCTGCCACAGAGCCCACGCATCGGCCTTTGAAAACAGCGGCCGCTGGGATTTCGCAAGCACCTTCCTGGCAACGTCGGACCCGCCGGAAGATGGCGGTTACCGAGCCTGGCAGCGCCAGCTCTGCGCCAAATGCCACCCCTATGATTGATGGATGGCTAAGCCATCCTCATTCAATCTGCATGAACTGCTGGACCCTGCTGTTATTCCGATCGGCAATAAACAGATCGCCTGCGGCGTTGAGGCAAACCTGTGCCGGGTAGTAAAGAAAACCCTCGTCCCAGCCCATGCCGAGTTTTCTGCCGGCAAATGATCCGTCCGCGGCGAGCAGCACCAAACCGCTGCCGTATTGGTCGACCACGAATACCCGGCCGCGCTCATCCACCGTCAAATAGGTCGGGAAATTGACATAGCTTTTAAGGCCGGTGGTCAGAGCCCTGAACTCCCCGCCCTGGTCAGCCTTGTGGACAGCAACCCTGACGCTGTCGAGCAGATAGACGGCGCCCTTTTCATCGAGAGCAAGATCAGAAATGAAGCCGTAGTCTTCGGGAAACGCAAGCTGGCTCTGAAAAGTCCCCTCGCCGTCGACAACCAGCACCCGCTCGGAAAACAGATCCAGGATATACAGATTGTCGCGGCCGTCGATCCGGAAGCTTTTCGGAACGACTTTTTGGGTTCCCGGCACCCCCTTGAGCGACAAGGTACCCTTGGGATTACCGGCCGTATCAAGCCTGACAATCTGTCGGGCCTTGCCGTCAAGCAGATAGAATTCGGCCCTGCTGTTCACCTGAACCTGAATGGGCACAACATCTCCTGCCGGAAAAACCTTATCCACCAGCAGCGCACCGTCTTGGTAGGTGTAGCGCAACAGCCTGCTGTTGCCGGTATCGGCAACGTACAGATAAGGGTCGTTGCAGGACACCCCCTCGGGCGATTTCAGGCCGATTTGCGCGGCATCGGCATAACTGCTGTTGACGTGTTTCAGTTTGCTCTGATCGCTTCCGAACGAGGGGAAAGGGGTCAGGACAGCGGCAAGCAGCGGGATCAAGAAGATAAATGAATGTCGCATCGCTCGTTACCTCCGGAACTTCGCATGACATTGGACACACTGATCGTTTGTCGTTTCATAGTAGAGAAACTTCTGGTACTCGGTGCCGTGGGTCCGGTGACAACTCAGACAGTCCAGGGTCAGGTTCGGATTTCGCGGATCGACGACATCGACTCCGAGCGGATGGCTGGAATGGTTCTGCCATTCATGGCAGGTGGCGCAAAGATCGATAATCGAGGATTCATTGAGCACAAAGAGGTTATCCGAACCGTGCGGGGAATGGCAGGAGGTGCATTCCCCCTCGGCGATTGGCTGGTGCTTGGTCTGCGATCGCTCCTGGCGGGCGAGCGTATCGGCATGGCAGTTCCCGCACAGATCGAGCATCGGTTCCTTCAACAGAGCATTTTCCGATGACGCGTGCGGAGTATGACAATTGAGGCAACCGGTCTTGTCGATCAGCGGCCAGTGGACCCGATCCTTGTTAAAGGTCTCATTCATCATCTCGTAATGACACCCCTGGCAGAGTTCAAAACCGGCCTTCTTCAGGGCCAGCGGATCCGCGGCATTCGCTTCGCCATGGCACTGTTTGCACATCCCCTTACTGACCGGATCATGCACGTTGTCATAGAGGATTGAAGCGGTATTCGAGCCATGCGGGTTATGGCAGCTGACACAATTAGATTCCCCGACCGGATAACCGATATGGATGTTCCTGAATGTCGCTTTTTCCGTATCGTGACAGTTGACGCAGAGCGCGGGCGCTTGGTCCGCAAGGAGTTTCTTCTGGCTGTCCGAAGCATGGGGGTTGTGACAGGTCAGGCAATCATCCTGCACCGGATCATGCTTAAATTTGTTGGCCGTGATATCCCTGCCGAGCGCCTCGTGGCATGAAAAACAGAGGTCGCTGCCCGCCTTGAGCAGATTGTTTCTATGCTCCGACGAATGCGGGTCGTGACAGAGAACGCATTGGCCCTCAACCACCACCGCATGAACACTCCTGGCAGACTCCGAGACCATCGCATCATGACAGGTGTAGCAGATCTCCTGGGGATCGGCGGCCATCAGTTTGCCGTGATCCGAGGTATGCGGGCTGTGGCAGCCGGTACAGTCGCCGTCGGCCAACGGCGTATGAAGAAACGGTTTGGCCATTTTGTCCTTGAAGGTTTCGTGGCAGCTCAGGCAGAGCTTGCCCCTGGCGCCCTCCGCCAGCTTGAACTTGTCCGCGGCGGAAGAGGTTGCGACCGACAGAAGGCCGAACAGCGCTGCGATTAACAATGAGAGAGATACGGTACGAATATTCATGGCGTCCCCTTACTGCTCAACAATGTGGCACGGCTCGCAGGACCTCGCTGCAAAAGGTGCGTGCATGACATCCCTGAAAAATTTCGGATCCATCGACACATGCGGGCTGTGGCATTTGATGCAGTCCATGTCAGCGGCCGCGATCCCGAGGTGCAGGGTCTGGAACGACTCCGCATCCGGTTCATGACACTGGGCGCACAGGTCGTGCAACGGCTGGTTGATCATCGCCGCCTGATCCGACGCGTGCGGCTGATGACACTGCAGGCAGTCGCGGCCGGCGGGAGAATGGGTCCTGCCGGTTTCCATCCCCTCTTTCAGGTCGCTATGACAGCTCAGGCAGAGGTCCGGCCCGGTCGCCAGCAACAGGGACTCCAGCGCCGCCTTGTGCGGGTTGTGGCATTGGGAGCACTGTCCCTCGACAACCGGTTCATGTCGGCTCGCCGCCGCGGCAAGCGTCTCACTCATGTCGTCATGGCAGGACAGGCACAAAATTTTCTGCGGGCCCGCCAACAGTCCGGACACCGGGCTGGCATGAGGACTATGACAGGTCATGCACTCGTTCTCTTCAAAAGGGAAGTGCAGGCTTGTGGCGCCCTCCCGGTTCATCAGGGTTTCATGACACTGGGCGCAAAGCGGTTCGATTTTCGCTTTCAGAAATGCTTGATCCGCTCCGCCGTGGGCACTGTGGCAGATCGTGCAATTGCCCCTCTGGACCGGCCTATGAACAAACGGCTGCTGAAAGTCCGCCGCCAGTTCGCCATGACATGTGTAGCAGAGGTTGTCGTCCCGCTGGGTCAGCATGTTCGGTGCGCTCGAACCATGGGGGTTATGGCAGGTCACGCACATCTTCTCGGTCACCGGTTCATGCGCAAAGGCCACAGCTGCATTCTTCTCCTTGACATCCTCATGGCAGGTAAAGCAAAGCTCCCCTTCCGGCTGATCCAGCAAGCCGGCGAACTTTGCGGCGTGTACGGAATGGCAGGACAGGCAGCCGTCACCGGAGACCAGGGGCTCATGAGCTGTCGTTACCTTGCTGCTGGTATCCTCATGACAGGCAAAACAGAGCTGATTCCCTTCCGCGACCAGAAGCCGTGGAGAGTTCGAAGTGTGCGGATCGTGGCAGGACAGACAGTCGCCGTCGGCGAAAGGTGCGTGCTGCACAACCCCGCCGCCCATCAGATCGTCCTGATCATGGCAGGACAGGCAAAGCTCGGCGCCTTCGGCAACCACGCCGAACGGCTCGGAAGCGGACACCGCCTGGTGGCAGGATTCGCAGTCCGCCGAGGCCACCGGGTCATGGGTGCTCGCTTTCAGAAGCTTGGACTGATCGGAAGAATGGGGATCATGACAGATGGTGCAGGAGCTGTCTGCGACCGGATAATTGCCATGCGCGGACTGAAACGATTTCTGGTTGTCCTTGTGACACGACAGACAGAGATCGGTTGCCGTCTTCGCCAGAAGATTGTCTTCCTTGGAAGCATGGGCATTATGACAGGCTTTACAGCCCTGATCCGCAAGTACCTTGTGGACCGTAGACCTGGTAAAGGCTTCCTGCTTGTGACAGTCAAAACAGAGTTCGTTCCCCACCTTGCTGAGCAGCGCCGGGGCGTCCGAAGCGTGCGGATCGTGACATGAGGAACACTTGCCCCTCTTCAACGCCGTGTGGACCCCCGGCCGGTCAAGCCCGAGAGATTCCTTGCTATGACATTGATAGCAGAGATCGTTGTCCTGCTTGGTCAGGATCAGCTTCGGGACGATTCCGTGTTTCAAATGGCACGCTTCGCAGTTTTCGTCCTTCACCACCTGGTGGACATTCGCTTTGCCCATTTCTTCCTTGGCAAAATCCTTGTGACAGGAAAGACAACCCTTCTTTTCAAAGGTGCGTTTTGCGGCCTCCGCCGGCATGGCAAAACACAATACCGCAGCTGCCAAGAGCAGCATGACAAGGGCCGATCCTGCTTTCTCTGTTCCGGAAAAACTCGACATGGCAACAACTCCATTGCAAACCCGAGAGTCTGCAGTTATCCGGGGTGGATAAACCCCGACCGGGCGCAACGACCCGTTCGATCTCTTTAATTCTTCGCCAAAAAGATTTCTGTTGCGTAGGCTTCCTTCAGCCTTGAAACCCAATGATCAAGGATCTGCTGAAACTTTTCGTTATAAAGCGCCTGACCGACCTCGCTTCTGACCTGTTCGTACGCTTTGGGTTGCGGCGGATAGGCGGCCTCGACCAACAGAACGTAAACATACTTCTCCGGATCCGTGAACAGCAACACGTCGCCGGCTCCGGATGTCGCCGCTTGCTCCTGAATGGCGGCGGGCAGGGCCGTGACACTCAACAGATTGCTTTCAAAAAGCAGCACGTCCTCCGCACTCTTTTCAACCATCCCGCGACTGTTGGCGGAAACCCACTTGAAGTCGCTGCCGCTCTTCAGCCGGTTGAAGGCGACCGTGGCATCCTCTTCGGACGCGAAGACCAGACTGCGCATCTTGAGCATGGTCGGGCTCGAAAACTCGCTCAGCCGCTCGCTGTAGCGCTGACGGACCTCTTCTTCGGCAATCACGACTTCCGGAGCAATCACCTTTTCAAGGAAGGACTCAAACAGCAGCGTGGTCGTGAACTGTTCGACCTCTTCGAGATAGCGGCTGCTGCTGTCCAGTCCGAGCTTTTCGGCTTCCAGCCTGGAGGTGATCTGAAACTGCATATTGAACAAGGCCTTCTCTTTTTCCTCGTTCAATTTGGCGGCGGTGACCGTCTCCTCCAGACCGTGATAGAACGAATCATTGATTTTTTCAGCCAGCTGCGCAACGGTGATCTGCAATTCGTCGGCGCCCGCAAAGGTGACCAGGATCCTCTGGTCCTTTCTCAGCCGCTTCAGATAATCACGCAAGTCCAGTTCAGGGTTCTCGCTCATGAGGTTTTCAAAGTCAAGCGCACTCTGCGCATCCTTATTATAACGAACATATTTTTCTTCAAGGGTTGCAATATACTCGAATGACCTGGCCTGTCGCTCTTTCTCCAGATTCCGCCGCTGAATTTCCTGATAGACATTTAAATCCTCGGCAAAACGGCGATCCAGCAATTTGAAAATCAGGAATCCCTCTGCCGACGCCTTATAGATCTGGCTGACGTCGCCGATCTCAAGCTGGGTAAGATCCGACTTGACCTTGGGCAGCAGCTCGTCGATGTGAACATAATCCTCGTCGTTGCCGAGCGAGGCTTTTCCTTCAGCGGCCCAGGCTTGCGCCACAACCTCAAAACCGCCCTGTTGCTGATACGCTTCAAGGAATTCCTGACCCTGCTGCTGGGATTTGACCTGGATCGTCATCAGCCTGACTTCCTGCGATACGAGCTGATAGGCCTCATCCACCTCTTCCTTGACCGGAACCACATCCTTCGACTGCTCCTGCAGCAGATACTTGGCCAGCGCCTTGTCGGAAAAGTTGGAAATCTGCGCTGCCGCACCGGCGGTTTCATCGATGCCGATATTTTGCGCCTCCAGAACAACCAGCCGAACCGCGATCATCCGGTTGAGCAGACCGACATAGTCGTGGGAGGCAACTTCGCCCTCGGCCATGCCGCTGTACATCGCGATAATTTCCTTGGTGAAGTCGGCAAAGCTGATCGCTTCGTCGTCAACCACCGCCACGGGGGTCTCTGCAAACAGGGGGGAGAAGATCGGGACCCGAATCTCCATGGTCTGCCGGTTCATGCTGTCCGC
Organism: Geopsychrobacteraceae bacterium; assembly: GCA_036396915.1. Taxonomy (GTDB): domain Bacteria; phylum Desulfobacterota; class Desulfuromonadia; order Desulfuromonadales; family Geopsychrobacteraceae; genus BM509. The sequence goes on along the minus strand of DASWJX010000318.1, from coordinate 8,455 downwards.
AACGGCATAAACCACAGGTTGCGCCGCCCCGTCCCCCTGCCGCTGCTTGATCAAAACGTCGAGGTGCCGGGCAAACGTTTCAGCGAGGGCGGCATCGTTTCCCTGCTCCGCGGCAAACGCACGGGCAAATTCACCGAGCAGAATCGGCTGGCCGTTCACAGCAGCGACCGGCGTCTCGATAAACAACGGCGACAACACCGGAACCCGCAAGGTCAACGACAGGTCCTGGGCTTTTTCAGGGATATCGACCGAGGTCGTCGGTTTTTCCGCGGCAGCGCCGGGACCGAAAGCAGCCGCCGGGGTGATGATGCAGAGCATAAGAAACAGTGAGATACAGCCTTTGATCATGTTCTTCATGTAATTCCTCTCAATTCTGTAACGAGGTTGTTTTTCACAGCTAAACGCGCCGGTGATGTCCGTTATTCATTCCACCAGCAAAGAGACAACCGATTTTGCCAGCCGGTCGACCAGACCGTGAGCGGTATAAATTCTCCCGACGTTAAACAGCAGAACAGACTCGCCCCCCGCTGCATAACTGTTCGACCACCAGACCACTTCCCGGCTGCGGGTTTCGACCGCCTGCACCGAAAAATGGACTTTCGGCTCGCCCCTGAGCGCCTGAAAATCGAAAACACTCCCGGCGATCAGCAGATCGGCATCGAGGACGCTTTCGCTGGACATGATATCCGCCACCGACAGCGACGGCCCGCCCTCCATGACAATGCGGAATTGCAGGAGAGCTTCGCGAACCAGGCCCGGTTCGATCACCCTGATACTTTCATGGTTCATCAGCTGCTTGATCAGATACAACGGGACCAGCTGGCCGGAATTTTTCCGGGCAAACCGGTTGGTAAAGGGGAGGACAGCGACCGACTGCAGCCGTTTCAGGTCGAGGTCCGACGAACGATAACTGGTTTTCGGCAGGAATCGGCCGGAGCCCTCGGCCGCGACTGGTGTTTGCTCATCCGCACCCGAAACCGATTGGACGGTGGCGTTGTCCGACCGGTCCTCCAGGTAATCGACAAATGAATCGATCAGGCGCGCAACCGCTTTTTCCATGAGCTTGCGGTCGTCGCTGACAAGGCCCAACCCCAGCAGGCCGGGGGCTTCGTCACCGGACATGCCGACACTGTCCATCCAGGCAATTTCCGGCCGCTCCCCGCACAACACCAATCTGCCGATCAGGGAAATCTTGGGGGGCCCGCTCTGCTGGTACGTCTCTACCGACAAAACAAAGACCGCGTCGCTTCCGGTTTCCTCCTTGAGGGCCTGTCCGGTCCGCGAACCGATCCCGCCCGTGTAACGCACGCGGTTGCGACGCAGGAAGTCCTGCAGTTCCGGTTCACCGAGCAGCTTCAGACCGCCTGCTGCCAGAGACGCTGAAAAAACATCGCCGATGAACGCCAGCGGCGCCTTGACCCCGCTCAGATTTTCCGCGGGCAGCACGGCAAACAAGCTGTCCCGGTCAACTGCCGGGGCGATGCGGTAGTGCGCCGACTGACCGCTTGCGACAATCACTCCCGCCCCGTCGACCGCGGTGACCTTGAGCTGATAGTTGCCCGGAAGTCTCGGGTACCAAACCCATTCCGGTTCACTGGCGACATGCTCAAGTACAGCCCTGCCATTCTCCATCAACGTATAGGTAAAGTCAACGCCACCCGGTTCACCGGCATAAGCGAACGACCATCGGACCGGACCGGCAAGGGCTGTGCCGGGCGCGGCGGGAGACGCATCGACCCTGCCGGTCGCCACCGCTGCCGCTGCAGCAGGCGCCGTCAGCGGGGCCGCTGTTGCAACCGCCGCAACGACCAGAAGCAACCGGAGAACCTTATTGAAAAAGCTGATCGAGAAGATCATCAATAACGTCCTCTGTCACTTTGTTCATCGGTTGGCCGCCGCCGCCGATCAGGCGATCCGCCATCGAAATGCCGCCCTTGGTTGACGACGCCGACCAGACCACCGCTCCGGATTCCGTCTCGATCATCTGCAGGCTGAGCGAGACGACGTTCGAGGTTGCCGTACCTGAACGCACCGCGCCGTATTCCCGCAGCACTCCGACAATGACCGCCTGAACGTTCAGCACCCCGCTGAGAGCCTTGATCTGTTCCGTGGTCGGCGCTTCGGGGTTGCGCAGACCGACGCGATTGATACCGCGGAGAACCTCGCCCGTCGGCAGGACATACATCGCATCGGTGGCCAGAAGCATGCCCATAAAAGCATCACGAACCCGCTCCACGGCATGCTCATCGGTGGTCAGATTTTCAAAAGGCATCACGGCGACAGCCTGAACCGACGAAAAATCCATATTGGGATTAAAATAAACGCTCCGGCTCTGCAGTCCGCCGCAACCGGTCAACAGCAAGACCGACAGCAACAGACCGCAACCACGGATTCTCATATCGCGCACATTCATATCGCTTCCCTCTTTTCCAGACAGGCTTGATACCCGTACAGTTCGAGCGGTTCCTGCTTTAATAATAAATCCTCAGACTCATAAAGATCGATTCATTCTCGTTTTTTTCCAGATCCGTCTCGTTGCTGCCCCTGGAATGGCTCAGGGTCAGCAGCGAATAGCTGGTGAGCCGCCATCTGATATTCTCCGAGAGGGTCGCCGTTTGATCGTTTTCGGAGTTCCCCGACTCGGTATAGACGGCGGAGAACTGAAGTGCCCCCTGCAGCAGCGGGGACCAGGATACGGCATAGTCGCGCTGCACCCGTGTCACGCTTTCACCGTCGCGAGCGGTTTTGCGTAAATTGACCTCGGTGCTCAAGCTCAAGGTGTCGAGCAACAACCAGAACCCGGTGAAACGTCCGGTTTCCGTTCGTATGTCCGGTTGGCCGCCCGCGCTCCCCCAGGCCACGCCGTAGTCAAGATTCAAGTCGACGCGGCGATGCGGCACGATATGCGACCGGCCCCGGACAAAGACGCTGGACGAATCCTCACCCTCAACAGGTTCCTGCCGGGAATAGCCCTGGTCCAGCGACAGACTGAAACCATCATAAACATCCAGGTTACTGCGCAGCACGAGGGCATTGGAAAGGCTCGACCCCGCCCTTTCGCTGGTGTGATTCATGCTGTAGGTCAGCGTCTGATTGAAGGTCTGCAGATACTGGGCGTTGAGCGAAGTGGAAAAGCTGTGACTGGTCAGATTCTTGCTGCCGTCCCGCCAGGTATCGGAACGCAGCAGCCGCGAAGTCCCGAGAAAGGTCGGGTTGAAACGATGCCGCAAACTGACGCCGTTGCTCCAGCTGCGACTGTCGCCGCCGAACGGTTCCGTGTCCTGCTGCTGGTAATAGGTGTCGTAGCTCAGGCTGGTCGCGGCGGAGAACTGGTAATTGAGGCCGAAATTATAATACTGATTCAGCGATGTGATCTTGGCCCGGACGTTTTCCGGCAGAACGGTCAGGGCCTGGACGTCGTTGAGCAAAATTTTGCCCGGCGCGGCAACACCCAACGGACTGGTGACGATTTTGAAATAGTTCTCGGTGAGGGTCCGCGCCGGGCGGAGTTCAAAACGGTTGTCGAACTGATCGAAGGCCACGCTTGCAATCGGCACCTCGGTCCAGGTCAACTGATCGTCACTGACGAAAAGCGTCCAGTCGAGAAGCCCCGCCACTGCGGCGACCTGGCCGGGACCGGCGACGGTCGGGTCGTTGGGATCGGAGACCAGCGGCAGCCTGATCACATCGACCTCGACGGGAGCGTCGAAAAAAAGCCCGAAGCTCAGCAAACCGCTGCCGCCGCCGAGACCGATATTGATCTCGGAAAACCGGCTTGCGGCATCGACAGCGGTGAATTCATCCGCAGTGTTGTCGGACGGGAACGGGTCGCTGAGAAGAAAAAAACCGGCGCCGATCGGAACGGTCCGCAGCAGGCGTTCTCCGCTGCCCGCAAATTCCGTGCTCGACCGGTCAAGCTTCACGCCGGTATTCAACCCGAGCCGGTCATCCAGGAAACGCTCGGCATAGGATACCCCGCCGCTGTAGTTTCTGGAACGGGTTTCAAAATCGTTCAATTTGTCGCGATTATCGTTTCTGGTATGGGTAACGTCAAAATTGTACTGTCGGTAGTCATAACGGCTGGTGAAACTGAATGCATCATTGACCCCGTCGCGGGTTTCGGCATCGTCATAGGCCAGAGCCCGCACGTATTCCATGCTGACTTTGGGCAGATCGGAAGGTCTCCAGCTCAGGTTCGCGGTATATTCCTCGGCGTACGCTCTGGTTTTCGTGATCCCGGTTCCGGAATTGGTCAACTCGCTCTTGCGATAATTGACGCCGCTGCGATAAAAGGGGGTATTCAGTTCCAGACCGAGATAGGGTCTGATCTGCCGGTCCCTGCCGGTTCTCTTGAAACCGTCGGTCTCGGTATCCGCCTCGTTCAGGTCAAAGGTCCCGCCGGCATTGAAGGTCAAGACCTGCGTCAGGGTCTTGTCCATATCCAGCGTGTATAACTGCGAAAATCGCTCGGTGTCGGTTTTGGTCACCGCGCCGGTCTGTCTGTTTGTCGACTTGTTGTCAAGAATCGTATAATCCAGATCGGCCAGCAGACTCAGCCGATCGGCCCGGGCCGCTGTCGGCAGCAGCAGGGCCGACAGCAGGATCGGCAGCATGATCGGCAGCATGAGACCTGCCGGGAATCGTCGTACCGTCCGCATAGGCTATCTTTCACCCATCACGACCGACGTGTACGCTCCGGCGCCCGCTTCCAGAACGCCCCGTGATCGCTTGCCGACAAGGTCGAATTTTTCCACCACCCCCCGCTGCGGATAGGCCACGAACAGCGCGTTCTGATCGGTGTCGAGGGTTACGGAACGGGCCCCGCGCGGCACCGGAAACGAATCGATGACCGCCCCGACGGACGGGTCGACGACGGCTATTTCGCCTTTATCCCCGACAACATAAAGCAATCCGTTCGGATCTTCGACCAGATCCTGTGCCCCGGAACCGATGTAGATCCGCGTCCTGATCGCCAGGGTCTCCTCGTCAAGAACCAGCAGGTTCGATGAAAAACGGGTCAGCAGATAGAGGCCATCGCCGTTGCCGGCGGCCAGACCGCGCAACGGCGTCTCATCGAGGGTCACGGTTAAAACGTCGGCTTTTCGCGGCGAAGAAAAATCGACCAGGGAGATGCTGTTGGTATCCGGCAACAGCACAAACGCGCGCGACGCCACGGCGGAACGGAAGATGTCGGCCGGTTCCGACGCGAACCGGATCCGGTCCACTTCGGTGAGGGACGCAGTATCGATGATACTTGAGGTCTGCGACCCCGGGTTGATCGAAACCAGCGTCCGCCCCTGCCGGTCGAGAACGATTTCGGTAGGCTCATCGCCGAACCTGAGAGTGATGCTGCCGATGATAACGGCATTATTGATCTCAATGACCTCAATGGCATTACGGTCACTCAGCGCGACGTAGAGCAGTTCCCCGGCCTGATCAAGGGCGATGCCTTGCGGCCGGGCTCCCAAGGCAATCGTGTCCGCTGCGAGCGCTTGCGTTTTATCGAAGACCGTCATGCTGTTGTCGCCGGGGTTGCTGACGAATCCCTTCAGGCTGATTAACAGACGCTGCGGCTTGACCAGCGAGAATCGCGGGTTCAGGCGGAACCCGTCCTGCAGGATCCATTCCGGCAGCAGGGTCAGGAACAGGGTCGTCGCCCTGCCCTGCTCGATGGTGAATTTCTGTTCGGCGATGACCGGTGCGACAGGAACCGACAGGGCGGCCTCGCCTTCTTCTCCAAGCAGCGTCGCGGCCGAGAATTGCAGTGCAAGCCCCCGGTAGCGACCGGGCGGCAGCCGGTCGGTCAACAGTCTTTTCTGCAGCCCGATCAGCTGGTCCGCCTTAAGCGGCGGCAGGTCCCACGCGAGCCTCGTTTCGCCGCCGTCTTCCCGAATGGCCCTGATGCCGGCGATCTCGAAGGTCAACCGATGCGCCTCCTGTGGCAGCGGCTGCAGATAGACGGTCAACGAGCCGACATCGGTCAAAGGCGGCGCAACGGGCACGACCGGGGTCGTGGCACAGCCGGCCGGCAACAGCGTGATCCATAAAAGCAGCGGGAGCATGAATTTCATACGGCACCTGACCGGCCCGGCAGACAGCAACAGTCGCAGGATCCCGGGAGTCTGTCGATTAGGGATTATCATCATGACACTTTTCACAAAATTGCTTCTGGTTGCCGCCGAATTCCGTGCCGATACTGCGTCCATAGTAGCTGTTTGCCACATCGTTGCCGGTCACGCCGCCGTCGCCGCTTGCCGGGTGGGAATCGACCAGCAGCGCGGCATCCGGATCCCAGCGGCCGGCAACCCGGAACGCCGAGCCGTGGGCGCGATGGCAGGTCAGACACATGACGTTGGAGGTGGCGTTCGGCCCCTGGCTGCTGACCGGATTCAGGTTCTGCGGGTCGGAACTATTCCTTTCGAACGGAACGAACTGCAGGTATGAGGTCGCCGCCGTACCGGACAGGTTGCCGGTACTGACATACTGTTCATACTGCGTGATGTAATTGTCCGGCAGCTGCTCGACATTCCCCGCCGGATGTCTGAACTCCGAGCCACTGCTTCCGTGTTCATTCTTCAGGACATCGAAATGACAGTTGGCGCACCATTCACTCATGCCTGAACCGTAGTCGACGTGGGACGCATCGGACTCACCGAACGGGATGAGACTGCTCTGCCTGGCGATCGGGGCGTTGTAAGCAAAGGAATAACCGGCAACGCCGCCGTCATAGTTTGAATCTCCCAGCAGCCGGTAATTGCCTCTGATACTGTTGGGCGGGGCCGGTTCGCCGTATGAGCCGGAAACCGAAACCGGTCCACGGCCTGCCGCTGTACCGCCGAGGACCTTGCCGTGCGGATCATGACAGCTGACGCAGCTCAATTGCGCGGAGGGGTAGGTTCCGCCCGGAGAGTGGCTGCGGAGCGGGTCCTGAAGGAGATTGAAATCCCGGGCGACAACATTGTGGCCATGGGTTTCAGCCGGACTGGCGCCGCCGGTCCAGGTGAAGGTTTTGGTCAACCAGTAGAAATCGCCGCCCGGTGTCCTGGCGGAGCCGTCGAAACTGTAGACGGAAGGCGACGAGCCGCCGCCGGGGCCGGCATGGCAACTCAGGCAGACCGAGCTGGCATCGCCGCCGCGCAGCAGCCATTGCGTCGCGCCGCCCGGCGCTTCATGTTCGACATGACAGCCGGTGCAGGAACCGACCCCGCCGTCATGAAAACCCTCGGCGCACACCGCCGTGGCACACAACAAAACAACAGCAGATACCAGGGTTAAAACTCCCGTCAGACATTTCGATAGATTCATGGTCGGCCTTGCTCTTTATCGCTTTCCCGTGGGGGAAGCGGCAGTCAATCGTCACACACTTACTGGTCGGCCAGGCGGAACACGCTGACGCCGCGGTTCGCGGCCTGTGCGACATAAAGCTTACCATTTCGTTCGTCGATTACGACATCGTCCGGTGCAATCAGGTTCTCCGGTAGCCCGCCGCGATGTCCGAATTCACGGACAAACTTGAAATCTCGATCAAAAACGATGACGACACTGCGCAACCGGTCGGTCACATAGATCGTTCCCCGCGAATCGACATCGATCCCGGCAACCACCCCGAAGGTTCCCGGACCGCTGCCGGACCTGCCGAAGCCGCGGATGCTACCGTCGCTGTCCATGCGATAAGCACTGAACGAGGTCGGGGCGGTAAAATACATGGCGCCCCGGGCATCGACACAGAAGCCGTTGAAATCCATCCCGGCCAGTTCTTTCTGATACCGCTCGTCGTCGCCGGCTGCATCCATAAGCAGCTCCCTGATCCTATAGCCCTTCAGGAAGGCGCCGTCGGCGGTCAGAACCACCAGTTTCAGGGCCTCGGCGTCGAGCAGATAGAGCTTGCCGTCCCGAAATTCCAGCCGGGTCGGTGCGAACGGTAAAAAGGCCGCCGGGAGATTCCGCAGGTCAACGGTTTTCTGCAGCGCGCCCTTGTAATCCAGTTCCATCAGTTGCCGCTCGGCAGCCGTTGCCTGGATCAGGTAGACCCCGCCGTTTCTTCCGGCGGCGATATCGACGGCACTGGCCAGTTGATACTCTTCACCGAAGGAGTGAACGAGCATCGAACTCTCATTGAAGATCTGGATCAGGGAGACGTGCCGATTCAGCGAATAGATCTCACCGGTTTCCTCATCAACGGCCAAGCGGGACCAGAGCGAGGCGACCGGACCGGTAAAGGAAGAGAGGTTGTACAGGTAGTCCGACCTGGACTTCGCTTGTGCGGGAAGGGGCAGACAAAACAACAGAAACATCAACCCCGTCACGAACAAGCGCCCGCCGAGTCTGATGTATTTTTTGTTTGTGTTTCTATTTATTGAAGGCATATCGACTCTCATCTTGATGGAATCCAATTCGCCTCCCTTCTTATTGCATGGAATAAAACAAAAAACAAACAGGCTGGCGGCACCGGGGT
>DASWJX010000317.1:0-2780 GCA_036396915.1 Geopsychrobacteraceae bacterium | reverse complement strand
GATCGACGAAATCGATCGACGTCATCGATTGACAAGAACCGCCGGGTTTCGGCCCGGCAGCCGACTTGCTTTTCTTTGGGACGCAAAGAAAAGCAAGCAAAAGAAATGCTTTTTATTTCTGTCACGTGGGTTCGCAACCCTGTTCGAGGACGCCGGTCCGATAAACCGAAACAGGAGCAGGGCTTCGTGGTCGCGGAATGCTGAAAGGCCCCGACGAGCATGAAGCCGCTCGAACGGGTTAAACGGTGACTGTCGTGGGAGCAATGGAAAAATACGGCAAGGAGGAAACTCCTCCCCTTCAAGGGGGGGAGGGAGCTTAACCTATAAGTGATGCATCGATGTCGGGGGCTGAACAGTTACTTCCCATTTTTTCCTGAAAATCCCAGTGTACAGAGAGGCCTGGTGAGGGATTGGTGCAAAACGACGCGCGGCAAGTATCCCGCAATGCCCTAGCGTCCGGCCCTGAGCGCCTCAAGGCTGCCGGCAGGGTCGATCCTGCCGAATCCGTAGTTCGGATCGAAGCCGGGGGCGCCCAGGTCCCGGGCGGTTCCGGTCAGAATCGCCACCAGCTCCGCATTGCTCAACTCCGGCCTGGCCATCAGCAGCAGCGCTGCGTGACCGGCGGAGCAGCGCGGCCCCGCAGCACCCGGCCCCCTTTCGGATCCTGCAGATCCCGCAGATGGGGGCAGAGATGGGAGGTGAAAACGATTTCGGCTTCGCTGAGATAGTCCTCGCGTGAGACGTTTTTTGCGGGCGGGGTATTGAAGCCGGGGTGAGACACCGACACCGCGGGGGACGCACCGCTTTCTTCCGCCGCGCACAGGGCCGGTGCCGCCGCCAGACCGAGCAGAGCGGCGCCGCAGAGCTTCAGGATGAAGAGCAGGGTCTGTTTCATCCTGCGGGCGAGCAATGCCTCTTGCCGCTGAGCGCCCGGAGAGATGGGGCGTCCTGCGCGGTCCCCGTGTTCCTCAAACATCCGCCGCCGCCTCCTCGGCGATCAGCAGCGCCGCCCGCAGGCCCGACTGCACCGCCCCCTCCACCCAGCCGTGCGCGTAGGAGGCGTGCTCGCCGGCGATGTGGATGCGCCCTTCCGGGCGGACCATGTCCTCGTACATCTCCATCTGTCCGGGCGTAAAAAGAGCGAAGGCGCCCCGGGCAAAGGGCTCCTCGTGCCAGGCAATCGAGGCGCCCCCTTCGCAGCTGTCGGCCAGGGCGGGAAAGATCCCCGCCAGCGACCGGGCCGCGGTCGCGACCCGGCGTTCCGAAGGGATGCCGTACCAGCGGCGGGCGTCCTCCTCCCAGGTGTAGCTCGCCATAATCAGCCCGCGGCGGGTGCCGGGAAAGGGGGCGCCGGGAAAATAGGCGGCGCGCAGGGGCAGGTCGGTGATGGTGGTGCCGCCGCGGACGCTGCCGGCGGCGTCGGTCTCCTCCCAGAAGCGCCCGGAGGTCTGCAGGAAGACCTTTGCCGAAGCGAGGTAGTGCAGGTCCCGGACGGCCCGGCGCTTGCCCGGTGAAAAGGGCGGATCGATCTCGATGGAGGTCGCCACCACCGGAAACGGAGCCGTGAGAATGAGGTAATCCCCCACCATCCGCTCCATGCCGGCAGCCGTCCGGAAACAGGCCGTCACCTGCTGCTGCCCCTGCTCGATACGCACCACCTCGGCGCCGAAGCGGATATGTTCCGCCAGGGTTTCCTCCGTTTTCGCCGGAGCGGTGGCGAGGAACTTTTCCGCCAGCAGATCCCAGCCGCCGACCAGCTCCACCTGGTTGCGCTCCCAGCCGCAGTAGAAGATCCGCATCAGCTCGACACAGGAAATCCCCAGCAGCGACTCGTAGCCGCCCAGGCCGAGACCGACCATGCCGAACAGCGTCCGCTCCTCCTCGTTCCAGGGTCGGGGACCGCGCACCAGAAAGTCGCGCAGTGAAGCGTCCCGGTACTTTTCCACCAGCTCGCGCCAGGCCGTGCGCCCCCGCCCCTGATCGAAGGCCCGGTCGATCCGCCGGCACAGCGGCGCAAAGGACTGATCCCAGCAGCGCTGCACCCGGTTGGCGGCAAAGTCCGGATCCTTTGCCACCCGCCGCCCCGGAAAAAGCCGGCCGTCGAGATGATAGAAGCCCTTGCCGCCGAGGCCGACGTTGGGAAAAAGCCGCGTCCGCAGCCCGAAGAGTTCACGGGCGTAATACATGGTGGTCCGGTGCACCTCGGGAACGCGCATGGCGCCGGCCTCGCCGTACAGGCCGGGGGCGAAGGGCTCGCGAAGGGTGTAGAGCCGTCCTCCGGCCCGCCCCTTCGCCTCAAGGATGAAGGGCCGGTGCCCGGCCCGCAGCAGCTCGAAAGCCGCCGTCAGACCGGCGGCGCCGGCGCCGACGATGATGACGTCGCGCGGGCCGCGGGCCCGGGGCAGGCCGGTGCGGACCAGGCCGGGATAGTCGAAAGGGTCGTCGGGAAAGACCCGCGGATTACCGGAGGGGTTGGACAGGGAAGGGCAGCTCATGGGACCTCTCGCGCGGGGCGAAGCGTGGTTTTTTTTGCGCTTTCAGCTAAGGGTGATGCCTTCGCAAAAAAGCAATTTTTAATTCTACGTAACTATTCAGCGCCCCTGTGCGACCAGCTTGAGAGGCGAATGATCGTGGCTGAAGGACACCCCTACGCCGTCATTCCGGCATGCTTTTGGCCGGAATCCAGATTTCCCACTGGATCCCCGACAAAACCACTCGGGGATGACGATATTAGGTAGTGTGGTGAATAGTTAGTTTCTGTCCGGAAACGGCCGTTTCCG
>DASWJX010000316.1:0-2724 GCA_036396915.1 Geopsychrobacteraceae bacterium | reverse complement strand
TCGCCAGCTTGACCTGTATTTTGACAATCGTTTGCTGCTGGCTGAGGCCAACCAGTGGCCGGAAGATGTACGGCCTTATTTCGGTGACGGTGACGAATGCCATATGGCCTTCCATTTTCCGCTTATGCCACGAATCTTTATGGCCATCGCTCAGGAAGACCGCCATCCCATCACCGAGATCCTCAAACGCACCCCGGCCATTCCCGATAACTGCCAATGGGCCATGTTTCTGCGTAATCACGACGAACTCACCCTGGAGATGGTGACCGACGAAGAACGCGACTACATGTACCGCGAATATGCTCTGGACGCCCGCATGCGTCTCAATGTCGGCATCCGCAGGCGTCTAGCGCCTCTGGTCAACAACAGCATGCGCCGAATCGAGCTGCTCAACAGCCTGCTTTTCTCCTTTCCCGGTACTCCGGTAGTCTATTATGGAGACGAAATCGGCATGGGCGACAATATCTTTCTCGGCGACCGCAACGGGGTACGGACCCCCATGCAATGGTCAACGGACAGAAATGCCGGCTTTTCCAGGTCAGATCCGGCCAGGCTCTATCTGCCGGTGATCATGGATCCCGTCTACAGTTACCAGGGGTTGAATGTCGATGCCCAGGAACGCAATCCTTCCTCGCTCCTTCATTTCATGAAACGCCTTATCTCACTACGCCGCCAGTACAAGGCGTTCGGAAGGGGGACCATCGAATTCCTGAAACCGGAGAATCGAACGGTGCTCCCCTATATCCGCCGCTACAAGGGAGAGGTGATCCTGGCGGTGGCCAATCTGTCGCGCTTTGTCCAGCCGGTGGAACTCGATCTCTCCGAATTTCGCGGCTGGACACCAGTGGAGCTTATCGGCCACACCGATTTCCCGATGATCGGCGATCTGCCCTATTTCCTGACCATGGGTCCGCACAGCTTCGTGTGGTTCAAGCTCGAGCCGCAGACGAAGCCCATCAGGGTTCCTGGCGGCTCCAGTGATGCGGATCTGAACCTCCCTTCAATTGACCTGGCTGGCGGCTGGGATAATTTTCTGCGCCAGGAATACCGCTACCAGCTTGAGCAGGACGTGCTCCTCAGCTACATGCCACGGCAACGCTGGTTCAGGGGAAAGGGGCGCGTAATCTCATCGCTGCACATCACTGACTGGACAAAACTGGGAGCAGGGTTCTTTGTCATCTTCGCAGCAGTCACCTATGAAGACGGCGACGAAGAGAACTATTCGCTGCCGCTCAAAATCGCCAAGGGAGAGCTGGTCGACACCCTGTTGGCAGAAATCCCGGAAAGCCTTCTCTGCCGGGTGTCAACCTCCAAGGAAAATGGCGTCCTCTTCGATGCCCTGTCGGACCGAACCGCCTGCTGCGATCTCTTCACCATCATTGCCAACGGCCGGAGTTTTGCCACAGCCGCCAAGGGCCGTCTCATCGCCTACCGGAGCGACGCCTTCCAAAAGGACAAAGAACGGGAAGCGGAGTGCGATGAGGTACGCCGTCTCTCCGTTGAACAAAGCAATACCTCCATCATCCTCAACGACACCTTTATTATCAAGAGCTTCCGCCGGGTCGAGAAAGGGCCGAGCCCGGATATGGAGATCGGACGGTATCTTACCGAGAGCACCAGCTTTGCCAATATGGCTCCGGTTCTGGGTGCCATTGACTATCAACAGCCTGACCGTTCAAGTTCCACGGTGGCCATGCTCCAGGTCTTTGAGAAGAATCAAGGTGACGGTTGGGGATTCACCATGAAGCATCTTGCCGACTTCCTGCAGGACCGGCAAACCTTCCCCCTCTCTCTTCACGGGTCGCCTTCAACCAACACGGCAGCGCTCTTGAAGCTTGCCGAGCAGGCTCGGCCGGCCGCCCTCGAAGAGAGTCTCGGCGACTATCTGGCGGCGATCGGGCAGCTCGGCGTCCGCACCGCTGAATTTCACCTGGCGCTCTCCCGCGAGAAACGCGACAGGAATTTCACGCCCGAGCCCATCACACCGACATATCTCGTTAGTCTGGCTGATGCCTTTACAGCCCAGGCACAGCAGAGCCTCGGCCTGCTGACCAGTCGATCCGCCAGTCTGAGCGAGGAGGTGCAAGTGCAGGCGAACGCGGTCATCGCCGCAGGCCCTGACCTCCTGCGGCGTTTCCAGGCCCTGCGGGAGCTGAACAGCATCGGCGGCAGCCGCATTCGCTGTCACGGCGATTATCATCTGGGCCAGGTGTTGCGCACCGACGACGATTTCATTCTTATCGATTTCGAGGGCGAGCCGATCCGGTCGCTGGACGAGCGACGACGTAAACAGTCACCACTGAAGGACGTGGCCGGAATGCTCCGTTCCTTCAGCTACGCGGCGCACACGACGCTCATCGCTGCCGGCCCGGAGATTGCGGCCGCGGAATCAGCCGCGGTCGAACAGCAGGTGCGAGCCTGGGAGGCCTGGGCCGCAGCCACCTTTCTCGAGGCTTACCTGAAGACGGCTGAAGGCGGTACTATTCTGCCCGCCGATCCCGGGCGAAGTATACTGCTGGATGCCTTCCTGCTTGATAAGGTCTTTTACGAGTTGCAATATGAATTCAATAACCGCCCCGACTGGCTGCATATCCCGCTCGCCGGGATCATCGGTTTTATCAAGTATCGGGATCACGGTTAGCTCAGGGAGAGATTACAATGACCAACGCACACACGCGCTTAACCGACTATGACCTGCATCTCCTGATTGAAGGGACCCATTAC
>DASWJX010000315.1:0-11852 GCA_036396915.1 Geopsychrobacteraceae bacterium | reverse complement strand
GGTGATGATGAAGGTCGTCGGCCTGCTGCTGGTCACCTCGCTGCTGATCATCCCGGCGGCCACCGCCCGGCGCTTCGCCGGCAATCCGGAGCTGATGGCGCTGCTCGCCAGCCTGATCGGCTGTTTGGCGGTGGTCGGCGGCCTGTCCGGTTCCTTTCACTGGGATACTCCGGCCGGTCCGTCGATCGTGGTCGCCGCCTGCCTGTTGTTCATGGTCAGCTTCCTGCTGCCGAAGTCGCTGGGCCAAAGAGCGGCAAACCGTTAGGCGTCGACTCCGTTGGAGAGGCTGCAGATCCTTTGCGGCCATCGCTTGATCCGCCGCCGCGCTTTTTCCGGAAGGGCTGGAAGCCCTCGGCCTCAGGGGGATCTTCTTCACCGGCATCAACCCCGACTACCTGCCGCGGATCGTCGCGGTCGAGCAGATCAGAGTTCCGAAGATTCCCCTCATGTTCGAATTCCGTCCGCAAGAGCCCTGCGCCTGTTGACGCCGGCGACGCGACGCCCCTGTGACTCGCCCCCTCAGCGCCGCCGGATATTTGCGATTGCAAGCGGTGCGGTTAAACTGAAAGCAGCGTTTTTGCCGATGCACAGTCGGCGCGGCGGCGTGACGCGCATCCCGCCGGCGGACGCGGTCCACCCTGGGGAAAGGAACATGCCATGGAAGAGTTCGAGCCGTACTGGAAGGTGTCCCGACAGGTCGAAAGACTGGACGAACTGACCAGTTCCGACCCCAAGCTCAAGGACCTGCCGCTGCGGCGCGACGTGCGCTCGCTGGGGAAGCTGCTCGGGGTGGTCATCAAGGAGCAGGCCGGGCCGGAGATCTTCGAGGCCGAGGAGCAGCTGCGGCGCCTGGCGATCCGGCATCGGGAACTGGAAAAGATCCAGGGCGGGGAGGGGCGGGAAAACCCCGACGAGCGGCAACTGCTGGAGCAGATGACGCACATCGTTTCCGGCCTGGAGGTTGCCGACGCGCACCTGATCGTCAAGGCGTTTGCCACCTTTTTCGAACTGACCAACCTCGCCGAGTCCAATCACCGCAAACGGCGCAGCCGCGCTCACCGGGTCGGCTCCGTTGCGGACAAGCCGGGATCCTTGCGCGCCACCTTCCGGCGCATGCGGGAGGCCGGCATTGATGCCCGGCAGGCCCTGGAACGGCTGCGTCAGGTGGAGGTCGTCCCGGTGTTCACCGCCCACCCGACCGAGGTCGCGCGGCGGGTGGTCCTGTTCAAACGCCGCCGCATCGCCGACCAGCTGGAACAGCTCGATCGCCTGCCCCTCGCCGACGCCGACGCGCAGGCGAGCCAGCAGGCCGTTCTCGCGGAGATCACCGCGCTCTGGCAGGCGGACGAGGTCCGCCGCCGCAAGCCGACCGTCCGCGATGAAATCGTCATGGGCCTCGATCACTACCCCGTCGCGCTGCTGCCTCCCATCGGCGCATTTTACGACGAGCTGGCCCGGCATTTCCGCCAGGTGTACCGCTGCGACCTCGAATCCAGCGACCTGCCGACGCTGGTGCGCTTCGGTTCCTGGATCGGCGGCGACCGCGACGGCAACCCCCACGTGAGCGCCGCGGTGACCCGGGACGCCCTGCAAAAGGCCCGGGAACTCGTGCTTGGCGAGTACCTGGACGGCGTTGAACAGCTGCGGCGCCTGCTGACCTCTTCCTCCTGCCAGGTGGGCGAAGCCGCCCCGCTGCGCGAGGCCCTTCAGGCCTGTGCCGCCGCGTTTCCCGAGGCGGCGCGGGAGGCCGATGCCCTGCCCGCCGGCGAGCTGTACCGGCGCTACCTGACCATCATGCGCCACCGCCTGCGCGGCGCCCTGACACAGCCGCAAGCCCCGGCCGCCTATCCCGACGCCGGCGCCTTCTGTCGCGATCTCGAACTGCTGAGCCGCAGTCTGCGCAGCCAGGGCGGCGCGCGTCTCGCCCGGCGCCTGGTCGACCCTTTATGGCGCCAGGCCACAAGCTTCGGTTTTCACCTGCATGCCCTCGACATCCGCCAGCACGCCCGGATCCATGCCCGGGCCGTGGAAGAGCTGGCCGCCGGCGCCGGACACGCCGCCAATCCGGCCGACCCGCTGCCGGAGCCCCCCTCGCCACAGACCGCGGAACTGCTCGACACCCTGCGGGAAGTGGCGCGCCTGAAGGCCGAATATCCCCCCGAGGCGATCCGCAGCTACGTGATCAGCGGCGCCGCCGCGGTCCAGGACGTTCTCTGCCTGGTCTGGCTCATGGAGCTGTGCGGTATTGCCGTGGCCGGCCGCCAAGATCGGGGCGACCCAGGCGTCATGCCGGTGCCGCTCTTCGAGTCGATCGACGACCTGCGCAATGCCCCGGAGATCTGCCGGACGCTCTGGTCCAGCGCCGATTATGCCCCCTACCTCGATTCCTGGGGCCGCTGGCAGGAGGTCATGCTCGGCTACTCCGACTCCAACAAGGACGGCGGCATGCTCACCAGCACCTGGGAGATCTACAAGGCCCACCGGGCTCTGCACAGTGTGGCCGATGAGTGCAACGTCACGCTGCGCCTCTTCCATGGCCGGGGCGGCACGGTGGGGCGCGGCGGCGGCCCCACCCACCGGGCGATCGTCGCCCAGCCGGCCGGCTCCTTCGCCGGCTCCTTCAAGCTCACCGAACAGGGCGAGGTGATCAACTTCAAGTACGCCGACCCGGCCCTGGCCCGGCGCAACCTCGAACTGATGGTCGCCGCCGCGCTGGAAGCCCTCACCCGCAGCGGTCTGGTCGAAACGACCGCCGAGGCGGCCTGGGAAGAAGCGCTGGAAGAGATGTCCGGCGCGGCCTATGCCTGCTACCGGGAGAAGATCGCCGACAATCCCGATATCCTTCCCTATTTCGAACAGGCGACGCCGGTACTCGAATTCGAACTGGCCAAGATCGGTTCGCGCCCCTCGCGGCGCACGGAAAGCCGGGGTCTGGAGGATCTGCGGGCGATTCCGTGGGGCTTCGGCTGGATTCAAAGCCGCCTGCTGGTCCCGGCCTGGTTCGGGGTCGGCACCGCTTTCGAGCACTTCGCCACCCGCGGCCGGGCCGAGCGCGAGCTGCTGCGGACCATGATGCGCCGCTTTCCGGTGTTCTTCGACATGGTGCGCAACGTCGAGATGGCCCTGGCCAAGGTCGATCTCCCCCTGGCCCGGCAGTACGCCTCCCTGGTGCCTGACGCCGGGCTGCGCCAGCGGGTTTTCGCCCTGCTGGTCGACGAATTCGAACGGACCCGCCGGACGGTTCTCGACATCACCGGACAGAGCCGCCTGCTGGAGAACAACCCCGATCTGGCCCATTCCCTGCGCCTGCGCAACCCGTACGTCGATCCCATGAGCCTGATTCAGATCGAACTGCTGCGGCGCAAGCGGAGCGGCCGCGCAAGCGAGGAACTCGACTACGTGCTGGCCGCCACCATCAACGGCATCGCGGCCGGCCTGCGCAATACCGGATGAGGGTGGCGGCCGCTTGCGGGGCAACGTCGCGCTGCGGCAGCCGGCCCTGTCAATGGGTGTTCAGGGGTTGACAATATCCGCCTATGCGGATAGATTGCGGCCAGAAAAATGACCGCGCAACCGTTTGCCGCCCGGTCCGATGTGGCCCGCCTGCGCAGCCTGGCGCCGCGGGCATATCTGGAGCGGAACAGCGCTGCAACCCGCGGCTAATAAAATTAGTCCACCTCAAGCCGCTCATGCGGATGCCCTGGCAGGCAGCACAGACACAATGCAAGATTTTTTCAACCGGGAGCGGGAACCCGGCAAACAGGAGTCAGTAAATGAGTATTCGGGTAGCAATCAACGGTTTCGGTCGCATGGGCCGTCTGGCCCTGCGGGCCGCCTGGGACTGGCCGGAATTTGAGATCGTGCATATCAACGAGACCAGCGGGGGGGTCGGGTGCGCCGCCCATCTGCTGGAGTTCGACTCGGTGCACGGCCGCTGGGAGCGCGGCATAAGCCAGGATGGTGAAGCGCTGTCGCTCGACGGCAAGCGCATCGGTTTCAGCGAACACAAAACCCCCGGCGAGGTCCCCTGGGACGATCTGGGGGTCGATATCGTCATCGAAGCCTCGGGGAAATTCCGCACCACCGAACTGCTGCAGCCCTATTTCGAGCGCGGGGTCAAAAAGGTCATCGTCGCCGCGCCGGTCAAGCAGGGAGCGCTCAACATCGTCATGGGGGTCAACGATCATCTCTACGACCCGGCCGTGCACCATCTGCTGACCGCCGCCAGCTGCACCACCAACTGCCTGGCGCCGGTGGTCAAGGTACTGCACGAAAAGATCGGCATCGAGCACGGGGTGATCACCACGGTCCATGACGCCACCAACACCCAGGTGGTCGTCGACGCCCCGCACCGGGATCTGCGCCGGGCGCGGGCGGCGGGCCTGTCGCTGATCCCCACCACCACCGGCAGCGCCACCGCCATCACCCTGATCTACCCGGAACTCAAAGGCAAGCTGAACGGCCACGCGATCCGGGTGCCGCTGCTGACCGGCTCGCTCACCGACGCGGTCTTCGAGATGCAGCGGCCGGTCACCGCCGCAGAGGTCAACCGGCTGTTTCATGAAGCCGCCGAAACCTACCTGCGGGGGATCCTCGGCATCGAGGAGCGGCCGCTGGTCTCCATCGACTTCAAGAGTGATCCCCGTTCGGCGATCGTCGATGCCCCGAGCACCATGGTGGTCGATGGCACACAGCTTAAAGTCTTTATCTGGTACGACAACGAGACGGGCTACGCCAACCGGATGATGGAGCTCTGCAGGAAAGTGGCCCTGAGTCTGCCATGACCGACCTGCGCAACTACGCCCTGGTCACCGGCGCCTACTGGGGGTTCACCCTGACCGACGGCGCGCTGCGCATGCTGGTGCTGCTGCATTTCCACGAGCTGGGCTACAGCGCGGTGCAGATCGCCTTTCTGTTTCTGCTCTACGAGTTCTTCGGTATCGTCACCAACCTGATCGGCGGCTGGCTCGGCGCGCACCTGGGGCTGAAAATCACCCTGTTCGCCGGACTGGCGCTGCAGATCGTCGCCCTCTCGGCGCTGGCCCTGCTCGACCCGGCCTGGCCGGTCGCGGCTTCGGTGGCGTATGTGATGGGCCTGCAGGCCCTTTCGGGGATCGCCAAGGACCTGACCAAGATGAGCAGCAAGAGCGCCATCAAGGTGCTGGTTCCCGCCGAGGCCGAAAGCGCCCTGTTCAAATGGGTGGCGCTGCTGACCGGTTCGAAGAACGCCCTCAAGGGGATCGGTTTCTTTCTCGGCGGGCTGCTGCTGGCGACGGTCGGTTTCCGCATGGCCCTGTGGCTGATGGCCGGCGGCTTGACGCTGGTCCTGCTGGCAACGTTCGTCTTGCTGCCGCGCGAGATCGGCATGGCGCAGAAGAAAATCAGGTTCAGCGCCATCTTGTCGAAAAGCCGCGACATCAACCGGCTCTCGGCGGCGCGCCTGTTCCTGTTCGGTGCGCGGGATATCTGGTTCGTGGTCGCCCTGCCGGTGTTTCTCTCCGCCAGCCTCGGCTGGAGCCACGCCGAGGTCGGCGGCTTTCTCGCCCTCTGGGTGATCGGCTACGGTG
This sequence comes from Geopsychrobacteraceae bacterium, assembly GCA_036396915.1. Taxonomy (GTDB): domain Bacteria; phylum Desulfobacterota; class Desulfuromonadia; order Desulfuromonadales; family Geopsychrobacteraceae; genus BM509. The sequence continues at coordinate 6,285 of DASWJX010000315.1, read as the reverse complement.
CGGTGCAGGCTCTGGCGCCGAACCTGCTGAACATTTTCCTGGCCGGCGGCACGCCCCGCGGCCGGACGGCCGGCAACGGGGCCTTTGCCCTGGCCGCTCTGACCGCGCTGATCGCCATCGGCGTCGCCGCCGGACTCCCTCCCTGGCTGACGGTGGTGGCCGGCCTGGCGCTGTTCGGGCTGATCTTCGCCATCAACTCCGCGGTGCACAGCTATCTGATTCTCGCCTACACCGGGCCTGACGATGTCGCCCTCAACGTCGGCTTCTACTACATGGCCAATGCCGCCGGCCGGCTGATCGGCACGCTGCTGTCGGGCATCGTTTTCCAGCTGGCCGGACTGGTCGGCTGCCTGTGGGTTTCAGCCGGATTCGTGCTGCTGGCGGGGTGCATCTCGCTGCTGCTGCCGCGTGCGGAAAACCAAAATCCGGGCTGACCTGAAAAACATTCCTTTTTTGGACCGCTACCTGACCCTGTGGATCATCGGCGGCGGCAACGTGCCGTCCCGACCAGCCGCACAGGGTTGATGCTTTTCGCAGGTCGGGATGCTACAATGCGCCGGAAAATTTCCGGTTCCGCTCGCTTGCCCATGCCGTCACCGCGATCCGGCACAACCGCTGACCACAACAACAGGATACCAGGCAGTGACGACCCCGTCCCGCATGCTCAAACACATCAAAGCCCTGTCGCCGGCCCAGGCGCTGGTCTGCTACTATGCCGCCGCCATCCTGCTCGGCACCCTGCTGCTGGCGACACCGCAGGCCGCCCGCGGGGAGCCGCTCTCGTTGCTCGACGCCCTGTTTACCGCCACCTCGGCGCAGTGCGTGACCGGCCTGGTCGTCGTCGATACCGGCACCAGGCTGACCCTGTTCGGCCAAAGCGTCGTCCTGGCGCTGATTCAGATCGGCGGGCTGGGGATCATGACCTTCTCGGTCTACCTGTTCATCTACCTGCGGGTCGGGGTCAGCGCCCGCGGCCGCTGGATCATCAATGAAACCCTGATGCACACCCCGGTCAGTTCCTGGCGGGAGCTGCTCAGGGGCATTTTCCTCATGACCCTGGTCATAGAAGCGGCCGGCGCGCTGCTGCTCTCCTTCGCCTTCGTGCCGGTGCTCGGCTTGCGGCAGGGGCTCTACAGCGCGCTGTTTCATTCCGTTTCGGCCTTCTGCAACGCCGGTTTTTCGCTGTTCAGCGACAGTCTGGTCGGCTTTCGCGACGATCCGCTGGTCAACCTGACGGTCATGGCCCTGATCATTCTGGGCGGGATCGGCTTCCTGGTGATTCGGGAACTGCTGCAGGTCGGGCTGGTGCGCGGCAAAAAACGCTCCAAAAAGCCGAAGCTGTCCCTGCACAGCAAGATCGTGCTGGTCACCAGCTCCGTTCTGATCATCTACGGCGCGCTGCTGATCGGCTGGCTGGAGAGCGGCAATGCCCTGGCCGGCATGCCGCTGATGGAAGGGTTCTGGACCGCGCTGTTTCAATCGGTGACCGCCCGCACCGCCGGTTTCAATACCATCGATCTCAATGCGTTACGGGCGCCGACCCTGTTCCTGGTGATTTTCCTGATGTTCGTCGGCGCCTCTCCGGGTTCCGCCGGCGGCGGCGTCAAAACCACCAGCCTGGCGCTGTTTTTCGCCATCTTCTACAACCGCCTCAAGGGCAGCCGGCACACCAGCCTGTTCCGCCGCACGATTCCGGAAGAGGCGATCAGCAAGGCCCTGGCGCTGGTGCTGCTGGCCATCATACTGATCGGCCTGGCCCTGTTCGGCCTGATGATCGTCCAGAGCCCGGATCTGGCCCATGAGCATCCGCGCGGCTTTCTCGGTTATACCTTTGAAGCCTTTTCCGCCTTCGGCACCGTCGGTCTGTCGGTCGGCACAACGGCCGAACTGACCCCGCCGGGCAAGCTGATCATCATCCTGCTGATGTTTGCCGGCAGGGTCGGTCTGCTGACCATGGCCTTCGCCATTGCCGGACGCACCCGGCGCTTTGCACCGCACTACGCCGAAGAAAACATCATGATCGGATAACCTCAAGAGAGAGCTGCGCATGAAAAAGAAATTCTGTGTCATCGGCCTGGGCAATTTCGGCTTTCATATTGTTACGACCCTGTACGAGGCAGGGCACGAGGTGACCGCTATCGACACCGACAAGGACAAGGTCCAGGCCGTCAAGGATCTCTGCGACTATGCGATTCTGGGGGATGCTGCCAACAAGGAATTTCTGTCCTCTCAAGGAGTCCAGGAGATGGACGCCGTGGTGGTGTCAACTGGAGAGCATTCCCACCTGTCGACCCTGATGACCCTCTATCTGAAGGAGTTGAAAGTGCCGCGCATTCTGGTCAAGGCGATCAGTGAAGACCACGGGAGGATTCTGGAGCGGGTCGGCGCGACCGATGTCATCTACCCGGAAAAGGACATGGCGATCCGCGTGGCCCGCAACATGTCGAGCCCCAATATTTTGGAGTTCATCCCCCTCGCGGAAGAGTATTCCCTGTCGGAAACCGAGCCGCCCCGGCATTTCCTCGGCAAAACCCTGATCGACCTGGATCTGCGGAAAAAATATCATCTGACCGTCATCGCCATCAAGGATGTGCTGACCGACCAGTTCATTCCGGCGCCGCCGCCGACCCACAAGATCAAGGACAGCGATGTGCTGATCATCCTGGGGAAAACCGAGGACATCGACAAGGCTCTGGAAAAATAACGGTAAACAGGCAAAAGGGCGGGACCGTGTCGAATCCGGCGCAACAACGACAAAGGCCCCCGACCAGTCAAGGTCGGGGGCCTTTGCTCTTTCAGCCGCGCTGAATCAGCTTTTTTATTTGCCGCAATCGGCCTGCAGTTCAGCAAGCTTGCGGTACAGATCGTAGCGGGTTGCCACGTCCTTGGCGGAAGCTTCCATCAGGGCGTCAGCCTCGCCGGGGTTGGCTTTTTTGAGAACCCGGAAACGGTTCTGATTGCCGGCATACTCGGCAAAGCTCAAGGTCGGCTCCTTGCTGTCCATCTGCAGCGGATTTTTGCCTTCCGCGGCGAGACGGGGGTCGTAACGGAACAGCGGCCAGTGACCACAGGCCACCGCCTCCTTGCAGTTGTCGACCGCCTTGGCCATGTCGATGCCGTGCGCGATACAGTGGGTGTACGCGATGACCAGCGAAGGACCGTCGTAGGCGTCGGCCTCGATCATCGCCTTGACCGTCTGGGCCGGATTGGCCAGATTGACCCGGGCGACGTAGATATTGCCGTAGGTCATGGCGATCATCGACAGATCCTTCTTCGGCATTTTCTTGCCGCCGGCGGCAAACTGGGCCACCGCGGCGATCGGGGTCGATTTGGAGGCCTGCCCGCCGGTGTTGGAGTAGACCTCGGTGTCGAGCACCAGCACGTTGACGTTCTCTCCGGAAGCGAGCACGTGATCGAGGCCGCCGTAACCGATGTCGTAGGCCCAACCGTCGCCGCCGTGAATCCAGACCGACTTGACGACCAGGTAGTCGACGTTGACCAGCAGCGGCTTGGCGGTTTCATGGGTACAGGCGGCAAGAATCTTCTTCAGCTGCACGATCCGGCCGCGCTGAATTTCGATCTCTTCCTGGGATGCCTGGGCACTGTCGAGGATCTCATGCTTGAGGCCGGCAGTCCCGGCACAGGCCTTACAGCCGCAGCCGATGTTGCCGGTCAGCAGTTCGCGCGCATACTCGGTGGTCTTGTCGACCGCCAGACGCATGCCGAAACCGAACTCGGCGTTGTCTTCGAACAGCGAGTTGCTCCAGGCCGGTCCGAGGCCGTCCTTGCGCTTGGCCCAGGGGGTGGTCGGCAGGTTGCCGCCGTAGATCGAGGAACAGCCGGTGGCGTTGGCCACGATCATCCGGTCGCCGAACAGCTGCGAACAGAGCTTGACGAACGGGGTTTCGCCGCAGCCGGCACAAGCGCCGGAGAACTCGAACATCGGCGGCAAGAGCTGGCTGCCCTTGACGGTCGCGCGGTTGAACAGTGCCGGATCGGTGTCGGGCAGGCCGAGGAAGAAATCGAAGTTGACGGCTTCCTTCGCGCGCAACGGCGGCTGGGGCGCCATATTGATCGCCTTGACGCCCTCTTCGGTCTTGCTCTTGGCCGGGCAGTTGTAAACACAGGCGCCGCAGCCGGTACAGTCTTCAACGGCAACCTGCAGGGTGAACTGCTTGCCGTCCAGGTCCTTGCCCCTGGCCGGAACCGCCTTGAAGGTCTCCGGGGCGTCTTTGAGCTCGGCTGCGTCGTAGATCTTCATGCGGATGGTGGCGTGCGGACAGACGAAAGAACAGATGCCGCACTGGATGCAGAGCTCCTCTTTCCAGACCGGAGTCGTCACGGCGATGTTCCGCTTCTCGACGCAGGCGGTGGCGGTCGGGAAGGTCCCGTCGACCGACAGGGCCGACAGCGGCAGCTTGTGGCCGAGGCCGTCGATGATCGGTCCGAGGGTGGTCCTGACGGTTTCGGAGCAGCCGTCCCACTTGCCGATCTGCATCTCGATCGCACTGTCGGCGGCGGCCGGAACCGCAACTTCCTCGACATTCTCCAGGGCGGCGTCAACCGCCTGTTTGTTCATGTTGACGACCTTCTCGCCGGCCTTGCCGTACGACTTGGTGATCGCATCCTTGATCTCGCTGATCGCCAGATCGAGAGAAATAATGTTGGAAATCTTGAAGAAAGCGGTCTGCATGATGACGTTGATCCGCGCCCCGAGACCGAGCTGCTCGCCCAGCGCAATACCATCGATGACATAGAACTTCAGGCCTTTGTCGATGATCTGCTGCTGGACATATTTCGGCAGATGTGCCCAGATCTGATCCTTGCCGAAAGGCGCATTGAGCAGGAATGTCGCGCCCTTTTTCGCATTTTTGAGCATGTCGTACTTCTCCAGGAAGGAGAAGTTATGGCAGGCGACAAAGTCGGCCTCATCGTCCGAGACCAGGTAGGTGTTCCTGATCACGTTCTCGCCGAAACGCAGGTGCGAAGTGGTCACACTGCCGGCCTTCTTCGAATCATAGACGAAATAAGCCTGAACCTGGTTGTCGGTAGTGTCGCCGATGATCTTGATCGAGTTCTTGTTGGCGCCGACGGTACCGTCGGAACCGAGGCCGTAGAACATGGCGGCGTAGCCGGTGAACGGGACCTTGTAGTTCTCGTCGAAATTGAGGCTCTTGCCGCCGACATCGTCGTGGAAACCGACGATGAAATGGTTCATCGGCTTGTCAAGCAGCATGTTGTCGAGCACGGCCTTGCACATGCCGGCGTTGAACTCGAAGGAACCGAGGCCGTAGCGACCGCCGACGATCGAGGGATACCCCTCGAAGCCGGTGAAGCCGTCGACCATCCCTTCGCCGATCGCGGTCCGGATCGCCTGATAGAGCGGCTCGCCGATGGAGCCCGGCTCCTTGGTGCGGTCGAGAACGGTAATTTTCCTGACGCTGGCCGGCAGCGCCTTGCAGAACTGCTCGATCGGGAAGGGCAGGAACAGGCGGATCTTGAGCAGACCGACCTTCTCGCCCTGGGCGTTCAGGTGCAGGATCAGCTCCTCCATCGCCTCGCAGCCGGAGCCCTGCATCACCACCACCCGCTCGGCCTGCGGATGACCGACATAATCGACCAGGTTGTACTGGCGCCCGGTCAGTTTGGCGAACTTGTCCATCTGCGCCTGCACGATCCCCGGCACTTTTTCATAGTAGGGATTGGCGATCTCGCGACCGTGGAAGTAGACATCCGGGTTCTGGGCGCTGCCGCGCAGCACCGGATGGTCGGGCGACAGGGAACGGCCGCGATGCGCCGTGACCAGATCATCGTCGATCATCGCCTTCATGTCGTTTGTGGTCAGCTCTTCGACCTTCTGAATCTCATGGGAGGTCCGGAACCCGTCGAAATAGTGCAGGAAGGGGACCCGGGACTCGAGGGTCGCGGCCTGGGCGATCAGGGCGAAGTCCATGACCTCCTGCACGTTGTTGGAGCAGAGCATGGACCAGCCGGTCTGGCGGCAGGCCATGACGTCGGAATGATCACCGAAGATCGACAGCGCCTGAGCGGCAACGGCGCGGGCCGAAACATGGAAGACGGTCGGGGTCAGCTCACCGGCGATCTTGTACATGTTCGGGATCATCAGCAACAGACCCTGAGAAGCGGTAAAGGTCGTGGTCAGCGCGCCGGCCTGCAGGGCGCCGTGAACGGCCCCGGCGGCGCCGCCCTCGGACTGCATCTCAACCACCTTGGGGATCGTGCCCCAGATATTTTTCTCACCGGCGGCACTCTTGGCGTCAGAGA
>DASWJX010000314.1:0-10214 GCA_036396915.1 Geopsychrobacteraceae bacterium | reverse complement strand
CTGTTCCTGGCGCTCGATCCGGCTCAGGTCGATGTCAATGTCCACCCGACCAAACATGAAGTCCGGTTTCGCGAACAGGGGCTGGTCCACGATTTTATCGTCGCCGGCATCCGTGACGTTCTGCGCCCCGCGCAGTGGCTGGACGGGTCGACCGCATCGGCTGCGGCGGCCACCGAACCGGTTGCGCCCCGACCCGACGCTTTTTCCGACGACCGGGACCGGGTTCGGGAAATGAGCTCCGTTTACACGCCTTCCGCGCCGGCGAGCAGCCCGGCGCCGGCGCCGGCTATCCCGCCCGTTGCACAGGAGATGGAACAGCTGCCGCTGGCAACCGCGGCGGCGCGCCCCGGCGGATTCTTTTCCGGATTGCAGCTGCTGGGGCAGTACCATCGAAGTTACCTGCTCTGCCAGGACGGCGATGATCTGCTGCTGATCGATCAGCATGCCGCGCACGAGAGGATCGGCTTTGAAAAGCTGAAAAGATCTTATCGGGACGGGCGGGTGGAACGTCAGCAATTACTTTTTCCGGAACTGCTCGAACTCGATTTCCGCAGCGCCGACGCGCTGCTGGAACATTGCGCCGAACTCGAACAGCTCGGTTTTGAAGTGGAGCCGTTCGGCGGCAAATCGTTTGCGCTCAAGGCCGTGCCGCCGCTGCTGAAAAATGTCCGGGTCGGGCAACTGGTGGTCGATGTCGCCATGGAGCTGGACCGGATCGGCAAGAGCGGCCGACTGCAGGAGCGGATCGACGATATCCTGATTCTGATGGCCTGCCACGGGGTGGTGCGCGCCAATCAGGCACTGACCCGCGAAGAGAGCCGGGCGCTGCTGTGCGAGCTGGATCGGGTCGATTTCAAGGCGCATTGCCCCCACGGCCGCCCGGTGATGCAGCGCCTGACGCTGGCCGACATCGAAAAATTGTTCCGCAGGCAGTAGGGAAACATGTCCGAGCATAACGAACAGATTCCGCTGCTGGTGATCAGCGGCCCGACCGCATCGGGGAAAAGCGGCTGGGCCCTGCGCCTGGCGCAAGAGTATGATCTGGAAATCATTTCCGCCGATTCCAGGCAGGTCTACCGCCAGATGGATATCGGCACCGCCAAGGTCAGCGCGGAGGAACGGGCGCAGGTTCCGCATCATCTCATCGATCAGGTGCGGCCCGACCAGCCTTTCTCGGTGGCCGACTTCGTCGCGCTGGGTCAGCCGCTGATTGCCGACATTCACCGGCGCGGTCGCTTGCCCTGCGTCGTCGGCGGCACCGGGCTCTACATCCAGGCCCTGCTCGGCGGGCTGGCGGCAGTGCCGACCGGCGATGATAGCTTGCGGGCCGAACTGCACCGGCGCGAGGCGGAGCAGGGCGCCGGAACCCTGCATCGGCTGCTGGCCGAGGTGGACCCCGGCTCCGCGGCGACGATCCACCCGCGCAACCTGGTCCGCCTGGTGCGGGCCCTGGAGGTCCATCAGCTCAGCGGCCGCAGGCTGTCGGAACTGAAGCTGGAACACCGCTTCGCCGAGCAGCGTTACCGGACCCTGCAGCTGGCCCCGCTGCAGGAGCGGGCCGAGCTGTACCGGCGGATCGACCGACGCGTCGAGCAGATGCTGGACGCCGGTCTGCTCGACGAGGTCCGGGCCTTGCTGAAGCGCTACGATCCGCGGTTGAAAGCGATGCGGACGCTCGGCTATCGCGAAGCCATTGAGTATCTGCAGGGGCGGATCGATTACCGCCGCATGGTCGAGCTGATTCAGACCCGCACCCGGCAGTACGCCAAGCGCCAGTTGACCTGGTTGCGAAGAAATCAGGAAACGATTTGGGTTGATTCCTGCAAAGAGTCTGGTAGAGTAAAAAAATCTATTGCAAATATAATTCAACGATAAAGGAGCGGATATGCCTAAGTCACCTTTCAACATTCAGGATCAGTACCTGAACCAGGCGCGCAAGGAACGGGTCAAGGTCGTCATTCATATGATGTCCGGCGACACCCTGGAAGGTTATATCAAATCGTTTGACAGCTTTTGCGTCCTTGCCGAGAGCAATGGAGATATCCTGATCTACAAGCACGCGATCGCCTCCATCACCTCGCTGGACGGAAGCTTCCGTCTGCATGGCGGTCGTGATTAAACAGCGGGCCTGCCGGTGCTGATCGCGGGCAGGCAGGGGATATGGATACAGGGGCGGCAGCCGACGGTTTGCCGCCCCTGTTGCGTTCTGCACGGCCCATGCGCGCGGTTGCTTCTTCGGGGGCACTTGGTGCTATACTGGGCTTTCGATAACCCACGGGTTTTGTTGGCGATCGGCAGGAATCAGGAAACAGGAACATGGTGAAGATAGAAGCAGTGTCGCCGGGCGGGTCAGCCGCCCTGGCCGGTCTGCAAGCAGGCGATGATCTGGTTGCGATCAACGGTCGCAACATCAGCGATATCCTCGATTACTTCCTGGCGCTCGACGCGCGGCACCTGCAGCTGGAAGTGCTGCGCGGCGCCACGCCGCTGCAGTTTCAGCTGGCAACGGAAGAGCAGCTCGATCCGGGCTTGCAGATCGAGCATCCGGAGCCGACCCATTGCGGCAACAATTGTCCCTTCTGCTTCGTGCATCAACTGCCCCGGGGGCTGCGCAAGACCCTCTACGTCAAGGATGAGGATTACCGTTTCTCCTATCTCTACGGCTCGTACGTGACCCTCAGCAATATCGACCAGCTTGCTCTGCAGCGGATCATCGATGAGCAGCTTTCTCCGCTCTATGTCTCGGTGCATGCCACCGATGAAAATTTGCGCACGCAATTGCTCGGGCGCGAATCCCCGCCGATCTTCGAACTGCTGCAGCGGTTGACCGCCGCGTCTATCGAAATCCATTGTCAGATCGTGGTCTGCCCCGGAATCAACGACGGCCCGGCCCTGCGCCGGAGTATCGAAACCCTTTATCGCCTTGCCCCGGGGATCGGCTCGCTGGCGGTGGTGCCCGTCGGCCTGACCCGCTTTCGCGACAAGCTGCCGGTTTTGCGCGGTCTGACCGAGCGGGATGCCGAAGAGGTCATCGACATGATCGAGACCTGTCAGCGCCAGTTTCTGGAAGCGGGCGGGTCGCGCTTTGTCTTCGCGGCGGACGAAATCTATCTGCGGGCGGGCCGCGAACTTCCGGATCTCGCCGCGTATGAAGAACTCTGGCAACTGGAGAACGGGGTCGGCATGGTCGCGCAGTTCCGCCAGGAGGCGCAGGAGGTTCTGCAGGAGGCCGAAGCGCTGGAAGTGCAGCGGGTGACGGTCCTGACCGGCTGTTCCTTTGCCCCCGAATTGAAAGCATTTGCCCGCCGTCTCGCCCGGCGCACCGGCGTCCGGATCGACGTGCGCCCGATCCGCAACCGGTTTTTCGGCGAACAGGTGACGGTGGCCGGACTGCTGACCGGCCGGGATCTGCTGGAGCAGCTAGCAGGCAAGGATCTGGGCGCCGCGCTGCTGCTCCCGGAGGTGATGCTGAAAGATGACCGGGATGTTTTTCTCGACGACCTGACCTTGACCGAACTGTCGGAGCGGCTGCAGGTGCCGGTTGTGAAGATCGCCGGCACCCCCTGGGGGGTGCTGGACGGGCTGGAAGAACTGGCCTGCGGCGCGACCCGGGTCGTGCGCTGTGATGGGTGATAGGGAGCGATGATGAAGCCGAAGGAAAGCCGGATATTCCCGGTAGAGGGGATGAGCTGCGAAAAATGTGTCGCCAAGGTGACGACCCTGCTGGAGGAACTGGCGGGGGTGTCCGCGGTCGCGGTCTCTTTGGCGCGCGCGCAGGCCGAGGTCGCTTACGATCCGCGGCGCTGCTCGGATGCGGTGATCCGCCGCACCCTGCTCGCCGGCGGCTTCAACGCGCCTGAAGTGGCGGCGCCGCCGGCAGCGGCCGGGCAGCATCAGCTCGCCACCGGCCCGGCAACCCGCTCCCGTTTCCGGATCCGCGGCATGAGCTGCGCCAACTGCGCCGCTGCGATCGAAAAGGGGCTCGGCGGGCTGCCATGGGTTGCCGAGGCCAGGGTCAATTTCGCCATGGAGACGCTTGCGGTCCGTCACGATGGCGCGGCAACGCGCGTTGCCGCGCTGGCGGAGAAACTTCGGGAACTGGGTTTTCAGGCCGAGCCGGAAACCGCCCCCGGTTCGATCCGTTTTGCTATCGAGGGGATGAGTTGCGCCAGCTGCGCGGCAACCATCGAAAAACGGCTCACGTCGCTTGCCGGGGTGGAGCGGGTGGTCGTCAATCTGGCCGGTGATTTTGCCGAAGTCGACTTCGATGTCCGGCAGCTCGGGGTCGCCGACATCTTCGCGGAAGTCGCGGCGGCGGGCTTTCGCGCCGTGACGGAGCGACCGGAGCGGGACAGCGAAGCCGCAAAAGCCTTGCTCTGGGTCGCCCTGTCGGCCCTCGGCGCCGTGCCGATCATGCTCTTCATGTACTGGCCGGTGTTCGGTGCCGCGACCCTGCCGGTCAATGCCGGTCTGGCGACCCTGGTTCAGTTCAGCGCCGGCTTGACCTTTTACCGGGGCGCGTGGAAATCCCTGAAAAACCGCGCGGCCAATATGGATGTTCTGGTGGCGCTCGGCATCAGCGCCGCCTACGGCTATTCGATGCTGGCCGCGCTGGGGCTCTTGGGTTCCGGACAGATGGTCTTTTTTGAAACCGGCGCCATGCTGATCCTGTTCATCCGCTTCGGTAAATGGCTGGAAGCCAGGGCCAAGGGCAGGGCGGGCGCAGCCCTGAAGACGCTGTTGCAGCTGCAGGCGGATCAGGCGGTGCTGCTGAAGGACGGCAAGGAAATTCCGGTCCCCGCCGCCAGGGTGCGCAGCGGCGACCTGCTGCTGGTGCGCCCCGGAGAGAAGATTCCGGTCGACGGCGAGATTGTTTCCGGACGCTCCGCGATCGACGAATCGATGATGACCGGAGAGTCGTTGCCGGTCAACAAGGAGACCGGTGACCCGGTGATCGGCGCCACCATCAACCATTCCGGCCGCCTGACCGTTCGGGCGACCCAAGTCGGCGAGCAGACGGTTCTGGCCCAGATTGTCCGCATGGTGGAAGAAGCGCAGGGGGACAAGGCGCCGATCCAGAGACTGGCCGACCGCGTCGCCACTATTTTCGTGCCGCTGGTGGTGACCATCTCCCTCCTGACCTTCCTGCTCTGGTACCAGCTGGCCGGCGCCGAGTTCCTGTTCGCCTTTCAGATGGCGATTGCCGTGCTGGTCATCGCCTGCCCCTGCGCCCTCGGGCTGGCCACCCCGACGGCGATCATGGTCGGCAGTTCGGTCGGGCTGGAGCGGGGCATTCTTTTCAAGCGCGCTTCGGTTCTCGAACATATCTCCCGCCTGCAGGTTGTGCTGCTCGACAAGACCGGGACCCTGACCACGGGGCAGTTCCGGGTCACCGATATCGTTTCGCGCGCGGCGCTGAGCGAAAACGAGCTGCTGGCTCTCGCCGCCGCCGTGGAAGCCGGCAGCGCTCATCCGCTGGCGCGCAGCGTGGTCGCCGCCGCCGATGAGCGCAAGCTGGTCCGGCCGGGAATCGAAGAGATCGCCGAGCAGGGCGGTCTCGGTCTGACGGCGGAGCTGGCGGGGGAGGAGATCCTGTGCGGTAATGTCGCGCTGCTGGAACGGCGGGGGGTCGATCTCAGCGGCCTGAGCGATGCTGCCGAACGGCTGGCCGAGCAGGGGAAAACCCTGATTTTTCTGGCGCGCGGCGGGCGGGCGCTGGGGCTGCTGGCCCTCGCCGACAGTTTGAAGGAAAATGCCGCCTTGGCGGTCGCCGGTCTGAAGAAACTCGGCCTGCAGACCGTGCTGCTGACCGGCGACCGTCTGGCCGCGGCGCAGGCCGTGGCGCGCAGTGTCGGTGTCGATGAGGTCGAGGCGGAGGTTTTGCCGGCGGACAAGCTGGCGACGGTCAAGAAATACCAGCAGCGCGGCCTCAAGGTCGGGATGGTCGGCGACGGTATCAACGATGCGCCGGCGCTGGCCCAGGCGGACATCGGCATCGCCATCGGCAGCGGCACGGATGTCGCCAAGGAGACCGGCGATCTGATTCTGGTCGGCGGGGATATGCTCGATATCGAGCGGGGCATCCGGCTCGGCCGGAAAACCCTGAGCAAGATCAAACAGAATCTGTTCTGGGCGTTCTTCTATAACTGTCTGGGGATTCCGCTGGCGGCCGGGCTGTTCTATCCCTGGTGGGGGCTCTATCTGAAGCCGGAGTTCGCCGGGCTGGCCATGGCCTTTTCCAGCGTTTCGGTGGTGACCAACAGCCTGTTGCTGCGCCGCTTGCGGCAGCGCTTGTAAGGTGGGAGCCACATGCGCAACAAACCGCTGCTGATCGGCGTGATCGGGGCCGCAAGCGCCTCCCGCAAGGGGCTGGAACATGCCCGCCGGGCCGGGCGGCTGATCGCCGAGGCCGGCGCGGTGCTGGTCTGCGGCGGATTGGGCGGAATCATGGAAGCCGCGGCGCGCGGAGCCGCCGAGGCGGGCGGCGCAGTGCTCGGCATCCTCCCCGGCGCCTCGTCCGAGGATGCCAATCCCTATGTCAGCCTGCCGGTCGTCACCGACATGGGCCACGCCAGAAATATCATCATCGCCCGGACGGCCGAAGCCCTGATCGCGATCGAGGGCGGCTACGGTACCCTGTCCGAAATGGCCATCGCTCTCAAACTCGGCAAAACGGTCCTGGTGCTGGACGGTTGGACTGAGCTTGACGGCGCAACCCCCGTGTCGACAGCCACCGACGCCGTGCTTATGGCATTGCAGGCTGCAGGAGAAATGCGCAATGGGAAATCAGGAAGTTAAGACCGAGTCGTCGGTCAGTCAGGAACGGGCGGCGGCAGTCGTGGAGTGGATGCGCGGCCGCGGCCGGATTCTGATCGTGACCCACGACAACCCGGACCCCGATGCGCTTGCGGCGGCAGTGGCGCTGCGCCATCTGCTGCTGGTCCAGACCGGACAGGATGCCGTCGTCGCCTTCGGCGGCATCATCGGGCGCAGCGAAAACCGGGTTATGGTCAAAGAACTGGAGATCGCCCTGGTGTCGATCGGCGACCTCGATCTCGATCAGTTCGATGTGGTCTGCATGGTCGATACCCAGCCCGGCGCCGGCAATAATTCATTCCCCGCCGAACGCGCCGTGCATCTGGTGATCGACCATCATGCGCCGCGAACCGAACTGCAACAGGTCGTCTGGGTCGATGTCCGCCCGGAATACGGCGCCGCGGCAACCATCCTCTACGAATATCTCTGCAGCCTGAATATCAGTCTCAACACCCGGCTCGCGACAAGTTTGTTTTACGCCATCAAATCCGAGACCCAGGATCTGGGGCGCGAATGGTCCAGGGCGGATCGCGAGGCCTATCTCAGGCTGTTGCCGCTGTCGAACAATCGCATCCTGTTCCGCATCACCCATCCGCAGGTGCCGGGCCGCTACTTCACCACCTTCAACAGGGCGATGGAGAACGCCCGGATTTACGGCAATGTGCTGGTCTTCAACCTGTATCGGATCGACAACCCCGATCTGGTTGCGGAACTCGCCGACTTCATGCTGCGCCACGAGGGTGTCGTCCATGTACTCGGTATGGGCTGGTACGACGGCGGCGAAGTCTTTTCGCTGAGGACGCTCGATCCGGACGGCAAACTGGGGCAGGTGGTCAGGGAAATCCTGCACGATCTCGGCACTTCCGGCGGCCACGGCATGACGGCCGGCGGGCAGATTCGGCCGATGGCTGCCGACGAAACCTCGCAGCTGGAACTGGAACAGCTGTTGACCCGCAGGTTTCTCAAGGCGCTGGGGCTGGAGCCGACAGCGGGCCAACCGCTGGTTGCCGATGATTCCTGATCCCCGCTTCATTGACAGGGCGCAAATATCTACGGTATAAACCTTCGCTTCACCGATGGAGTTTCTATGCGCCCGACCCTGCTGTTGACAATCCTCTGTTCGCTGCTGCTCTGCTCACCGCTCCTGGCCGCCATCGAGCTGGCTCCGCGCGGACAAAAGCCGGTTCACCTGAGCGATGTCTACCTGTACCAGGACATCCCCTTCGTCGCTGCGGACGACGCCCTTGCCGCGGTCTCCCTGCGCGGGCACTGGGATTCGATCCGGCATGTCTACCGGATCAAAACCGGCCGCGGCTGGGCTGAAATCACACCGGGGAGTGCTTTTCTCAAGCTGCAGGACAGGTATTATCCGTTGCAGACCAAACCGCGCTTCATCGACGGCCGTCTGCGGATCCCGGAAGATTTCCTGGTCAATCAGTTGCCGCTGCTGATCGATGCTCCGGTTTACTATCGGAATCTCGATCCGCGCCCGACCCGCAACCTGACGAAAGAGAGCACTCTCGACCGACTGTTTTCATTGCTGTTGAGAAAAAAACAGCGGGACAGCGGACCGAAGCTCAATGCGGTCGCCATCGATCCCGGCCATGGCGGGCTGGACAACGGGGTCATCGGTGCCGACGGGCTCCGCGAGAAGGAGATCAACCTGCTGCTGGCCCGGCGCCTGAGCAAAATGCTGAAGATGCGCCTCGGCATTCCGGTCTATCTGAGCCGCGACGATGATTACGGCTTGACCCCGCAGCAGCGCATCGCCCCGGCCGCCAGGGAGGATGTCGATGTCTGGCTGCTGCTGCATGCCCAGGCGTCCTTCAGCGCCGCACCGCGGGGCGTGACCCTGCTGATTCGACCCGAGCAGGCAAGCGCGCCGGACCGGAAACAGGAACAGAGCGACAGCATGCGGCTGGCCGCGGCGCTGGCCGCGGCCCTTGACGAAGCCGGAATTCCGGTGGTCGGTATTATTCCGACGGCACTGGTGCCGTTGGGCAGCGGCGATCTGCCGACCGTGCAGATCGAAGCCGGCTATCTCAGCAATCCACAGGATCTGGCCCGACTTCAGGATCCCCAACAACAAGACCTTCTGGTCCAGGCGCTGTATCAGGGCGTGCTGAATTTTGTCCAGAAGACGGAGGAGTTAAAATAAATGTCACAGCATAATCCGGAGCGGGGCGACGGCCGCCGGCACAACCAGTTTCGGCCGATCAGTTTTCAGAGAAATTACACCCGCTACGCGGAAGGCTCGGTGCTGGTCAGCTGCGGCGAAACCAGGGTGCTCTGCAACGCATCGGTGGAGGAGCGCGTGCCCCCCTTCATGCGCGGCGAAGGCAAAGGCTGGGTCACCGCCGAATACAGCATGCTGCCCAGGGCGACCCACACCCGTTCCGTACGGGAAGCGGCCAAAGGAAAAATTTCCGGGCGGACTCAGGAGATTCAACGTTTGATCGGCCGCTCGCTGCGCGCGGTCACCGATCTCGGCGCCCTCGGCGAGCGTTCAATCCTGATCGACTGCGACGTGCTGCAGGCCGACGGCGGCACCCGTACCGCAGCGATTACCGGGGCCTATATCGCTTTGCATGACGCGCTGTCCGGCCTGGTGGCCGCCGGGGTGCTGGCGACGCTGCCCCTTAAGGACAGCGTTGCGGCGATCAGCGTCGGCATCGTCGGCGGGACGCCTCTGCTCGATCTGAATTATGACGAAGATTTCCGGGCTGAGGTCGACATGAATTTTGTCATCACCGGCAGCGGCCGGTTTGTCGAAGTTCAGGGAACCGCCGAAGAGGAGCCGTTCTCCCTCGAACAGCTCGATGCCCTGCGCGACCAGGCGCTGCTCGGCTGCCGGCGACTGGACGCACTGCAGAAAGAGGCTCTGGGGCTGTCATGAAACTGCTCGTCGCCACCGGCAATCCGGGGAAATTGAAAGAGATTCGCCGCCTGCTGGCGGACAGTGCGGTGCAGGTTGTCGGACTTGACGCCTATCCCGAGCTGCCCGAGGTGGTCGAGGACGGCGACAGTTTCGCGGCCAATGCCTGTAAAAAAGCGCAGCAGATGGCCGCCGCGACCGGTTGCCTGACCCTGGCCGACGACAGCGGCCTGGTGGTGGAGGCCCTCGGCGGCGCTCCGGGGGTGATCTCGGCCCGCTATGCGGGGGAGGAGGGCGATGACGAGGCGAACAACCGCAAGTTGATGCAGGCGCTCCGGGACGTGCCGGACGACCGGCGCCAGGCGGCATTCCATTGTGTCATGGCCCTGGCCGAACCGGGCGGACGCTGCCGGACCTTCGAGGGGCGCATCTCCGGAATGCTGCTGCGCGAACCGCGCGGGGAAGGGGGCTTCGGCTATGACCCGTACTTTCTGGTGCCCGAGTACGGCAAGACTACCGCGGA
>DASWJX010000313.1:0-17278 GCA_036396915.1 Geopsychrobacteraceae bacterium | reverse complement strand
CGGCGGCGCGGAATTCGCCAAGGGGGTGGTCGGCTATTCGCAGGCGGAGCTGGTGCGGATCATCGGCAGGCAATGTTCTGAAATCGAAGCGATTCTCGGTTATAAGTATCGTGATGAAATTATCTGCCGTGATGATCTGGTTTTGACCCTGACGGCTGAAGAGGAGAGCGAATAATGAGTGTTCATGACGACATGCTGGCTCTGGCGGTAGAGGCAAAGGCGGCGGCCCAGGTGATGGCAAATCTCTCATCCGGGGTTAAGAACGATCTGCTGCTGAAGATGGCCGAGGCGCTGGAGGCCGAGCAGGGCACCCTGCGGCAGCAGAACCTCAAGGATCTCGCAGCCGCCCGCGACAGAGGCATGGCGGCGGCCATGGTCGATCGGCTGGAGCTGACTCCGGAGCGGATCAGGGCGATGGCCGACGGCCTGCGTGAGGTCGCCGCATTGCCCGATCCGGTCGGAGAAATCACCGGCATGTGGCTGCGGCCCAACGGCATTCAGGTCGGCCGTCGGCGGATTCCCCTGGGAGTGATCGGGATTATTTACGAATCGCGCCCCAATGTGACCGCTGACGCTGCCGGGCTCTGCCTGAAGAGCGGCAATGCGGTGATTCTGCGCGGCGGTTCCGAAGCGATCCATTCCAACCGCGCCATCGGCACGCTGCTGCGGCAGGTTATGGCCAGTCTTCAGCTGCCGGAGGCGGCTCTGCAGGTGGTCACCACCAGCGACCGCAACGCGGTCACCGAACTGCTCAAGCTGGAAGATCAGATCGACCTGATCATTCCGCGCGGTGGCGAGGGGCTGATCCGTTTTGTTTCGGAAAACTCGCGGATTCCGGTGATCAAGCATTACAAGGGGGTGTGTCATACCTATGTCGACGCTGCCGCCGACCTGCGGATGGCGGAAGCGATCTGCCTCAACGCCAAGGTTCAGCGCCCCGGGGTCTGCAACGCCATGGAGACCCTGCTGGTTCACCAGGCGGTCGCGGCGGAATTTCTGCCGCGGATCGCCGCCGCCATGCAGCGGGCGGGCGTCGAACTGCGCGGCTGCGAAACAGCGCGGAGCTATGTGCCGGAGATGCTCGCCGCCACCGAGCAGGACTGGCATGAGGAATACCTGGACCTGATTCTCGCCGTCCGGGTGGTCGCTGATTATGAGGCGGCCCGCGAGCATATCCGGCGTTACTGTTCGCTGCACACCGAGGTGATCGTGACCAACGACTACGCGACGGCGCAACGGTTCCTCAGGGAGATCAATTCCAGCGTGGTCATGGTCAATGCGTCGTCCCGTTTTTCCGACGGCAACCAGCTCGGTCTCGGCGCCGAGATCGGCATTTCAACCACCAAGCTGCACTCCTTCGGCCCCATGGGGCTGGAAGATCTGACCACCCGCAAGTTTGTTGTACTGGGTGACGGCCAGGTCCGGGCTTAAGCTTCCGGCGGCGGGCGACGATGAAAATCGGTATACTCGGCGGCACCTTCAATCCGATCCACTGCGGCCACCTGCATATCGCGCGCGAGGTGCTGTCGGCCTGCGGACTGGATCAGGTCTGGTTCATTCCGACCTGCCGGCCTCCGCACAAGATGTTGGCCGAAGAGGTCGGCTTTACCCAGCGGCTGGAGATGGTCGCGGCGGCGATCGCGGCAGACCGGCGGTTTCGGGTCTGCGATCTTGAGGGGCGGCGCGGCGGGAAAAGTTATTCGGTGACGACCCTGGAGCAGCTGCGGCAAAAACATCCCGAACATGAGTTTTATTTCATCATGGGGCTCGATTCGTTTCGCGAGATCGGCTCCTGGAAATCCTATGAGCGCCTTTTCGAGCTGGCCCACATCGTGGTGACGGCGCGACCCGGTTTTTCCGGCGATCCGCGCGACCTGCTCCCGGTTGCTATCGCTGACCGCTTCTGTTATGATGCCGACGCCGAAAAACTGCGCCATGACGCAGGGTTTACGGTGATTTTTATTTCCCACACCAGCCGTGATATCTCCTCCACCGGCGTCCGCCAAGCGGTCGCCAGAGGAGAAGCGATCGACGGACTGGTCCCGGCGCCGGTGATCGATTATATCGGTCGCCATCGTCTTTACGCGGCGAATTCGTCGCCTACATAAAGGTATTGCATTGCAAGCAAAAGATTGTGCATTGACTGCTGCGCAGTATGCCCTCGAAAAGAAGGGGCTTGACCTGCGGCTGCTGGAGATCAGGGGCCTGTCGTCGCTGGCCGATTATTTGATGATTGTCACCGGCCGCTCCGATCGGCAGGTTCAGGCGATTGCCGAAGCGATCCGCATGGGCTTCAAAAAGGACCACAACACCTTGCCGCTGGCTGTCGAGGGGATGGACGAAGGACGCTGGGTGCTGCTCGATTACGGCGAAGTGATGATCCACGTTTTCCAGGATTCGGTCCGGCGGTTTTACGATCTCGAGGGGCTCTGGAGCGAAGCGCCGGAACTGCAGGTTCCCGGAGCGGACGTGGAGTGAAACTGCGCCTGGTCTGCGTCGGCAAGCTCTCCCACGCCTGGCTCAAACAGGGCGCGGAAGAGTATGCCGGTCGTCTCAGGCGGCATTTCACCCTGGAAATCGTTGAACTGAAGGAAGAAAAGGGCGGTCGGCGGGACGACATCGCCGGTTTGCTGCTGCGCGAGGGGGAGCGGATTCTGGAGAAGATCCCCGCACAGGCCTTTGTTGTCGTGCTTGACGAAAAGGGCAAACAGCTCGGTTCGGAACAGCTGGCGCAGCAGCTCGCCGAACAGATGCTGCATGGCGGCCGGCCCTGGTGCCTGGTGATCGGCGGCCCCTATGGTCTGACCCCGGCGCTCAGGCAGCGGGCGGATCTGCTGCTGTCGCTGTCGAAAATGACCTTTACCCACCAGATGGCCCGACTGTTTTTGCTGGAGCAACTGTACCGGTGCAGTGCGATTCTGCGTAACGAGCCTTATCATAACCGATAGGCGTTAAAATCAACAAAATCACGTGAGAGGGAATGGCGGCGATGGACGAAGAACAACTCGAAGAAGCGAGACAGCGTCTTCTGGAGATGCGCGAGCAGGTACTGGCGGACTCGGCGAGGGCCTATGCGGCCTCGCAGGAACTGGGCAAGGACGGGGTGCCGGATATCGGCGATATGTCTTCCAACAGTTATACTCAAGAAGTGCTGATGAACCTCAGCGAGACCCAGCGCAGCCGGGTGCGGGACATCGACGCCGCGCTGGAGCGCATGGACCAGGGAGTTTACGGTCTCTGTGCCCGCTGCGAGGAGGAAATCCCCGCGCGCCGCATGGAGGTTCGTCCCTTTTCCCGCTACTGCGTGGAATGTAAATCGGAAGTGGAGAAGTTCGGAGAATAAACCACTGCCCGCCTTTGCCGTTCGCGGCAAGTGAGCCCGGAGAGGTGACCATGGTCAAGATCGCCCTGTTCATGTTTTTTTTCATCATCTTTGCCTTCTGTTTTCTCTACTTCTGGGGCATCAACCCGGGCGACATCACGGTTTTCGTGACCGCTGACCAGAGTATCACTTTCCCTGCTCCGATCATTCTGGTCACCGCTGTGCTGATCGGCCTGCTGCTCGGCAACGGCGTCCATATCCTCAGCCTCGGCGCCTATTCCGTGGGCAGCTGGCGACGCAACCGCATCCAGAAAAAGAACGAGGAGATCGGCGCCATCTACCGTGACGGCGTGGCCCGTCTGCTTTCGGGCGATCTGAAAAAGGCCCGGCAGCTGCTGCAGAAGGCCCTGGACCGGGATTCCCGCCGGGTCGATACCTATCTGGCCCTGGCCAGCGTGGCGCTGCAGGAAGGCAACCCGGCGCAGGGGATCGATCTGCTGCTGAAGGCCCGCGATCTCGCTCCGCAAGGGGTCGAGGTTCTGTTCAAGCTGGCCGCCACCTACGCCGAAGCGGGCCGCACTCAGGATGCGGTCGAGGTGTACCGCGAACTGCTGGCCGGCGACAGCGAGAACCGCAAGGCCCTGCGCGCCCTGCGCGATCTGCATATCGAGCAGGCCGAGTGGCAGGATGCTCTCGGTCTGCAGAAAAGAATCGTCAAGGCCGCCGCCGGTGGTCCCAAGGCCGCCGACGAGAAACAGCAGCTGCTGCGGTTGCGCTATGAAGTGGCGAACCTGGCACTCGAGAACGGCGAAGTCGAGCAGGCGGCCAATGCGTTTCGCGACATCATCAAGGAACAGACCGATTTTACCCCGGCCCGTGTTTCACTGGGGGATGCGTATCGCCGCCTGAACCGGAGCGCGGAGGCGGCCGAGGTCTATCAGGAAGGCTACCGTGTCCAGAAAAGGAGTGTTTTCCTGAGCCGTCTCGAAGAGCTGTATATGAGCGCCGAAGATCCCTCCGCGCTGCTCGGTTTTTACCGTTCGCAGATGCTCAAGGATGACGAGGATCTGCTGCTGAAGCTTTACCTGGGCCGCCTGTGCCTGCGCCTGGAGATGGTCGACGAGGCGCTGGAACAGCTGCAGGCAGTGGAAAGCTCGGGGGTCGATTTCCGGCAACTCCACCTGCTGCTGGCCGAGGCCAATCGCAGGCGCAACAATGTCGATCAGGCGCTTGCCGAATATCAGCTGGCGCTGCGGATCGATCATCATCTCAACCTCGGTTTCGTCTGCGAGTTCTGCGGCGACGCTCACGACAGCTGGCTCAGCCGCTGTCCGAGCTGCGGTACGTGGGACAGCCTGGTTCTGCCCGAACGCCGGCAGATTCAGCAGGCCCGTCCCACCGAACGGAAGGCCATCCCGCACGGCCAGCGGCAGGTTTGACCATGACAAAGCAACCGGTCGCTCTGGTCATCCTCGATGGCTGGGGCATCAGCGACAAGCGCGAGAACAATGCCGTCGCACAGGCGGACACCCCCTGCCTGGATGCCCTGCAAAAGACCTGGCCGAGCGCCCGGCTCGGGGCCTCGGGGCGAGATGTCGGTCTGCCGGACGGACAGATGGGCAACTCGGAGGTCGGCCATCTCAATATCGGCGCCGGGCGCATCGTCTATCAGGATCTGACCCGCATCAGTCTGGCGATCGAAGAGGGGCGTTTCGCCCGCAATCCGGCGCTGATCGCCATCTGCCAAAAGCTGCGCGACAGCGGCGGCACGCTGCATCTGCTCGGGCTGCTCTCCGACGGCGGCGTGCATTCCCATAACACCCATCTCTATGCCCTGGTCCGGCTGGCACACCAGTTCGGGATCAGGGATGTCTGCATCCACGCCTTTCTGGATGGCCGGGACACGCCGCCGCGCAGCGCTGCCGGCTTCCTGCGCGAACTGGAAGAGGAGCTTGCGGAGATCGGGCTCGGTCGGGTGGCGACGGTGACCGGGCGCTTCTGGGCGATGGACCGGGACAACCGCTGGGAACGCGTGGAACGCGCCTACCGGGCGCTGACCGAAGGGCGGGGGGAGCCGGCCGCTTCATCCGCCGAGGCGATCGCGGCGGCCTATGCCGCGGGGCAGACCGATGAATTTGTCGAACCCCGGGTGATCGACGCCAGCGGGACCGTCGACGACGGCGACGGGGTGATCTTTTTCAATTTTCGGGCCGATCGGGCACGGGAGCTGACCCGGGCCCTGACCGATCCCGCCTTCAGCGGTTTCGCACGCAACAAGCAGCCGCAACTGGCGGAGTTTGTCTGCATGAGCGAGTACGACGAGACCTTCGATCTGCCGGTCGCCTTCCCCTCGGAAACCCTGCGCGGCATTCTGGCGGAGGTGGTTTCCGGGGCGGGGCTGAAGCAGTTGCGGATTGCGGAAACCGAAAAGTACGCCCATGTCACCTTTTTCTTCAACGGCGGCGCGGAAAAAGCCTGGCCCGGCGAGGACCGGGTGCTGATCCCGTCCCCCCAGGAGGTTGCCACCTACGATCTCAAGCCGGCGATGAGCGCTCCCGAAGTCACCGATGAGGTTGTGGCCCGGGTGCAGGCGGGCCGCTATGATCTGATCGTGCTCAATTTTGCCAATCCGGACATGGTCGGTCACACCGGCAATCTGGCGGCCGCCGTCGCCGCGATGGAGACGGTCGACAGCTGCCTCGAACGGGTGGTCGACGCGGTTCTCGCCGCCGGCGGCCAGCTGCTGATTACCGCCGACCACGGCAATTGCGAGAAGATGGCCGATGCGCAGGGCGGCGTGCATACCGCCCATACCAGCAACCCGGTACCGTTGCTGCTGGTGGGGGAGAAGTACCGAACCGCGCAGCTGCGCAACGGCATTCTGGCCGATCTGGCGCCGACGATTTTGCGCCTGCTGGATCTGCCGCAACCGGCGGAGATGACGGGCGAAAGCATCATCATCGATTAAGCAGTGGCGGGGGGGGGCGCATTGATGGTCCGACTGGGTAAAGAGTTGCAGGGCTTTGTCGATCTGCTCTTTCCGCCTGCCTGTCCGCTTTGTCAGAAAAACCTCGAGCCGGCGACGGCATCACCCTTTTGCCGGGATTGCAGTTCCGCAATCAATCCACTGCCGGTCGGATGCTGCAGTCGCTGCGCGCTCCCCTTCCCGTCCGCGGACCGCTCCGCTCATCTTTGCGAATCCTGCAGCCGGGCTCTGCCGCCGTATCTTTCGGTGTCTTGCGCCGGTGTCCATGATGCCGGTCTGCGCCAGGCGGTCCACCGTTTCAAGTACGACGGCGGCCACTATCTCGATCGGCCGCTGTCGACGCTGCTGTCCCGAACGCTCGATCCCGCTCTGTTTCCCGATTTCATCGTGCCGGTTCCTCTGCATGACCGGCGACTCCGCCAAAGGACGTACAATCAGTCCCTGTTGCTGGCCCGCGAACTGGGACTGAGCTGTTCTCTGCCGGTGCTTGCCACGCTGCTGGAACGGGTTCGCGATACCCCGCAACAGCAGGGATTGCGGGCCAGGGAGAGGGCGGAAAACCTGCGCGACGCATTCGTCTGCCGCCGAGCGCTGTCGGGGGAACGGATATTGCTGGTGGATGATGTGATGACCACCGGTGCGACCGCAGCGGTGTGCAGCCAGGCGCTGCTCGATGCGGGGGCGACGGAGGTCAGGGTTGCCGTGGTCGCGCGGGCGGGGCGTGGATGATTTTTTCGCGGCTATGTTCCGCGATTCGGTAAGGAGCAGAGGGTATGAATGCATCAGCCACATCATTACTGGCGGCCTACCCCTTACGGCAGCTGTTGCAGACCATTCCGACCGGGCTGTTTCTGGTCGATGCCGACCGGCGGATCGTGTACTGGAATCCAGAAGCGGAACGGATAACCGGATACGCGGCGCAAGAGGCGATCGGTCAGCATTGTTTTTTTCTGGACGGCGTCCCCTGCGCGAAAAAATGCGGTCTGTTCGAAAGCGACAAAGCCAAGCCGATCACCAGCGTTCTTTGCTCGGTTCTGCACCGTGACGGGCATCGGGTCACCTTGAGTAAGAATATCGACCTGCTGCGCGATGCCGACGGCCGGGTGATCGGCGGCATCGAGGCCTTTGTCGATATCAGCCGCCAGAAGCTGCTGGAGGGGCATCTGCGCCAGAGCGCGGCAAAACTGCGCACGGCCGTCGAGGAGCGGACCCGGGAACTGGAGCTGGAAAAAACCAGCCTGCGCGCGGTACTCGACGGCATGCTCGACCCGGCCTATATCTGCACCGGAGATTACCGGGTCAGCTATATCAATCGCGCCATGCGGGAGTTGCTCGGTTCCGTGGAAGACGAACTCTGTTATCGAGTCTTGCACGACATGAACAGCCCCTGCCACGATTGTCCCCTGCCGCAGATCGCCCGGGGGGAAACCGTTTTGCAGGAGCGCAGGATCGGGCCGCAGGGTCGGATTTTCGAAATCGTTCATTCGCCCTTGCCCGAAGGTGACGATCCGGTGCGCAAGCTGGGTGTCTGTCGGGATATCACCGAGCGACTCGATGCGGCGGAAAAATTACAACAGGCCAATCGTGAACTGGATAGTTTCGTCTCGACGGTTTCCCATGACCTGCGCTCGCCCTTGACCCCGCTGATCGGGTTTTCCGAATTTCTTCAGCAGCGCTATGCGCAGAGTCTGGATGCCGTGGGTCTGGATTGTCTGGTGGAGATCGAGAAAGCGGCAAATAAGATGCTGATCCTGCTGGAAGACCTGCTGGCCCTGGCCCGCGTCGGCCAGCTGGAGCGGCCGCAGCGTCCGGTCGCGACCGGGCGTGTCGTGCAGGAGGTGCTTCGGGAGCTCGACGCCGAAATCAGGGCGACCGATGCCAGGCTCAGGATCGGCGAACTGCCGGACATTCAGGTCCCGGAATCGCTGCTGATGGATCTGTTCCGCAACCTGATCACCAACGCCTTGCGCTATGCAAACGGGACGCCGCGCATCGAGATCGAGGGGGTCACCGCGGCCGGGTGCAGTCGCCTGCTGGTCCGCGATCATGGCCCCGGTATCCCGCGCGCCGAACGGGAGCTGGTTTTTGAACCGTTCAAGCGCGGCAGCGCCGCCGGCAAACAGGCCGGGACCGGAATCGGTCTGGCGACCGTCCGCAAGATCGCCCGCCTCTACGGTGGTCAGGTCGGTATCGAGGAAACGCCCGGCGGCGGTGCGACGTTTGTCGTCGAATTCCCGGTTCCGCAATAAGAGAGGGGTGCGGATGGCCGGTTGCGAGATTTCTGGTTTTTCATCGTCCTGCCCTGCATGCTGCAGATCGGTTTTCCCTCTGCGCCGTTGCCGCGGCAACGGAATTATTGATTGGTATTCCCCACCGAAATTTCGGATAATATGCGCTGCGCAAAGCCGCTCTTTACGCAACCGGCACCCTCTGATTAAACCTCAAATCGACCATGACCGAACAACGGGTGACGCTTCAGCCCGGATCTGCCGACCGCTGCAAAGCTTTTTCGGCACATCGGTCACCTGCAGGTCGATGCCCGTAACAGGATAAGCATGTCCGTTTCGCTGCAAAGTTCAAACCCTGACCGGCCCTTGCGCACGGCTCTCGTGCAACAGCGTGCAGCGGTTATCGACCGTTGCACGCGCTGTCAGCGCTGCGTCGCCGAATGCCGTTATCTCCAGCGCTGCGGCGATCCGAAAGTGATCGCCGAGGCGTACGATCCGGCGGACCGTTATTGCCAGGGACTGCCCTTCGCGTGCAGTCTCTGCGGCCTTTGCAAGGCGGTCTGCCCGGAGGCTGTCGATCCGACCGCGATGTTTCTTGAAATGCGCCGGGAAAGCGTCGAGCGGGGCGAAGGGGATTATCCTGAGCACGGCGGTCTGCGCGCTTACGAGAAGAGGGGAACCTCGAAGCGTTACAGCTGGTACGGGTTGCCCGAGGGCTGCGACACGATCTTCTTTCCCGGTTGCACGCTGTCCGGCAGCCGGGCGGGGCAAGCACGTCTGGTCTATGAGCATATGCAAAAGACCATCCCCGCCATCGGCATTGTTCTCGATTGCTGCACCAAGCCGTCCC
Organism: Geopsychrobacteraceae bacterium; assembly: GCA_036396915.1. Classification (GTDB taxonomy): domain Bacteria; phylum Desulfobacterota; class Desulfuromonadia; order Desulfuromonadales; family Geopsychrobacteraceae; genus BM509. The sequence goes on along the minus strand of DASWJX010000313.1, from coordinate 7,892 downwards.
ACGATCTGGGCAGGGAGACGTATTTCCGGGCCATGTTCGGCGAGTTGCGCGCCTATCTGCGGGCGCACCGGATCAAGACGGTGCTGGTCGCCTGCCCCAACTGTTATCAGGTGTTTGCCGACTATGCGCCGGAGTTCGAAACCCGGACCGTTTACGAAGTTCTCGATGAGACCGATCTGCCGGAGACCGGCAGGGTCTCCGGAACCGTGACGGTGCATGATCCCTGTGTCGCTCGCTTCAACGCTGCGCTTCAGGATTCGGTCCGCCGACTGCTCGCCAAAAAAGGCTTGCGGATCGAAGAGGCGCCCCATACCCGAAAGACCGCTCTCTGCTGCGGCGAGGGGGGTGCGGTGGGCCGCCTCGCCCCGGAACTGTCCAGCGCGTGGACCGCAAAACGGATCGGCGAAGCGAACAGCAGGCGCCTGCTCACCTACTGCGCCGGCTGCAGCCGGCAGCTCGGAGCATACGGGCCGACCAGTCACCTTCTGGACCTGATTTTCGAGCCGCAGGTCGCCATCTCCGGTCACGCCAAGGTGGCCAGGGCGCCGCTGACCTATCTAAATCGCCTCAAGCTGAAAAAACATTTCCAAACCCAGGTTGCCGCAACGGTATGTCGCGAGCGGACCTTTGCTGCCGAAGATCAAAGCCGACGGGGACGGTTCGGAAAACTCGCGATTCTGGCTTTGATCATCACCCTGATCGTGACGATCAGGCTCACCGGTGTCGCCGAATATTTGGAATAGAAAAAACAAGCGCCTTGATTCTGGGATTTTGAGTTCAGCCTGAGATCATTTCTGGTGTGGTTTCCCCCCTGTGATGTATGCAAAATAGCCGCAATACTCACAGAATTGTGCGTATTGCGGCTATTTCGTTTTCTACGAAGTCGTCTCTTCAAGGTTTTTAGAAGAAGCCGGGTCTCCCTTGTGTGTTGCCGTATTTAAGGATTGCCAGGAGCGTGTCGGACTATCCATGAGCCTGCTGCAAATTCGGCTGCTTGGCCCATATTTCAGCTCTTTTTCGGCCCATAGCTATGGCTATGAGCTCTCAAACGAGCCAAAATCTGGTCTCAAGTTTCCAAATTTTCGCTTCGGCCCGTATAGTCCGACACGCTCCTAGAAGCGGGCGAAGACTCCGGCGAAGGGTCCTTCGAAGGTCGCGTCGACCAAAAGGTCCGATTCGTCGATATCGAGTTCGAGAATGCGATAGCCGCCGTAGATGCCGACCAGCGGCAGCGGTGAGAATTCGACCTGGACTTCGGCGTCCAAAAATGAATTGCCGTCAAACTCCAGATAGCCGACCCGGCCGGCTATGCCGATGAAGTCTCCCAGGGCGACCCGGCTGCGCAGGCCGATGGTGGGGATCGGCGCGCTGCCGTCGGCGGTTTCGGTTCCGACTATAGAGTTACTCACACTGGCCTCGGCGTCGGCATACTTGACGGCCGCCTCGATGCCGAGCTGGAAGCGCGACGGCAGATCGTCGAAGTTCAGCAGGTAGTAGGTGTAGGCCACTTCGTAGAGTTCGATGTCGATGTCGCTGTCGCTGCCGACGTCGAAGGGTTGGCCGTTGAAGGTGACGCCGGCATTGGAGACGCGGCCGGACAGATCGAGCGGCAGATAGGAAAAGCTCAGGCGCGAGTCGCCGAGGTGGAAAGCGATTTCAGCCGTGGCGCCTTTACTGTCGTCGAAATCGATGTCGTCTTCCAGGTCGATGCTGATGCTGATGCCGCCGTCGGAACCGGCGAAGGAACCGCTCGGGCTGAGGAGCTGATAGCCCGCCTTGACCGAGACAAGTTCGTCTGCCAGCAGCGGCGCCGCCATTCCGAGCAGCAGTGTGACAGTCACGAGCCATACCAATAAATTCTTCATGACGAGATCCCTTTTGGCAAAGATTAAAAAAATTAATTCAAAATAACCTATTTGTGTCCCTGCCGCCAAGCCATTTTTTTGTGGCACAGGCCCGGTTATACGGAGCGACCCGGCGGCTACTCGCGTACGAAGGTGTCGATGTCGGTCTCGTGAACCATGCCCATCAGACGGGCATACTCGGACTCGATGATGACATAGTGATTATGGGTGGAGCGGGCGTTTTCCTCGAAGACGGCGCGCACCTCGGGCTGGTCGATCCTGGCGGCCATCTCGCGCAGGTTTTTCTCCAGATTCAGCTCTTTCTCCATGGCCAGTTCCAGCGCCTTGCGTTCGCTGAAATCGGCCAGCAGGGTCTTGTCCAGTTCCGTCAGCCAGTCAGACTCGTTGTCGGGCGGAGCGTCGATGAAGGCTTCGAAGGAGGGCAGGTCATCGCCCTTGTAGCCGGCGAAAAATTGCTGGGCATGCTCGCGCTCTTCACGGGCCAGCAGCTCAAAGGTCTGGATGGCACCTTCGTCGGTCATGTGGCTGGCGGCGATCTGATAAAAGTTCATGGCATTTTTTTCGGTCTGGACCGAACGCTTCAGGGCATTCTGGATGTCGGCTTCATTCATCTTTTTTCTCCTCTGGAATGTTGAATTGCGGGCAGCAGGTCAGGCCCCGGTCGGGGGGGTAAAGGTCCGTTGTCCCAGTTCGCGGTCGAGCATGATCAGGCCGCGCCCGTCATCCTTGATCCGCTTCAGTTCGGCGATGACCTGGCCAAACGTGGCCTCTTCCTCGACCTGTTCGCTGACGAACCACTGCAGACAGATCTGGGCGGCATGATCGTTCTCGTCCTTGGCCATGGTCATCAGGTTGTTGATTCGCGAAGTGACCAGCTGCTCATGCTTGAGGGACGTTTCAAAGGCATGTAACGGCGCGTCGTAATCGTTGCCGGGCGCTTCGATGGCCAGATATCTGACCCGGCCGCCGGCATCGTTGACATACGCAGCCAGTTTTTCGGCATGGAACAGTTCCTCTTCAAACTGCACCTTCATCCAGTGCGCGAAGCCGGGCAGATCCTCGCTGTCGAAATAGGCCGCCATCGCCTTGTAGATGAGCCCCGAAGATATTTCGAAGGTGATCTGTTCGTTTATGGCATGCTGAAGTTTTTCACTGATCATTGCAGTCTCCTTTCTGATGACAAGTTGAACCGGTAAAGATCGACAGAAGATGACAAGCGCTTGTCATCTTCTGTCGATGTGGAATGCTGTGCAAGTATACACCATAACCCCGCATGGAAGAAATTGCCGGTACGTCCATGCTGCCGATTGTAGCGACCGGCGGCATCCGCCGCTTGGAAAAGCGTTCTTGGCAGTTGCTAAAATGTCGGCAACTGGTCTATTGTTTCGATGTTTCTCAACCTCTGACCGAACTGATGACAGCTATGAAAATATCCTCCGCGACCTTTATCAAGAGCGCCACCAAACCGGGCAACTATCCACCCGCCGCATTGCCGGAGATTGCTTTTGCCGGTCGCAGTAATGTCGGCAAAAGTTCATTGATCAATGTTCTGGTCAATCGGCGCAGTTTGGTCCGCACCTCGTCGACGCCGGGGCGCACGCAACTGATCAACTTTTTCGATATCAACGGCACCTTCAATCTGATCGATCTGCCCGGTTACGGCTTCGCCAAGGTTCCGCTCTCGGTGAAAAAAGCCTGGGGTCCGATGATGCGCACCTATCTGGAAACCCGCGAAACCCTCAAGGCGGTGGTTTTTATTCTCGATATCCGTCGGGTGCCGCGCGAGGAGGATGTCCAGATGATCGACTGGCTGGAGGAGTTCGAGGTGCCGACCATCCCGGTCATCACCAAGATCGACAAGGTCAATCGCAGCCAGCGTGAAAAGCAGATCAAGCCGATCGTCGAGGCGACCGGCCTGCCGCGCGAGGCCTTCACCCTCTTTTCCGCGCACTCCAGGGAAGGGCGGGACGATATCTGGGAACTGATCGAAGCGGCACTGGAGGCTGAATGAATCAGCGCCGTCAGCTCTGCGGTTCATTGCATTTCGCGGCGGCCTCTGCTACAAACGACAGACACTAATTATTCGGGTGCCCGTCGCGCTTGCGCGGCGACGGGAGAATAGGGAAGAGGGTGAAAATCCCTCGCTGCCCCGCAACTGTAAGTGGCGATGAACGTCGGCGATACCACCATCCATGCGGATGGGAAGGGCCGATCAGTAAGCTGACCCACGAGCCAGGAGACCTGCCCGAACCCGGGACCTTCCGCATCCGGAAGGTCTGACCGTACCCCTTTCGCGGGAGAGGGCCGGAGTCCAGAACTATCGACCCCGGTGCCCAAGGTATCGGGGTCGTTTCGTTTTCGCAAGGATGAATTTATGAAGCAGGCGATCATTCAGGTCTATACCGGCGACGGCAAGGGCAAAACCACGGCGGCCACCGGCTTGATGGTGCGGGCCCTGGGGCAGGGGCTGAGCGTACTGCTGGTCCGCTTTCTCAAGCCGCTCGCTCCGCCGAGCGGCGAGCTGGAGCTGCTGCGGCGGCAGCCGAAATTCACGATCATGACGGCCGGACTGGGCGGCGTTTACGACCGCGGTTCCGAAGACGATTTTGCGCGGGACAGCGCGGAGCTCTTCCGGGCGGCCGGCGCGAGGATCATGACCGGCGACTATGATCTGGTGGTGCTCGACGAGTTCAACAATGTTCTGCACAAAAACTACCTGCCGCTGGAGCAGGGGCTGGAGCTGCTGCGCAACCGGCCGGTCGGGACCGAACTGGTGTTGACCGGGCGCAATGCGCCGCGCGAGGTGCTTGAGCTGGCGCAACTGGTGACGCGGATGGAGCCGGTCAGACACCCCTTCGCGGACGGTCTGCCTGCCCGGTCGGGCATCGAATTTTGATGGCGTCGCAAAAAGTCCGCCCTGCGGCGTTACGGCGTTTTTTCAGGACCTCGACATACCTGAAGTATGTCTTCGCCCCTGAAAATCCCCCAAGCCTTGCAGGACGAAATTTTTGCCTGGCCATCGGCTATTTTGCTTTCTTGCGAAAGTATCAATTTTAGGCGGAGGAGAACCATGGCTCGCTTGATCTACATCACCGGCGGCGCCCGGTCCGGCAAGAGCCGTTACGCCCAGCAACTGGCGGAACAGCAGCCGGGGGAGCTGCTCTATATCGCACCGGCAGAGGTGCTCGATGACGAAATGGCCGAACGGGTGGCGCGGCATCGGCAGCTGCGGGGCGCGCGCTGGTCCCTGCTCGAAGAACCGCTGCGCCTGGCCGAACGTCTGCCGGCCGCGGCCCGGGGCAAATCGGCCGTGCTGCTCGATTGCGCGACCCTCTGGCTGAGCAATCTGTTTTTCCACTACGGCGAAGAACTGCCGCCGATGCTGCAGGAAGTGGATCGGCTGACGGCGGTCGCGGCGGAGCTGGCGGTGCCGCTCTACCTGGTTTCCAACGAACTGGGGTCCGGGGTTGTTCCTGAAAACGCTCTGGCGCGCCGGTTTCGGGATCTGGCCGGAGCGGTGAACCAGCAGCTGGCTGCCGCTGCCGATGAAGCCTGGCTGGTGGTTTCCGGACTGCCGGTCCGGCTGAAATAAACCCGTTCCGTCGAGAACAGGCAACAGGAAAAAATTCCAGACCAGGAGATGTCATGAACCGTTTTGATTTGCAGAACGTTCTCGACCGGATCCGACCGGTTTCCGAAGAGGCCCAGGCAAATGTTCAGTCCCGGAGCGACCGGCAGGCCAAGCCACGGGGCTCGCTGGGGCGGCTGGAGGAATTCACGCGCCGGTTTATCGCCATCACCGGCCGCGATGAGATCCGCAACAAGCGGATCTATACCTTTGCCGGGGATCACGGCGTGGTCGAGGAAGGGGTCAGCGCCTTCCCGCAGGACGTGACACCGCAGATGGTGCTCAATTTCATCAACGGCGGCGCCGCCATCAATGCCCTGGCCCGCCATGCCGGGGCCGAGGTGCAGGTGGTCGACATGGGGGTGATCGGCGATTTTGAAGCCCTGCCCGGGCTGCTGCGCAGAAAGATCGCGCCGGGCACCGCCAATTTCACCAGGGGACCGGCCATGTCGCGGCAGCAGGCCCTGCAGTCATTGCAGGTGGGGGTCGAACTGGCGGCCCAGTTGAAACAGGAGCAGGTCGATCTGGTCGGCACCGGCGATATGGGCATCGGCAACACCACGCCGTCGTCGGCGATCGCCGTCGCCTTTACCCATCTCAGTCCGGACCAGGTGACCCATCGCGGCACCGGCATCGACGATGCGGCCCTGCTCAACAAGATCCGGGTGGTCACCGACGGCCTGACCCTGAACCGGCCCGATCCCGCCGACCCGGTCGATGTGCTGGCCAAGGTCGGCGGTTTCGAAATCGGCGGCATTGCCGGGCTGGTGCTCGGCTGCGCCGCCGAGCAGGTGCCGGTGGTGGTGGACGGCTTCATCTCCACCGCCGGAGCGCTGATCGCTTCCGAGCTGCACCCCAACGTGCGCGATTATATCTTTGCCGCCCACCAGTCGGTGGAGATCGGCCATCATCACATGCTGCAGCGCATCGGTCAGCGACCGATGCTCGACCTGGAACTGCGGCTCGGCGAGGGGACCGGCGGCGCGCTGGCCATGACCCTGATCGAGGCGGCGCTGCGCGTCTACCGCGAAGTGCTGACCTTTTCTGAAGCGGGCGTCTCAGAAGGAGCAGGCCGATGAAACAGCACTGGGACGATTTCCGCATCGCCGGAGCGTTTCTGACCATCTTCCCGGTGGCCAAGCGGCTGGAGATGACCCCGCAGCGGCTGGGGCGCAGCATGGGCCTGTTTCCGGCGGTCGGGCTGCTGATCGGCCTGGGCCTGGTGGTGATCAACTGGCTGCTCGACGCCCTGATCCCCCGGGCGGTGCTCGATTGCCTGCTGGTGCTGATCATGATCGCCATCACCGGCGCCCTGCATCTGGACGGCGTCGCCGACCTGATCGACGGCCTGGCGGGCGGCAAGGATCGGGAAGGCGCACTGCGGATCATGAAGGACAGCCGGGTCGGGGCCATGGGCGTGGTCGGCCTGGTGATGGTGCTGCTGCTGAAATACCTCTGCCTGTTCCATGTTCCGCTGGAATTGAAAAGTGCGGCACTGATTTTCATGCCCGCCGCCGGTCGCTGGGTCCAGGTCTGCCTCGCCTGCTACTGTCCGTACGTGCGGGCCGAAGGGGGGACCGGCGGCGCCTTCGTCGACAATGTCGAACAGCCGGAATTTTTGCGTGCCAGCGCAACCCTGCTGATCGCCGCGCTGATCCTGTTCTGGCTCAAGGGGATTTTCCTGATCTTCCTGCTCAGCCTGGCAACCATGGTGCTGATCCGCTATTTTGAAGTGCGCCTCGGCGGAGTCACCGGCGACGTGCTGGGGGCGGTCACCGAGATCGTCGAGGTGCTGACCCTGCTGCTGATTCTGGCGGTTTACTGAGGAGCTTGGCGATGGAAGCAACCCGCCTGCACCTGCTGCGCCACGGCCAGGTCGAAGGCTTTGAGCAAAAACGCTACAACGGCCAGGCCGACGTGGCGCTGACCGATCTGGGCCGGCAGCAGTACCTGTGCCTGCAGCAGCGGCTGGCGGACCGCCGCCTGGCGGCCGTCTACTGCAGCGACCTGTGCCGCTGTGTCTGGGGCGCCGAACTGATCGCCGCGGGGCACGGGCTGGTGCCGGTCCGGGATTCGCGGCTGCGGGAACTGGATATCGGCGCCTGGCAAGGGAAGACCTGGCAGCAGTTGAAGGCCGATCATCCCGAGGAATGGCAGGCCCGGCTCGACGATCTGGTCCACTACCAGGTGCGCGGCGGCGAAAGCCTGCTGCAGATGGCCGAGCGGGTGCGGCTGGCCCTGCGGCAGATCCTGCAGCGCCACAGCGGCGAGGAGCTTGTCCTGGTCGGCCACGGCGGCGTCAACCGGGTCATCCTGCTCGATGCCATCGGCGCGCCGCTGAGCCGGCTGTTCCACATCGAGCAGGAGTACGGCTGTTACAACCTGATCGACTATTATCC
>DASWJX010000312.1:0-5469 GCA_036396915.1 Geopsychrobacteraceae bacterium | reverse complement strand
CCGAGGACGATACCCTGTATGTCTGCGACCGGGGCAATCGCCAGTTGCTGGTTTTCAACAGCGACCGCAGTCTGCGCGCAGCCATCCCGAAAGTGGGGGAACCGGCCGACGTCTGGGTGCGGGGGGACAGGATCTACCTCGCCGACCCCGGTTTCGGCGGCATCCGCGTCTACAACCGAAAAGGTGATTGGCAACGGACCATCGGCGATTCCGTCAGCTATTTTTCGAGTCCGCTGCGGATCCGGGCCCTGGCGGTCGACCGCCGCGAGCGGATCTGGGTACTGGAGGAATCCGGCGCCGTCCGCGCTCTCGATGCTCTGGGCAACCCCCTGTGGCACCAGAAGCCGGCGTCGTTGTTTGCTCCCGTCGACCTGGCCCTGGACAACCAGGATAACCTCTATGTTCTGGAACGCGGCGGCAATCGGCTCACCCGCTTCCGCATCAGCGAGTTTTGATGGCGTCGCAAAAATTCACCAACTGCTGCGTTGCTGCACGTGCTCTCGCTGTTTCGACGTACATAAGTACGCATCATTGCGCGACAAGCGCGCGCCTTGCATTTGGCGCTTTTGGCCTGGCCAGCCATATTGATGCTTTTGTAACTATTCAGCTGTCACTGATGAATTTATCTCCTCCCCCTTCAAGGGGGAGGTCGGGAGGGGGATGGGGTGATGGCGTGCTGGAACAAGCCCATCCCCACCCCAACCCTCCCCTTGAAGGGGAGGGAGTTCAACCAATGCTGCATCGATGTCAGCGTGCTGAATAGCTTACATACTTTTTTGCGACGCCATCAACGTTGCTTTTTGTGCCTGCAATCCGCACCCCCACAGAGGATGTTCCATGACTGACGAAATTTTTGACGACGAAGAAGGCAACGAAGAAGAGAGTTTTGCCGAAATGCTCGAACGGAGTCTGCTCGATGCCGGCGAACTCGAACCGGGCAAGAAGATTGAAGCCACCGTTCTGCAGATCGGCGCTGAATGGATCTTTCTCGATGTCGGGCAAAAGGGGGAAGGCGTGCTGGCCGGCAGCGAACTGCTCGATGCCGAAGGCAACCTGACCGTCGCCGTCGGCGACCGGATCAGCGCCTACTTCCTTTCCCGGGCCGGCGGCGAGCTGCGCTTCACCACCCGGCTCGGCGGCGGCTCGACCGGCACCGAACAGCTGGAAGAGGCCTGGCAGAGCGGCATCCCCGTCGACGGCCGGATCGAAAAGGAGATCAAGGGCGGCTACGAGGTCAAACTGGCCGGATCGGTCCGGGCCTTCTGCCCCTATTCCCAGCTTAGCCTGCGGCGTCAGGTCGATCCGGAAGCGGAGATCGGCAAAAGCTACTCCTTCAAGATCACCCAGTTCGGCGAACGGGGGCGCAACATCGTCGTCTCGCACCGGGAGATCCTCGAAGAGGAACGCCGCCTGCAGCGCGAAACCCTGAAGGAAACCCTGCAGGAAGGGATGGTCGTCAAGGGCACGGTCACCTCGATCCGCGACTTCGGTGCGTTTCTCGATATCGGCGGTATCGAGGGCCTGCTGCCGATCTCCGAAATCGGCTACGGCCGGATCGAGGATATCAACGACGTGCTTGCCGTCGATCAGCAGCTGGAAGTCACAATCAAGCAGATCGACTGGGAAAAAAACAGATTCTCCTTCAGCCTGCGCGACACCCTGGCCGACCCCTGGAAGAAGGTCGGCACCATCTACCGGGAAGGCATGCGCGTGACCGGAAAGGTTTCGCGACTGGCCCAGTTCGGCGCCTTTGTCACCCTGGAGGATGGGATCGACGGCCTGCTCCACATCTCCAAACTGGGCGAGGGCAAACATATCCGCCACCCGCAGGATTTGCTCAAGGTCGGACAGGAGCTGCCTGTCGTCATCGAAAAGATCGACTTGGAGCAAAGACGCATTGCACTGGCCCCCGCCGGGTCGGATGCGGATGCGGGCGCAACCGAGTACAGCGAGCAGCCCTCGCCGTCCGGCCCGGGGATGGGAACCTTCGCCGATCTGCTCAACCGGCCCAACCGGAAGAAGGGGCGCAAGTAGGCCGGCAAGCGGGGAAGCCCCGCTTCGCAACCGGTGTTTGCCGGAAACGTCCGCCACAAACCATGCGGCGCATAATTGTTGACAGAACAGGCACAGATACGTGAAATCCGAAAATATCATCTGGCTTGCCGTCGGCCTGCTCTGGACCGGGCTGATCGTTGCCTTTACGATCCAGGCACAACGGGACAGTTACGCGACCATGCTCGACCTTGCCGCGGTCGAAGCCAACGCCAGTTTCAACAAGGACCTTGCCTACCGCAGATGGGCGGCACGCCACGGCGGCGTCTATGTTCCCGTCTCCGAAGAAACGCAGCCCAGCCCCTACCTGGCGGACGTTCGGGAGCGGGATATCGTAACGCCGTCCGGGCGGACCCTCACCCTGGTCAACCCGGCGTATATGACCCGCCAGGTTCATGAGACGGCCGCAACCCAATACGGCATCAAAGGTCATATCACCAGCCTGGACCCGTTCCGTCCGGAGAACAAACCGGACCGCTGGGAAGCTGCCGCGCTGAAATCCTTTGCCGAAGGGGCGTCCTCCGCGCAAGCGGTGAGCGAGATCGACGGAAAAGAATATCTGCGCGCCATGTTCCCGATCACCACCGAAAAAGGCTGCCTTAATTGCCATGCCAGTCAGGGCTATGCGGTGGGGGATGTGCGCGGCGGCATCAGTGTCGCCGTCCCCCTGCAACCCTATCTGGCGATCCATAATTCGACGCTCACCAAACGCTATGCCAATTTTCTGGCGATCTGGCTGCTGGGGCTCACGGTGCTGGTTGTCGTGCGGTTAAGGATCGGCAAGGAATTTTTGACCGTCGAAACCGACCTGTCAGAGGCCAGGCAGTTGTCGGCAGAGCTGGCCCAGCAGAAAGCGGTATGGCAAAAAGCGCAACAGATCGGGGCCATCGGCGGCTGGACCATAGACATACTGCAAAACCGGATCGAGTGGTCGGATGAGACCTACCGGATCTTTGGCGTGCCCGGAAAAACCGGGATCGTTTACCGGACATTTCTCGAAAACGTGCATCCGGATGATCGTGATTTAATCGACCGCGCATGGCAAGAAGCTCTCAAAGGCAAGGCCTACGACATCGAGCACCGTCTGCTCGTCGACGGAAATACCAGGTGGGTACGAGAAAAAGCGGACGTGCAGTTCGATGACGCCGGCAGACCCGTAAGCGCCATCGGCTTCGTGCAGGAGATCACGGAACAGAAGAAGGCCGAAAACGCCCTGCTCGAAATGGACCGGATGAAGAACGAGTTCATCTCGACGGCAGCCCACGAACTGCGCACCCCCCTGACCGCCATGATGGGGTTCACCGAATTCCTGCTCACTCCGGAGCAGTTCGGCGGCTTCAGCGCGGAGCAGCAGCAGGATTTCCTGAAAACCGTTTACGATAAAGGAAAAGCCCTCAGTCGCATCATCGATGACCTGCTGGATATCAGCCACATCGAACGCGGCCATTCCGTCACCCTCGATCTGCGGGAAAACGACCTCAAGGAGGTTCTGGGCAAAGCCGTCGAATTCTGCCGCATGCACAACCCCCGACGCCGCTTCCGGCTGGAGCTGCCTGAAGAACCCGGACCGGCGCTGATCCTGATCGACCGCCACCGCATCAATCAGGTCCTCGAAAACCTGCTGGGCAATGCGGTCAAATACTCGCCCGAGGAGAACGAAATTTCGATAACGGCCAGATCGGTCCCGGTCGGCTGGGAGATCAGGGTCACGGACCGGGGGATCGGCATGAGTCCGGAACAGGCGGCCCGCATCTTCGACAGGTTCTATCGGGCAGACGCCTCCGATACCGCCGCCAGTGGTCTCGGCCTGGGGATGAGCATAGCCAAACAGATCATCGAGGCCCATGGCGGCAGCATCGAGGTCGCGAGCGTCGCACAGCAGGGGACAACGATCACCTGCACACTGCCGAGCGTGGCCGACGCAGCAGCAGACTGCCGACCCGCTCAGGGGCGCGGCAATGATAAAGAGAAGAGAAGATGACCATCGAGCACCGCACCAAGGAGCCCACTTCAATGACCTGGTATCGTTCGACCCTGACCCGCGCCCAGCTGGCGGCCGGCGAGGCGGAACTGCGCAAGGAAGCCTTCGCCAAGGCGTTTGCCGCGGCACGCGCGCCGCGGGTCATGGCCCTGTTCCGGATGCAGCGTGACGACGGCGGACTCGACCTTTACTGCACTCCGGTCTGCGCCGAACACGCCATGGAGCTGCTCAAACGCTGGGCTGCCGTACCCTGCGAGCGCCCCTCCCCCCGCAACCTGGAATTCCTGGTCGGCCTGAACGAGATCACCTACTACCTGCCCTGAGCCGCCACGGCTTCAGCTGTTTCACCGAGATGCCTTGCGGATGAGGGTGCCGATCGCTTCGGCCAGCAGCCGATAGCCGCTGGCGTTGGGATGGATAGCATCGCTCTTCATGGCCCGGTCGCCCAGCAGCGCGACGAGAATATCACCCTCGAAGGGGATGGCGTATTCTTCGGCGATGGCGGCGTAAAATTTCGGGACGGCAAGACCGAAACCCAGCTTCGGCACCCCGATCAGCACCACATCGGCGCCATGGTCGCGGATCAGCGCGACCATCTGTTTGAGATTACGGGCGGTGCCGTCCTGATCGAGCCGGCGCAAAAAATCATTGCCGCCGTGACACAGAATCACCAGCCGCGGCTGGTGCCGGTCCAGCATCCCGGGCAGCCGTTTCAAGCCTGCGGCGGAGATCTCGCCGGGAATACCGGCATTGACGACCGGCCTGCCGAGCAGAGCACTCAGGGTATCCGGATAGGCCTGCCCGGCCGGAGCACCGGTGCCGAAGGTGAGACTGTCGCCGAAAGCCAGCACCACGCCGTCCCCCCCGAGCGGGGCGATGCGCGGCCCGGAATCGCAACCGGAGCAGAGCAGAACGGCAAGCAAAAGGACGACGGCAAGAGCGATGCTGCGACGCATGACCACCTCATGGCAGGAGAATAGGGCAGACCCGTTCGACGCCATCCTCTTAACCCATGTTTAACACCATCTGAAATATCTATCGGAATATCAAGGACTTACATTGAGAAAAAATTTGGAGTGGCACTACATTTTGTATTTTTCGCTCTAAGTACCCAATTTTTAACGTTTCAAGACAACAGTTAACTCATCCTATGCCAAAAAGATAATAAATCAAGTAAAATAACGCCTTTTTATACGATTATGGCACTACATTTCAAATTCTGTAGCCATCCCTTGAAATCATTAGGTTTTTTTGCCATTGACCCAGGGAAATCTGGGAATTGTGTTAAACATGGGTTAAGTGTTGAGTGCCACGACATCGTAGACACTTTTTAGTGCCAGGACATCGTAGACTCAACGGATGAATTATCTGAGTTTGTAGTCAAATTCCTCGATCTGGTTTTTGTCCAGATAGAGTTTTAACTTCTGTTCTTTGAC
>DASWJX010000311.1:0-3478 GCA_036396915.1 Geopsychrobacteraceae bacterium | reverse complement strand
GATCAGCCGACCGGATAGGATCGCAGCGGATATGAGGCCACCGCTTGATATTTGCTGCCGTGGTCCTGTCCCGGCGATGCATCGATCGATAATCCACCTCGATATAAACCCGAGAATCAAGGAGCACGCTTATGAGCACCCGCAACGAGCAACTGATGGAACTGCGCAATCAGCACACCCCGCCGGGCCTGGGGGTGACCACCCCGTCGTTTGTCACCGAGGCGCGCGGCGCGATCATGATCGACGCCGATGGACGAGAGCTCCTCGACTTCGCCGGCGGTATCGGCGTCAATAATGTCGGCCACTGCCACCCCAAGGTGGTCGCGGCGATCAAGGATCAGGCCGACAAGTATCTGCACACCTGCTTTCATATCGCGCCCTACGAACCCTACATTCAGCTGGCCGCCCGGCTCAACGAGCTGGCACCGGGTAGCGCCGGGAAGATGACCATGTTCCTCAACTCCGGCGCCGAAGCGGTGGAGAACGCGGTGAAGATCGCCCGTTATGCCACCGGCCGGCCGGCGGTGATCTCTTTTGAGAACGGCTTTCACGGTCGCACCAACCTGGGGATGACCCTGACCAGCAAGGTCAAGCCGTATAAATTCGGCTTCGGTCCCTTTGCGCCGGAAACCTACCGGATGCCCTACGCCTACTGCTACCGCTGCCCGGTCGGGCTCAAGCACCCCGGCTGCAAGACGGCCTGTGCCGATCTGCTGGAAGAGTTTTTCATCTCCCATGTCGCCGCCGAGCAGGTCGCGGCGCTGATTGTCGAGCCGATCCAGGGGGAGGGCGGCTTTGTCACTCCGCCGGACGAGTATTTCCCCAAGCTGCAGCAGATCTGCCGCAAGCACGGCATCCTGCTGATCGTCGATGAAGTGCAGACCGGCATGGGGCGGACCGGCAAGCTGTTCGCCTGCGAACACTGGGGGATCGAGCCCGATCTGATCACCACCGCCAAGAGTCTGGCCGGAGGTCTGCCGCTGAGCGCCGTCACCGGCCGCAGCGAAATCATGAACAAGCCGCATGTCGGCGGCCTCGGCAGTACCTACGGCGGAAATCCGCTGGCGGTGCGGGCGGCCCAGGCGGTTCTGGAGATCCTGATCGATGACGGTTTGCTGCAGCGCGCCGAGCAATTGGGCAAAACCCTGCGCAGCCGCTTCGACGCCATGCAGCGCGAGCACGACATCATCGGCGAGGTGCGCGGTAAGGGGCCGATGCTCGCCCTGGAGCTGGTCCGCGATCGCCAGACCCGGGAGCCGGCCACCGAGGAGGCGAAGAAGCTGACCCAGCTCTGCTACGAAAAAGGGTTGGTGCTGATCTCCTGCGGCAATTTCGGCAATGTACTGCGGGTCCTGATGCCGCTGGTGATCACCGATGAGCAACTGGAGCGCGGCCTGAGTATTCTCGAAGGGGCGCTGCGGGAATTGAAGCATCCGGCGCGGAAGCTGGCCTGCTGAGACTGAGCCCTAAGGGACTTGGAAAATTCCGAGTCCCTGAAGCTGGAGGTTGTGTTGAAAATAGATCCCGAGAATAAAGTCAAGATCGTGGTCACGCACTCCGGTTGTCCGCTGATGAAAAAGGGGGCGACCGTTTACCTGAACGGCGCCTTGATCGATTACCGCGAATCGTCACCGGTCTGCGTGACGGCGCTGGCGGGCATCTATCCCTGGATCATGACGGCGCGCTTCGGTATCGAATCCCAGGCGATGGGTTTTGACGGCGATTACCGGGTCAGCTGTCCGGACAAGCTGGTGGAGTTCGCCATCAGCAGTTATCAGCCCGGCGAACGTTTCTAGCCATTATGGCCAGCCGGCGGTGCCGGGCGGGACACCGGTGTCGATGCCGGGAACAATCGACCCGCGGGTCGCAACCGAAAGGGTTTTAACGTTATGGCAGGACCGCTCAGTCATATTCGCGTATTGGATCTCAGCCGGATTCTGGCCGGACCTTGGGCCGGCCAGACCCTGGCGGATCTCGGCGCTGAAGTTGTCAAGGTCGAACGCTCGGGGGGCGGGGACGATACCCGCCGCTGGGGTCCCCCCTTTCTGGCCGATGCCGCGGGAAATCCGACCACCGATGCCGCCTATTTCCTTGCCGCCAATCGCGGCAAAAAATCGGTCACCATCGACTTCACCCGGCCGGCGGGGCGCGAACTGATCTGTCGCCTGGTTGAACAGAGCGATATCCTGCTGGAGAATTTCAAGGTCGGCGGACTGGCCAAATACGGTCTCGATTATGAGACGCTCAGGCAGATCAACCCGAAGCTGATCTACTGCTCGATCACCGGCTTCGGTCAAACCGGACCCTATCGGCAGCGCGCCGGTTACGATTTTCTGATCCAGGGGATGGGCGGATTGATGAGTGTCACCGGGGAACCGGACCAGGAACCGGGGGGCGGACCGATGAAGGTCGGGGTGGCGATCGTCGACATCTTCACCGGCATGTATGCCAGTACCGCGGTGCTGGCCGCGCTTGCCCACCGCGAGCGGACCGGCGAGGGGCAGTACATCGATCTGGCCCTGCTCGACGTACAGGTCGCGACCCTGGCGAATCAGTCGATGAACTATCTGATCAGCGGCAAGGCGCCGCAGCGGCTCGGCAACGCCCACCCCAATATCGTTCCCTATCAGGCGCTGGCGACTGCCGACGGTCACATGATTCTGGCGGTCGGCAACGACGGGCAGTTCCGCAAATTCTGCAGTTTGGCGGGCTGCTCCGAGCTGGCCGACGACCCGCGTTTTGTCAGCAACGCGGCGCGGGTCGAAAACCGCACGGATCTGATCCCGCTCCTTGAACAGGCCTTGCGGCAGCGCGGCAGCGCGGACTGGATCGCTCTGCTGGAAGGGGCGGGGGTTCCTTGCGGGCCGATCAACACCCTGGCTGAAGTCTTTGACGATCCCCAGGTCGCGGCCCGCCAGATGCGCATCGAGCTGGATCATCAGCAGGCCGGGAAGATCCCCCTGGTCGGCAGCCCGATGAAGTTCTCGCGGACGCCGGTGGAATACCTTCAGGCGCCGCCGGCGCTGGGGGAGCACAATGCGGAAGTGCTCGGCGGACTGCTCGGCCTGTCCGAGCAGGAACGGTTGAAACTGGTTGCCGAAGGGGTTGTCGATGCCGCTGCGCCGCCGGCAAACCTGTGCCAGGGAGAGCTTTGAGTGATCCGGCCGGACTGCCGGGCGGAGAGAAGAGAGGCGTCACCCATGACCATTGAACGCAGCGGCGTTGGCCCGCGCATGAGTGAAATCGTGCTGCACAATGGAACCGTCTACCTGTGCGGGCAGGTCGCAACCGACAACAGTACCGGGATCAAAGAGCAGACCCGCTCGATGCTGGAGAATGTCGCGTCCCTGCTGGCAAGAGCCGGCAGCGGTCGCGGTCGTATCTTGTCGGCAACCATCTATCTGCTCGACATGAAAGACTATGCGGCGATGAATGAGGTCTGGGACGCCTGGCTGCCAGCGGGGCATGCCCCGGCCCG
>DASWJX010000310.1:0-5678 GCA_036396915.1 Geopsychrobacteraceae bacterium | reverse complement strand
ATCCTTCGGCCGGTCATTGGCGATCAGCACATAGCCGAGGGTGTCCATGATAAACGGATCGTCGGGCTGCCGCCGATACGCCTTGAACGCCATATCGAGCGCTTCCTGTGAGCGGCCGAAATTGTCCGTCATCAGGTAGGCCAGATTGTTCAGGGCCGGAACATAATCGGGGACCTGCCGCAGAACCAGCTGATACTGTTCCCGGGCGCGACGCATGTCGCCCTGCCGCTGGTCGATGACCGCCTGCGCGAACAGCGCCGGAATGTAGCCCGGCAACCGCTCTGCCACTCTGCGGTAAATTTCCGTGGCGCTGTCGATGTCTCCCGCTAGTTCGTGAAGCGCCCCGAGCTGCATTTCGAGCCGCTGCTTCTTCTCCACCAGCTTGAGGCCCTTTTCAATGGTCTCAAGCGCGGCCGGATGCTCTTTCTGCCGAACCTGTATCCCCGCCAGCAAGAGATACCCCGCGGCAGCTCCCGGATCGGCAGCGATCATGCTGTCGGCAACCGCCAGCGCCTGTGCGGGCGTGCCGCTTTGCAGATAGTGCCTGGCCAGAAGCGCGGCGCCGCGCTCGGGATTCAAGCTGGCCAGTTCGGTGAAAGCGGCCGCGGCATTGTCGCTATCGCCGGCCCTGCTCAGCAGCTTCCCTTTCAGCTCAATCAGCGCGGCCGCCTCGGGATGCAGGGAGAGCCCCTCTTGAACGGTCTGCAGCGCCTGCCCGGCCGCCCCCTGTTTGGCAAGCTGCCCGGCGGAGGCCAGGTAGGCCTGTTCGGCCCCGGTCGCGCGAGCGCGGTCGAGATAGTGCTGAAGCTGCTCCTGCTCACCCAGAAAACCGGACAACCATGCCAGACTCAGCAACGCCCCGCTATGCCGCGGATTGCGCTGCAGAACAGCCAGGTATTCCCGGCGCGCCAGTTCGTAATCACCCCGGCCCGTGTAGTAGGCGGCCAGGTTGAAATTCAACGTGAAATAGTCGGGGCTGACCGCCGTGCCTTTTTTAAGCGCATCCAGCGCCGCGTCGGTTTTGCCCAGCTCAAAATAGGCCACGGCCAGCAGGTTATACAGCAGACCGTCGACGGCGTTTCCGGTCAACCCCTCGTTGAGCGTGGTGATGGCCGCGGAAAAGTTCTGCTGCCTGAGATAGTGGCCGACCAGCAATAAGCGGCTGTTCAGGATATCCGGGTCCGCCTTCAGGGCCTGCACCAGATCCTCCTCGCCGAGCTTGACGGCGCCCTGAGCAATCCGCAGCAGCCCTTTTTGCAGATGCGCATCGACCAGCTCCGGGTTCAACAGGGTCGCCTGTTCCAGTGCCGCCATCCCCTCGTCAAACCGCCCCTTTTTCAGGTAGGCGCTGCCGAGCAGATGATGAGCAAAAGCGCTGGCCGGATCGGTCTCCAGCGCCTTGCGCCCTGCACGAATGGCGTCATCCACGCGGCCCTGCTTGAGCAGGATCAGCGCGGTGAGAGTACGCGCCTTGACGAAGTCAGGCTTGAGATCGAGGATTTTCTGAAACTGGTTCAGCGCCAGTTCGTACTGCTGCTGGGCAAAGTAACTCAAGCCGAGAAAAAAATAGCTGTTGATATGGGGTTGAATGTTAAGCGAATTCAGCAATTCGACCGCTGCCGAACGGTAATCCCCGGCGACGTAGGCGACCAGACCCTTGAGCCGCACTCCTTCCGCCCGGCCGGGGTCGATGGCGGCAATCGTTGCAGCCCGCTGCCGGGCGGCTTGCGGATCGCCCTTGAACAGTCGCAACAGGCCGGCCCTGAAGTGCGCGGTGACATCGCCGCTGTCGATCTCTGTCAGCTGCTCGTAGTGTTGCAGGGCCTGATCGACATGCCCCTCCGACGATTCCAGTTCGGCCAGGAAATAATGGGCCAGGACATTGCGGCCATCGCGGGCAAGGACCTCATCCAGCAGACTGCGCGCCTGATCATTGTGGCCTTGACCGAAAAAGAGTCGGGCCAGACCGAGTCTGAGCGGAGCATTTCCCGGGTCGACAGCAATCCCTTGGCGAAACAGCCGCTCCGCTGTTTGCAGGTCGCCGTTGACGGCATAGGCACGACCGAGCAATTCCAGGGCCTCGACGTTTTCGGTCCGCGGGGAAAAAATCTTTTCGAGGCTTTCGATGGCGCGATCAGGCCGCTTGGTGTGGAGATAGACGGTGGCCAGCTTGAGACTGATGTCGGTATTGGCAGGATCCTGCCCGAGGACGTTTTCAAGTTCCTTTTCGGCATTCCGGTATTTTCCGCTCTCCAGATAAGCATCCGCCAACTGCAGGCGGGCGGCCGTAAAGTTCGGATCCTTCTCCAGGGCATTCCGGAACAGAACGATCGCCCCGCGCAGGTTGCCCCGGGCACTGAATTGCATCCCCTCCTGCAGAAGTTCTTCTTTGCTTTTGCCGTCGCAACCGGCCAGCAGGAGCCAGACCAGCAGCAGCGCAAAACAACGATTTCTCAACATGCCGACCCCCTGTATGGAGATAGAAGCAGTACGCAGAGCATGAACGCTTATTCAGTCAAGCTGCCCCTTTCGCTGTTTACCGTCGCTTTCCGGCATGGCCTGAAATGCCGGCAGACGACCTGCCGACCTCGAAAAACCAACCGGCCGGAACAAGGAGATCCGGCGAGGGGCAAGAGCTTGGTGATTTCTCAACAGTATAACCGCTTTCAAGGTGATTCCGAGCGGCGGTTCCGGCAGGAGGAGAAACGACCCCCCTTTCCGCTACGCTCCCTTCCCCCCTATGTTATAGGGGGGATTGAGGGGGGGGTGGTGCATCGATGATGGCAGGGTGCTGAATAGTTACGGCTATTAAGCAGTTTTAAGTTTCAGGTGTTAAGTGTTAAGTGAAAACTTAAAACTCAACTCTCGACAAAGCGTCGGCCGGCCGTTTCAGAAGATCCACAGCAGCGGAACCAGCAGCGACGTTGCCAGGCCGTTCAGCCCGATGGCCAGTCCGGCCACGGCTCCGGCAAAACGGTCTTCTTCAAGAACCCTGGCGGTGCCGATGCCGTGCGCGGCCGTCCCGACCGCCAGGCCCATGGCGGCGCTGGAACGGATGCCGATCAGCCGGCAGAACTCCGGACCGCAGATCGCGCCGAGACAACCGGTCAGAACCACAAGAGCGGCGGTCAGCGGAACGATCCCGCCGATCTTTTCCGCGATACCGATGGCGATCGGGGTTGTCACCGACTTGGGCACCAGGGAGAGAACCACCTCGCGGCTGCCGCCGAGCAGCCAGGCGGTGCCGGCGGCGGTGATGATCGAGGTCAGCGCTCCGGCAACGATGCCCAGCAGAATCGGCAGCTTGCGCTTGAGAATCTCACCGCGACGCTGATAGAGCGGCAGCGCCAGGGCGACCACCGCCGGCCCGAGCAGGAAAAGGATCATGTCGCCGCCGCGGGCATAGTCGGCGTAGGGGATAGCCAGGCTTTTCAGCAGCAGAATAATCGCGATGATCGAGAGCGCCACCGGATTGAAGAGGATAAAGTGCGTCCGTCGATAGAGAAGTTCGGCCAGTCGATACACCAGCAGCGTCAGGGCGATGCCGAACAGCGGTGTGGCAAGCAGTTCACTCACGGCCCGACTCCGCGCGCTCCAGCCACTGTTCGGTCCAGCCGGTCACCGCCAGCACCGCGAAGGTGCTGAACAGGGTAGCGATGACGATCGGCAGCCATTGCCGACCGATCAGATCGAAATAGAGCATGACGCCGACCCCGGCCGGCACAAAGAACAGCGCCATGTACGACAGCAGCAGTTCGGCGGCCGGGCGCAGACTCTCCTCCCGGACAACCCCCGAGAACAGGGCCAGCAGCAGCAGGGCCATCCCCAGCACGTTGCCGGGGATGGGCAAACCGAGCAGTCGGGACAACAATTCGCCGAGCGACTGAAAAACCAGCAGCAGCACCAGACCCTGCAGCATCGCACCTCCCTTTCTTGATGGCGACGCCATCTGCTATTTTGTTTTCTTGCTTCTCGTCAGCTCAAACTATTTCAGGCCGTCCACCAAAGCGCCGACCTCGGCACGGATCTGCTGCGAGGCAGGATCCTTTTCGAATTTGAGAAAATTCTGGAAACAGAGCAGCGCATCAGCGTCCCGTTCCTGATCCAGACAGAGGTTGCCCAGGGTCAACCAGGCAAAGGTCAGATCCCGGTCCAGTTCGAGGGCCTTGCGGCAATGGTGTTCCGCCAGGCCCAGGTTGCCGATATCGTAGTAAAATTCTCCGATGCTCAGGTGCGCCTGCGACTCCTCGGGATCGAGTTCAAGGGTCTTGCGATAACACTCCAGCGCCTCGGCTTCCTTGCCCTGGGCGAAACAGGCGTCGCCGAGAGCGGTCAGGGCAAAGGTCGACTCCGGTTCCAGCGCCACGGCCCTGCGGCTGGCGGCTTCCGCCTCGGCAAAGCGCTCCTGGTTGGCATGGACCAGGGCCAGACTGACCCAGGCATCGACTTCTCCGTCGTCGAGGGCGATAATCCGCTGATACTGCGCGAAGGCCTCGTCGGCCTCGCCCAGTTCGAGACATAAATCGCCCAGAGCATACAACAACTCAATATTGTGCGATTCAAGATCCAGGCCGCGGACCAGCGCCTCGCGCGCCTCTTTCAGCTTGCCGCTTTCGGCCAGCGCCTCTCCCATCAGCAGAAAAAGTTCCGCGGAGTCATCACTGATCTGTGCCGCCTGGCGAAAGGTTTTGAGAGCTGTTGCATAGTCGCCGTCATCGAGGGCCTGACGCCCCTTGCCAAGCAATTGATCGAACCGTTCCATGGTCATCCCCTACAGGTCTTCGCGACGGACCACTTCGGTCCGATAGCCGTCAGGATCGCTGACGAAATAGAACATCCCCTTGCCCGCCGTCAGCCCCTTGATCGGCGTCGGCTCGAGCCCCAACTCCAGATGCCGCTGATGGGAGGCCTCCAGATCCTTGACGCCGACCGCCAGGTGCGAATAGCCGTCGCCGATGACGTACGGCTCCTGCCGATCGTAGTTGTAGGTCAGTTCCAGTTCGAACGGCCGGCCGGCGGAGGTCAGATAGCTCAGGGTGAATTTGGCGTCGGGAAAATCCTTTTTCCGCGACACCTCGAAGCCGAACGCCTGCCGGTAAAATTGCTCCGAGGCCTCCAGGTCCATCACCCGGAGACAAAGGTGAATCATCGGATAGTTCATGGTTTTCCTCCTTTTGATGTTCGGTTCGAATTTTTGCTTAGCCATCCTCTGAGCTTTTGCAAAAGCATCATTATTGACATCCCGCAAACGGCTCTTTATAGTGCCGGACCATGAGAGCCATCTTTCTTGCCGATGCCCATTTACGCTGCCCGGATGACGAAAACTACCGGAAGCTTGTCGATTTTCTCGATGCCCAGACCGGCCGACTGGACGGTCTGTTCTTGCTCGGCGATATCTTCGAGTTCTGGATCGGTTATCGCCACGTGGTATTTTCCGCCTATCTGCCCCTGCTGGAGAAGCTGCGCGCCCTCAACGAGGCGGGCTGCAGCCTCTACTATGTCGAAGGCAATCATGACTTCAATCTCGGACCGTTTTTTGCCGACACACTGCAGTGCCGGATCATTACCGACGAAGCGGTGGTCGAATGGGACGGGCAGAAACTCTGGCTCTGCCACGGCGATCTGATCAACAAAGAGCTCAAGGGCTATCGCCTGCTGCGGGCTTTCTGGCGCAGCCT
>DASWJX010000309.1:0-9970 GCA_036396915.1 Geopsychrobacteraceae bacterium | reverse complement strand
TATGGTCACCGGTTTCGAAGGCGGCAAGGATGCCAACGGCTACCGCACCGTTAACGGCTGGGCCAACGACGGCCTGCCCTACACCTACAGCGGTGCCGGTTACGCGGACTGATGACATGAAAAACAGGGGTGCGGGGTCTGAACAGGCCCCGCACCTTTCGTTCCGTGACGGCTGGCCGATCAACCTGCCGCGCGATGACGCATTACTTGACTTTGCTTTGAGGAGGTATGGACCATGAGACCCATAAAACTGTTGATTGCCGTTCTGGCAACCCTGTTGCTGGCGGCCCCGGTTGTTGCGGAAGAGTTTCCGCTGCGAGCCAAGTATCCCGAGGTCAGACCGATCAGCATCGATGATCTGGCCGCGCAATACGCTGAGACCATCATCATCGATGTCCGCTCAGAAATGGAATTCGACACGATTCACGTATCCGGGGCCAGACATGTCCCGGTGACCAGGAACGATTTTCTGAGCGAACTGGAAAAGCTTCGCGGCAAACAAAGCGGTGCTCCGATCGCGTTCTACTGCAACGGTCACAGCTGCGCCAAGAGCTACAAGGCCGCGGCCAAGGCCATGGCGGCCGGATTTACCGACATCTTCTGTTTCGATGCCGGTATTTTTGAATGGGTCGATGCGTATCCCGAGCGCGGCACGCTGCTGGGACAGTCCCCCGCCGACAAGAGCAAGCTGATCCCGAAATCCAAACTCGACGAACACAAAATCGATTTTGCCGCCTTCAAGGCCAAGGCCGGCGAGCCGAACAGCATCATCCTCGATACGCGCGACCCCTTCCAGCGCCTCAAGGACAGCGACCTCGATCAGAGCAAAACCGTCATTCTCGACAATATCCGCTCAATCCCCATGGATCGCATGGTCAAGCTCGTGGGGCAGAAAGAATTCGCCGACAAGCAGCTGCTGATCTTCGACGCGGTCGGCAAGCAGGTCCGCTGGCTGCAGTACTACCTGGAGGATGCCGGCTACCGCGACTACTACTTCCTCGAAAAGGGGGTCTTGACGGCCGCCGTCGCCGGCGCGGTCAGGTAGGATCGCCGCTGCACAACAAGGGATCAGGCCATGAAATCTTTCGGTATCACAGGAAAGTTCATCTCGATCATCACGCTCGTCACCGTGCTGATGCTGGTCGTTATCGCCGGCGGCATGATTATGAACACCCGCGGCATGCAGGCCGAACAGAGTCGGTCCTTCCTGACCACCCTGGAAGAGGAACGGGACTACGAAGCGGCCCTGATGCGCAGAAGCCTGGACCAGAAAGGCAGTCTGCTCGCCGGGTTGATGGCCAAAACGGCGGTGGGAATGATTTTCAACTACGATTACCAGGCCCTGGCCGATATCGCCGAACATGCCGCCGCGGACGGCGATATCGCCTTCGTTCAGTTCAAGGACCGGGCGGGGGGGGTGATCGCCGAAACCGAGCGCCCGGCCGGAGAGTTCCAGATCATCAGTCGCAGCATTGAGATTTCGGACGCCGGGGAAACGCAGACGCTGGGAACCGTCACCATCGGCCTGGATGCCACCGCCATCGGTGTCGCCCTGGGCCAGCTTGACGAACGGATCCGGACGGTTATCGGCACTGCGCAGAGCCGGACGCAGGCGGCAACCGAAGCGATGATCTACCGCATCCTGCTCATGTCCCTGCTCGGGCTGGGCCTGATGAGTGCCGTGATCTTTTTCTGGTTTTCGCGGATTATCGTCAGACCGCTGCGCAGGAATATGGACTTCGCCAGGAAGATCGGGGACGGCGACCTGTCCGGGAGCCTCAACGTCAACAGCACTGACGAACTGGGCCAATTGGCGACGTCGATGAACGCCATGGTTGCCTCTCTGGAAAAAGTCTCCGCAATCGCCCAGCAGATCGCCGCCGGAAACCTCACCGTCGAGGTGCGGGAACGCTCGGAACAGGACGGACTGATGATCGCCCTGCGGGCCATGACCCGGCGTCTCTCGGAAGTCGTCAGCAATGTCAAATTCGCGGCCGACAATGTCGCTGGCGGCAGTCGGGCGATGAGCGAAGGGGCCATGCAGATGTCCAGTGGCGCCGCGGAGCAATCCGCTTCGGCCGAAGAAGCGTCTGCCTCGATCGAGGAGATGGCCTCCAGCATCAGTCTGAATGCCGACCATGCCCACCAGACCGAAAAGATTGCCCTCAAGGCGGCCGGCGATGCGGAAACCGGCGGCCGGGCGGTTGACGAGACCGTCGCGGCCATGCGTCAGATCGTGCAGAAAATCGACATCATCGAAGAGATCGCCCGGCAAACCAACCTGCTGGCCCTGAACGCCGCCATCGAAGCCGCCCGCGCCGGCGAGCACGGCAAGGGCTTTGCGGTGGTTGCCGCCGAGGTGCGCAAGCTGGCCGAAAGGAGCCAGGTCGCCGCGGGCGAAATCAGTGACCTGTCGGCATCCAGTGTCGCGGTGGCGGAGAAAGCCGGAAAACTGCTGGCGCAGATCGTTCCGGACATCCGTAAAACCGCGGAACTGATTCAGGAAATCTCGGCCGCCGGCCGCGAACAGGATGCGGGAGCGGAGCAGATCAGCGGCGCCATCCGGCAGCTGGATCAGGTCATCCAGCAGAATGCGGCAGCGGCCGAAGAGATGGCGTCGACCTCGGAAGAATTGAGCAGTCAATCAGAGCAACTTCAGGAGATGATGAGCTTCTTCGTGCTCGACGAGCAGACCGGCAGCCCGCGCGAAGAGACAGCGGCCCGACCGGTGCCGACCGAAAGGTTGGCTCGTCAGGGCGCGGCGTCCCCCGCCCCGCTCCTCAAGCTCGCTCAAGAGGTGAAACCGCGCCTGGAACCCTGAGCGAAACGCCATCCTCTTAAGTTTTTGCAAAAGCATCAACAACAGAAAACAACCGTCCGCGGCAGTTGTCGAAAGATGCCGCGGACGGTTGTTCGGCAAGCAATGGGTGCCGCTCGGTGCGACTGCGCGTTCCGGCCTTATTTCTCCCCTTGACCCAGTTCCCGCGATCTTCTGGCGGCAGCGGAAACCGCTTCCATCAACGTGGTGCGCAGCCCTTTGCTCTCCAGGGTGCTGACGCCGGTGATGGCGGTGCCGCCGGGGGAACAGACCCGGTCGCGCAGGATGGCGGGATGTTCGCCGGTCTCACGGACCATCAGGGCGGCTCCGACCACGGTCTGCACCGCCAGGGCGTGGGCGATGTCGCGGCGCAACCCCTCGCGAACGCCGCCGTCGGCGAGGGCTTCGATGATGGTGTAGACATAAGCGGGACCGGAACCGGAGAGGCCGGTCACGGCATCCATCTGCCGCTCGTCGATCATCTGCACCTGGCCGACGGTTTCGAACAGGTGGCGGACCAGCATCAGGTCTTCATGACTGGAGAAACGGCCGGCACAGACGGCCGATGCGCCCTCGCTGACCAGGGCCGGGGTGTTCGGCATGACCCGGACCACCCGGGCGGAAACATCAAAGTGATTTTCGATCATTTCACAGGAAACTCCGGCCAGAATCGACACCAGCAGCTTGTCCGCGGTGTAGGCGGCGGCGATCCCTTCCAGGACTTCATCGGCAATCTGCGGCTTGATCGCCAGAACGATAATATCGCACTGTTTGATCAGTTCCAGATTTTCGGGGGTCGAACAGACGCCGTAGGCTTCGGCCAGATGCTCACGACGGGGATCGCTGGGTTCGGAGACCAGAATCCTTTCCACCGGATAGGCGCCCTGCAGCAGACCCTTGATCAGGGCTTCGGCCATGTTGCCGCCGCCGATAAATCCTATTTTCTTTACTTCGTTCATCATCTCGAAAGATCCCTTCCTCTAATGGCAAAACAACCCGGCAAACCTGTTTATCACAATGCCTGAAAAAATTCATCCATTTGATGGCGTCGCAAAAAGCCGGTCGGGTGCTATGCTAAGATTCAACTTGACAGGGTCGCCATCTGAGTATACCTAGGAGCCTGTCAGAAACTCCGGCCGGGGGGCGGCGGCCGGTCAAAACCACCCCCTGTTTCGTTACCTGTCAACCGCAGAAAAGGTTTTCAATATGGAACTCTGGTACACCGAAAAGCACAGCGAAAATGTCGGCATCAGCATCAAGGTCAGCAAAACCCTTTTTTCCGGCGAGAGCGAGTTCCAGAAACTGGAAATCATCGAGACCCTCGACTACGGAAAAATGATGCTGCTCGACGGGTTGGTGATGGTCACCGAGCGGGACGAGTTCGTCTATCACGACATGATCGTTCACCCGGCCCTGTTCACCCATCCCGCGCCGAAGCAGGTGCTGGTCATCGGCGGCGGCGACGGCGGCTCGATCCGCGAGATCATGAAACATCCCGGCGTCGAACAGGCGGTGCTCTGCGAGATCGACGGACTGGTCATCGAAAAATCTATCGAACTGCTCCCTTCCATGGCCTGTCAGATCGACGGCAGCAATCCGCGGGTCAAACTGCATGTCGATGACGGGCTGGCCTACATCCGCGACCATCAGAACGAATTCGACGTGATCCTGGTCGATTCCACCGATCCGATCGGACCGGCGGTGGGCCTGTTCGAAGAG
The DNA here is from genome assembly GCA_036396915.1 of Geopsychrobacteraceae bacterium. Lineage (GTDB taxonomy): Bacteria > Desulfobacterota > Desulfuromonadia > Desulfuromonadales > Geopsychrobacteraceae > BM509. Next base: position 5,433 of record DASWJX010000309.1, on the reverse strand, counting down.
GATTTCTACCGGCTGGTGTTCGGAGCACTGAAAGAGGACGGCATCATGGTCGCCCAGAGTGAGTCGCCCTTTTACCATGCCGAAATCCAGAAGAACATGTACCGCAACCTGCGGGCGGTCTTCCCCATCGTCGAGATGTACCAGGCGTTTATCCCGACCTACCCGAGCGGGCTCTGGAGCTTCGCCTTCGCCAGCAAACAATACCATCCGGTCAGGGATTTCGATCGCCGGCGGGCCGCCGAGCGCGGTTTCCATACCCGCTACTACAACGAAGACCTGCACCTGGGGGCCTTCATGCTGCCGACCTTCGCCCGGGAGAACATCGCGGAATGAGCCCCAGACAGACCGACAACTGGACGCCGGACCACTCCGCCGACCTCTACGGCATCCGCAACTGGGGCGGCGGCAATTTCGACCTGAACCGGCAGGGCGAGGTGACCGTCAAAACCCGCTTTGACGACCGGGAGGTGGCCGTATCGCTGATCGATATCGTCACCGGGCTCGAACAGCGCGGTCACGTCATGCCGCTGCTGCTGCGCATCGAAAATCTGCTCGACGCGCGGATCACCCTGATCAACGAAACCTTCCGCAACGCCATGCGGGACGCGAACTACCACGGAGAGTATCGCGGCGTCTTCCCGGTCAAGGTCAATCAGCAACGCCAGGTCATCGAGGAAATCACCCGTTTCGGCGCCCGCTACGGCCACGGCCTGGAAGCCGGAAGCAAGGCCGAACTGGTCCTCGCCATCGCCGCCCTGCCGGAAGGGGGGCAGCTGATCCTCAACGGCTACAAGGATCGCGAATTCATCGATCTGGGCCTGTGGGCCACCCGACTGGGCTACCGCTGCTTTTTTGTGATCGAAACTCCGGCGGAACTGCAGCTGCTGCTGGAGCGCAGCAAAGCGTTTGGGATCAAACCGCTGATCGGGGTACGGATCAAGATTTCGTCCAGGGTCGGCGGACTCTGGACCGAGACCAGCGGCGATCGCAGCAGCTTCGGCCTGAGTACCACGCAACTGGTGGAGGCGATCGACAGCCTCAAGCAGCAGCAGATGCTCGACTGCCTGCAACTGCTGCACTGCCATCTCGGTTCGCAGATCCCCGATCTGCAGCAGATTCGCACCGCGGTTCTTGAGGCGAGTCGCTTCTACGTCGACCTGGTCGCGGACGGCGCGCCGATGGGCTATATCGACTTCGGCGGCGGGCTGGCGGTCGACTACACCGGCGGGCAGACCACCCATGTCCACTCGCGCAACTACAGCCTGGCCGACTACTGCGCCAGCATTGTCGAGGTGGTCAAAACCACCCTCGATCCGCGGGCGGTTCCCCATCCGCACATTGTCACCGAATCGGGACGGGCGACAGTGGCCCACACCTCGCTGCTGCTGTTCAACGTGCTCAACACCCTGCATTTTGAAGCGCTCTCGCTGCCCGAGCAACTGCCGGAAACCAGCCATGCCCTCGTTCAGCGCCTCGCCGCGATCCGTGAAACCTTCGACCTCGCCGCGCTGGAAGCCAGCTACCAGGAGGCTCTGGACTGCCGCGATGCGATCCGCGAGTGCTTCCGGCAGGGCGAGATCGGCCTGCGCGAACGTTCGCTGGCCGAGAACATGTTTCTGGCCATTGCCCAACGGATTGCGTCGCACATTGACGGACAGGAGGAGATTCCGGCCGGGCTGACCGATCTGCAACAGAGTCTGGCCGACATCTATTACGGCAATTTCAGCGTATTCCAGTCGCTGCCCGACAGCTGGGCGATCGACCAGCTGTTCCCGGTGATGCCGATCCATCGTCATTGCGAAGCGCCGGTGCGTGACGCGATTATCTCCGACCTGACCTGCGACTGCGACGGCAAACTCGACAACTTCATCCTGGCGGCAGGCGAGAGCCGGACCCTGCCGCTGCACCCGCTCAGAGCGGGGGAAGACTACCTGCTGGGGGTCTTTCTCATGGGCGCCTACCAGGAGACCATGGGCGATCTGCACAACCTGCTCGGCGACACCCATGTCGCCAGTGTCCGGATCAATGAAGACGGCAGCTTTGACGTCATGAAGGAGATTGTCGGCGACAGCATTGCCGATGTGCTCAGCTATGTCGAATATCAACCCCAGGGCCTGCTCGAAACGTTTCGCGAGAAGGCGGAACGGGCGGTTCGCCAGGGAAGGATTTCCGTACCGGAACGACAGCAACTGGTTGAAGCCTTTGCCGCCAGCCTGCGCGGCTACACCTATTACGAAAAATGATGCTTTCGCAAGAAAGCATCATAGCAGATGGCTAAGCAAAAAGCGCCAAATGCAAGGCGCGCAATTGTCGAGTAATGAGACGTACTTACGTACGTCGAAGCAGCGAGAGCAAGTGCAGCAACGCAGCAGTTGGTGAGTTTTTGCGACGCCATCAAAAATAGCCCGGGACGGTTCCCGGTTGCCCTGTTCCGCTGCAGTCCCGCAACCTGAAACCAGCCCTACAAGGAACCTGCTCATGACCCCGGAAGAACTAGCCGAACAGGACGGCCGCGACGGCCGACCCGCCTACGTCGCCGTCAGCGGCGTGATCTACGATGTCAGCGCCAGCGACCTCTGGCGCGACGGCCGGCACCTGGATCAGCATCAGGCCGGACAGGATCTGACCGAAGCGTTGAAAAGCGCCCCCCATGTGCGCACGGTGGTGGAGCGCTTCCCCAGCGTGGGACGGTTGACAACGACCCCGCCAACACCGCCATCGTCATCATCATCATCGGTAAAGCTGCTGGGCATCGCCATCGGCGTGACGGCTGTGCTGCTGATCGGCTGGCTGGTGCTGCGCTGAGCCCGGCCGAAAGACCGATCAAGCGGCGCGGTTATTGATGGACAACCGTCAAGCGCGGCCCCAGATCAACAATAAAATTGAAATCGTGGGAGACAAATCCCCAGCCATTGCCCGGCTGGGCGGTCGGCTGTGAATAGTCGATCAACTCCAGAAGGACCCCGTTGTTGGCCCAGCTCCCGTCCACCCAGTTTTGCACAATTGCCGTCACGTCGATTGCTAAGGCCTGCCCGGCAAAATCGGGCGGGGCAAGAACAACGCTTTCCAGGTCGCGATATGTCAGTGAATTAACAGCGGTATTCCAGGTGACAGCTGCATCCCAGCTGGTCTCCGCCACAGGGGTGACCTGCCAGTTGCGCGGGCTCGATCCGACAACCAGTTGCGGTCCGACCGCCAACCGGAGCGTCGCTCTCTCAATCGTCGTCCCGGCGACCAGCGACGCAAGATCGAAACGGACCAGGCTGGCCGTGCACAGTTCCGAACCATTGTCCCAGATGCAACCGACTCCGAGGTCATCGGTAGCAGGCGAGGCGGCCTCGGGCAGAAACTGCTTGAGCGTATTGTCCAGTGCGGCGGAAAACGTCACGGTCGTCAAAGGGACGGCGGACGTGACGAAATCGACGAGGTAGGCGTTCGAAGCTCCGGCCGCATTATAGGCCCTGACATAATAGCTGTGACCCTGGTCCGTCGCGAGACCGGTCAGGTCGTGGAAATTCTCCTGCGTCTGGGCTTCCGGGAGCCAACCGGCGGCACAGTAGGTTCCCCCGGCGTCAATCGCTGCGGCTCCTTCGCAGACGCCGATCTCGAACCCCTCTTCGTTGTCGGCATTGTCGGTCCAGCTCAAACGGGCGCTGTCGGCGGTCACCAGCGTCGCCTGGATGTCACTCGGCGCCGCCGGAACGGTTCCCCCACCCCCGCCTCCCCCCCCGCCTCCGCAACCAACCAGAAGCGTCACTGCCAGCAGAACTGACCACCAGCAACTGCTGCTTAACAAGGGAATCGTTTTCATCGTCGCCTCCTTGAAATTTTTCAGTGAGCGGCCCGCGAAAGGATCAGTCTCGAACGGGTTCTTTTTTCGGTTGAACCGACGGCAGTTCGACCTGTCAAGGCAAGAAAGATCCGGACCGTTCGTGCGCTGCGACAGGCGATATGGGCAATAAAATCTGGCGGTGGCATCTCCCTGGAAAGAAGCGTAAAATGCGCCTGGCTACCCTGAAAGAATAGCAACGTCCGACCGACTTACAACCAGTCGAATTGTTTTCCTCCACTGTAATGACAAGAGCGTTCACCATGTCCGACAGTAAAATCAGCGAAGAGATCCTCTACCGTGGCCGCGTTCTTGATCTGGCCCGCGAAACCCACCGCATGCCGGATAATCGGGAGGCCGAATTTGAAGTCGTACGGCACTCCGGAGGCGCGGCGGCGCTGCCGATCCTGGCGGACGGCCGGCTGATCCTGATCCGCCAGTTCCGCCCGGCGATCGGCGATCATATCCTGGAGATCCCGGCCGGACGCCTGGAGGCCGGCGAAGACGCTGCCGCCTGCGTGGCCCGCGAGCTGCAGGAGGAGATCGGCTACCGGCCGGGATCCCTGGAAAAACTGGGCGAGATCTACAGCACGGTCGGCTTCAGCAACGAGCTGATCCATCTCTACCTGGCCCGTGAACTGGAGCCCGTGGAGCGGGCACTTGAGCCTGATGAATTTATCGAGCTGCAGGTCATGTCCCTGGACGAGGCGCTGCAACTGGTGAAAAGCGGCGCGCTGCGCGATGCCAAAACCTGTGTGACGCTGCTGCACTACAAACTGTTGAGTGAGAAATAACCGATGTCCTATCTACCGACCCGCTACGCATCCCCCATCGACCTGCCCTTCAACCGGGCCAGCCTCGAACGGCACCTGAATTTCAGCTCGCCGGATCGCGATCCCGGCGGTCCCGGCGTCCGGCTGATGCTGCAGGCCGGTCAGCTGATTGTCCAAAGCGCCGGGCAAGGGATCGAGCTGCCGCTTGATGGGCAACAGCCGCTGCCCCCCGGCGGGGGGTTCGCACCGCTGTATATCGGTGACTGGCGGGGCCAACCCTGCCGCCTGCTGCCGGTCTCCCGCGACACGGCATTGCCGGCCGGTCTCAGGGCCGAATCGCTGCTGGCCCGCGATCCGCAACTGCCGCTGGAACTGTTGAGTTTGGGCGGGCTGGGCAACATGATTCTGCACTGGGAAAAGGTCAGTCGTCACTGCGGGGACTGCGGCGCCCTGATGGAACGCCTGCCGGAAGGATGGGGCAAACAATGTCCCGCGTGCCGGGCGACCCATTTCCCCCGCATCCATCCCTGCATCATCGTCCTGATCAGAAAGGGGGAGGAACTGCTGCTGGTGCGCAAAGCGGAATGGGCGGAAAACCGTTTCGGGCTGGTGGCCGGATTCGTCGAATTAGGCGAGAACCTGGAAGAGACGGTGGTGCGGGAAGTCCGCGAAGAGACGGGCATCGCGGTTCGCAACATCCGCTATGTCGGCAGCCAGTGCTGGCCGTTCCCCAGCCAGTTGATGGCCGGCTTCGTCGCCGACTACGCCGGAGGAGAAATCATCCTGCATGATGCGGAACTGGCCGAAGCCGGCTGGTATCACCAGGACCGG
>DASWJX010000308.1:0-34202 GCA_036396915.1 Geopsychrobacteraceae bacterium | reverse complement strand
GGCCCTGGTGTTTTTCGCAGTCTATCTGCTGGACAGCGGCGCAACGCCCGGAGCTTTGATCGATCAATACCTCCAGGCGGAAATTGCGCAGGCCATGCAGACCTATCAGGACGCCGGCCTGAGCGCAGCGCAGCTCCAGGAAATGGAACAGATCGCCGGCCAGGTGGCGGCATTTATCGCCAGTACCTTTTTCGGTCTGTATGTGGCCGGCACCCTTGCCGTGCAGCTGCTGACGCTGTTGCTGCTGCAACGCTTCAAAGGGGAAAGCTATCGCATTGCCGGGCTGCCGTTTGCCCGCTGGCGACTGCCTGCCGTGCTGATCTGGGTGCTGATCCTGGCCGGTTTCGGCATGCTGGCGCCGCTGGAGTCTCTGCAGTCGGTTGCGCGCAACAGTCTGGCGATTCTTTTGCCGCTCTATTTCCTGCAGGGGCTGGCGGTTGTCAACAGCTTCCTGTTGCGGAAGTCCTATCCACCGGTACTGAAGGGGATGATTTACCTGATGGTTTTCATCTTCAACCCGTTGCCGTTGCTTGTTACCGGAGTCGGCGTTTTCGATCTGTGGGTCGATTTTCGCCGGCCGCGAACTAAAGATTTATAAACAGACACTGTTTACGGAGGATATCATGAACATCATTCTTAAAGAGAATGTGGACGGGCTCGGCATGATCGGCGATACGGTTACCGTCAAGCCCGGTTACGCCCGTAACTACCTGGTTCCCAAGGGGCTGGCTCTGGTTGCCAACGAGGGCAATGTCAGGGAGCTGGAACACCAGAAGCGTCAGTTGTCCCGCAAGCTGGAAAAAGCCCGGACCGACGCCGAGGGCATCAAGGCGCGGATCGAAAAAGTCAGCTGCGCGTTTTCCCAGCGTGCCGGCGAAGACGGCAAGCTGTTCGGTTCCGTCACCTCGATGGATATCGAAGGCAAAATCCAGGCGGCCGGCATCGAGCTGGATCGCAAGAAAATCCAGCTTGCCGAGCCGATCAAGAGCCTTGGCGAGCATCTCGTCAGCATCAAGCTGGACGCCGGCGTGGTCGCCGAGCTCAAGGTTGTGGTCACCGCCCTGGAAGAGTAGCACCGACCCGCCGAACCGGTTCGGCGCTATGGTTTAAACGGAAAAGCGGACATCGGCAAGCGATGCTCCGCTTTTCCGCTTTCTTCGCTTCTGCCCCTCTGCTATGCTTCGCGTTATGATGAAAACTGTGCCCAAACTAGCGTCTCAAAATGTCTCTTCGCACCGCCTGCCGCCCCAGAATCTTGAGGCGGAGATGTCGGTTATCGGCGGCGTGCTGCTGGAAAATGAAGCGCTCAATCGCGCCCTCGAAATCCTCTCCGCCAGCGACTTCTACCGCGACAGTCACCGCAAGATTTTCGAAGCGCTGATCGTTTTGTCGGAAAAGAACGAGCCGGCGGATCTGGTGACTTTGACCGCGGTGCTAAAGAGCCGTAACGAACTCGATGCAATCGGCGGCAGCAGTTATCTGGCGACGCTGGTCGACTACGTGCCGACGGCGGCCAATATCGTCTACTACTGCCGGCTGGTCAAGGAAAAGTCGGTTGCCCGCCGGCTGATTCAGGTGTCCACCGAGATCGCGACCCGCGGCTACGAGGGCGGCGACATGGAAGAGATTCTCGACCATGCCGAGAAGTCCATTTTCGAGATTGCCGAAAATCGCATCCGTCCGTCCTTCTACCCGGTTCGGGACATCCTGAAAGACACCTTCAAGACCATCGAAAAGCTGTATGATCGCAAGGAGCTGGTGACCGGCGTCCCGAGCGGTTATCTTGAGCTGGACAAGATGACCGCGGGGATGCAGGCCGGCGACCTGGTCATCATTGCCGGACGGCCGTCGATGGGCAAAACCGCCTTCGCCCTGAACGTCGTCGAGTATGCCACGACCCATGCCGACAGCAAGGTTCCGGCGGTGGTCTTCTCGCTGGAGATGAGCAAGGAGCAGCTGGTGCAACGGATGCTCTGCTCGGTGTCCAGGGTTGATGCCGGTCGCTTGCGGACCGGGCATCTGGGGGAATCCGACTGGCCCAAGCTGACCATGGGGGCCGGCCAGATGAGCGAATCGCCGATCTTTATCGATGATACGCCGGCGATTTCGGTACTCGAACTGCGCTCCAAGTCCCGGCGCCTCAAGGCCGAGCATGGGCTCGGCCTGATTGTGGTCGACTACCTGCAGTTGATGCGCGGCAGCAATACCGAAAGCCGTCAGCAGGAAATTTCCGAGATTTCCCGTTCGCTGAAGGCCCTGGCCAAGGAGCTTGAGCTGCCTGTCATCGCCCTGTCGCAGCTCAACCGCTCCCTGGAAAGCCGGACCGACAAGCGGCCGATGATGGCCGACCTGCGCGAGTCGGGCGCGATCGAGCAGGATGCCGACGTGATCATGTTCGTTTACCGCGATTCCGTTTATTGCGAGGCCTGCAAAAAACGGGACGGGTCCTGCGACAAGGGGCATGACCGGGATGCGGAAGTCATTATCGGCAAGCAGCGGAACGGTCCGATCGGCACCGTCCATCTGACCTTTCGCGGTGAATTCACCCGTTTCGAGAATCAGTCGCCCCGCTCCGCCGAAGGCTATTGAGCCGTTGACCTGCGGTCCGATCAGAAAAAAGAGCCTCCGGGGTTGTTCCCCCGGAGGCTCTTTTTACATTTATTGCGGCGGGTCGGTCAGTCTTTCCGCTTCACCATGATATCAAGGGTCTTGATCTTTTTACGCAAGGTGTTGCGGTTAATGCCCAGGATTTCCGCCGTGCGGACCTGATTGCCGCGGGTCTGCTGCAGGATGATGTTGATCAGCGGGCGTTCCACCTGATGCAGAACCATTTCGTACAGGTTGTCCAGGTCCTGCAGGTCCATCTGGGCCAGCGAGTTCTGCAGTTTGCGAGCGACCAGGGCTTCGAGGGAATCTTCCTGGCCGCCGAGATCGCTGTTGCTGAACAGGCCGGGGAAATCGGCCGGCATCAGGACCTGGTTCGGCGAGAGCAGGGCGGCGCGTTTGATGACGTTTTCCAGTTCGCGGACATTGCCCGGCCAGCTATGTTTTTTCAGCAGGCTGAGGGCGTCCTGGCTGTATTCCCGGGTCTGGACGCCCAGTTCCTCCTGCGCCCGTTTGAGAAAAAACTCGACCAGCGGCTCGATGTCCTCTTTGCGTTCGCGCAGCGGCGGCAGATGGATCGGTACGACATTCAGCCGGTAGAACAGATCCTCGCGAAAGGTTTTCTCCCGGACCATGGTCGCCAGATCCTGGTTGCTGGCGGCGACAATCCGGACATTGACCGGCATGACCTGGTTGCCGCCGGTTCGGGTGATCTCCTTTTCCTGCAGAACCCGCAGCAGTTTGGCCTGGAGTTCCAGCGGCATGTCGCCGAGCTCGTCGAGAAACAGCGTGCCGCCATCGGCCTGCTCGAACTTGCCCGATTTGCGCTCGGTGGCGCCGGTAAACGCCCCTTTTTCGTGGCCGAACAGTTCGCTTTCCAGCAGTTCGCGCGGAATGGCCGCGCAGTTGAGGGCGATAAACGGTTTGCCCAGCCGCGGGCTGTTGAAGTGGACAGCCCGTGCGACCAGCTCCTTGCCCGTCCCGCTCTCGCCGGTAATCAGCACCGTGACATCCGACGGCGCAATGCGTCCCAGGTCCTTGTAAACCTCCTGCATCGGCTGGCTTTTGCCGATGATCGCCCGGCCGAAGCTGTACTGCTCCTGCAGTTCGCCTTTGAGTTGCCCGAGCTGGTCGCTGACTTCGGCGGCTTTCTGGGCCTTGAGGATGATCGCATCGAGGGCGTCGAGATCGAACGGTTTGGTCAGGTAGTCATAGGCGCCGTGTTTCATCGCCGCCACCGCGTTCTCCATGGTCGATTCGGCAGTCATGATCACGACCAGGGTCTCCGGTTTCTCCTCGTGGAACTGCTGCAGCAGTTCGATACCCTGAATGCCGGGCATTTTGATGTCGAGAACCGCCAGATCGTAGCTGTTGCTGCGGAACAGGGAGAGCGCCTGGCGCCCGTCTTCCGCGAGGTCGACACTAAAGCCTTTTTTCTTCAAGGCCTTGGAGAGAACCCAGCGGATACTTTCTTCGTCGTCGGCAACCAGAATACGGCGGATGGACATGGCGGTTTTCCTCAACTTTCGGTTTGCTTGTTTACGGGCGCCTTGCGGATCAGGGGCAGGGAGACCTCGGCGGATGTTCCGCCCGCGGGGCGGGGGGCGATCTTGAGAAAGCCGCCATGGTCGGTGATGATCTTCTGGCAGATGGCCAGTCCCAGACCGCTGCCGCCGGTTTTCGTCGTGTAAAACGGGGTGAAAATCCGTTCCAGCACCTCGGGCGCAATGCCGGGGCCGTTGTCGCTGACGGTGATCAGGATGACCGGAACGGAACGGCCGTCGGGCCGGCTCAGATGGTATTCACTGTCGATCCGGCTTTCGATGATGATCTCACCGCCGTGCGGAGCGGCTTCGCCGGCATTTTTGATCAGATTCAGAAACAGCCTGATCAGCAGATCGCGATCTCCCAGCGTCGGCGGGATGCTCGGATCGAGATTGAGCTGAAAGGTGATGTGCCGCCCGGCCAGGGCCTGTTTCTGCAGCAGCATGATTTCATCGAGAATCTGACTGATATTCACCGGCTCGATTTTCGGTTGGCGCGGCTTGGCCAGGTCAAGCAGTTCCTCGATAATGGTGTTGATCCGCTCCGCTTCGCGAATCATGATCCGGGGATACTCGATCAGCTCGCTGCCGTCCTCAAGCTCGCGCTGCAGCAGCTGGGCCGCGCCTTTGATGCCGCCCAGGGGGTTTTTGATCTCGTGTGCCAGTCCGGCGGACATGGTGCCGACCATCGCCATCTGATCGGCGCGCTGGACCGCGGCCTCCAGTTTGCGGACCTGGGTCTGGTCGCGCAGGATCAGGACTGCGCCCCGCTGCTTTCCGTCCGCGGAAAACAGCGGTGACGCCGTGACACTCATCGGTCTGGGCCTGGCCCCCTGCAGCTTGACCGTCTCGTGATCGGAAATCGAACGGCCTTCCGTCAAGGTCGTCAGGGCCAGGCTGCAGAGATTTTTCTGGTGCTTGAAGAGTTCGGCGAAGGAGCGGCCGAGGCACTGTTTTTCACTGATGCCGGTGAAGGTCTGCGCCGCCGGGTTGAAGAGCGTGATCAGCCCCTTCTGGTCGAGGGCGATCACGGCGTCCTCGACGTTTTCCAGGATCATTCCGTAAAGGGTTGCCGAAGGGGGCTGCGCTTTGCTCATTTAGACAGATCTCTCCAGAAAAAAATCTTCCGACAGGCGTCCAAGCTCCGAACAGCTGTCGGTTTTTTGCAGCCGGGCCCGGAACTGGGCCGATCCGTTCAGGCCTTTGGCGTACCAGCAGAGGTGCTTGCGCATCTCGAAGACCGCTTTTCGCTCGCCGAACTGCTCAACATGCAGCTGCAGGTGTCGCAGGGCGACCTGGTGGATCTCCGTGCGCGTGGGGCGTTGGATGGTTCCGCCCTGCAGCAGGGCGAGCGTGTCGCGCAGCAGCCAGGGGTTGCCGTAGCCCCCCCGGCCGATCATGACGCCGTCGCAACCGGTTTCGGCCATCATGCGCAGCGCGTCGCAGCCGTCGAAGATGTCGCCGCTGCCGAACACCGGAATGTCCAGCGCCGCTTTCAGCGCGCCGATCTGCTGCCAGTCAGCCTGGCCGCCGAACCCCTGGGCGCGGGTGCGGGGATGCAGGGTGATGGCGTCGACACCGGCATCCTGGGCAATCCGGCCGATCTCGATAAAGTTGAGCGACTGGTGGTCCCAGCCCGAGCGGATTTTGATGGTCAGCGGTTTCTCGCAGACCGCTCGCACCGCGGTCAGGATGTGTCTGATCCGGTCCGGGTACTGCAGCAGGGCACTTCCGGCACCGCTGCGAATGACCTTTTTCACCGGACAGCCCATGTTGATGTCGAGCAGTGCGCCGTCGTCCGCAACCAGCGCCGCGGCGCGGGCCAGAACCCGGGGGTCGTCACCGAACAGCTGGACGGCCAGCGGTGCTTCCTCCGGGGAAGAGGCGAGCAGTTCGCGCGTTTTGCGGCCCTCCCGGATCAGGCCGTTGGCGCTGACCATTTCCGTGTGAACCAGGGCGGCCCCGAAGGACTTCATGATCCGCCGGTAGGGGAGGCTGGTGATGCCGGCCATCGGGGCAAGGATGAGCGGGCTTTCCAGCGGCAGCGAGCCGATGTGTCTTTTCAATGTCTGCATATTAATTAGGCATTTTTATCCAGAAACAGAATGAACGCAAGCAAAAAATCGCTGCGCGGGTATAACGGATGCTGAATACTGTATACAAAATCGACTTGACAATCCGGGGGTGAATTGATAAAACAATATTTGGAATTTTAGGAGAAGAAGGGTTGTGAAAATCCGGAATCCGGGCCGTGTGTCTCATGGTTCGATAATTCCCGGTTAATACTGCAGAAATCCGTTCGGGCGGGCGCTTTTATCGCAGTTTGACCTGTCATGTTATCCGTCTTGCGGATCCATTCCCCTATTGGCCCATTGGGCGCTTTGTAACATCATTTCTAAAAGGAGAGAGAGTATGTCAACATTGAAGGAAGTATTGGCGCAAAAGATTGCCGAGCATCGCCCCCGGACCACCAGGCTGGTCAAGGAACATGGTGATGTCAAGCTGGGCGACGTCACCATCGGCCAGTGTATCGGCGGTGCTCGCGGGATCAAGGCTCTGGTTACCGATATCTCTTATCTCGATCCGATGGAAGGTATCCGTTTCCGTGGCCACACCATCCCCGAGACCATGGAAGCGCTGCCCAAGGTCCCCGGTTGCGACATGCCTTATGTCGAGGCGTTCTGGTACATGCTGCTGACCGGCGACGTTCCGACCATGGAGCAGACCCTGGAGGTGGTTGAGGACTTCAAGGCCCGTTCCCAGGTTCCCGAGTATGTCTACGACCTGCTGCGCACCATGCCGCGCGACACCCACCCGATGACCATGTTTTCCGCGTCCATTCTCGCCATGCAGCGTGAGTCGATCTTCGCCGCCAACTACAACGCCGGCAAGTTCAACAAGATGACCTGCTGGGAAGACATGTATGAGGATTGCTGCAACCTGATGGCCAAGCTGCCGCTGGTTGCCGCGTATATCTACCGTATGAAGTACAAGGGCGATACCCCCATCGCCCCGAACTTCGATCTCGACATGGGCGGCAACTTCGCGCACATGATGGGTATCGATGCTCCTTACGACGACGTGGCCCGGATGTATTTCATCATCCACTCCGATCACGAGTCCGGCAACGTTTCCGCTCATGCCACGCACCTGGTCGCCTCGGCTCTGTCCGACGCCTATTACAGCCTCTCGGCCGGCATCAACGGTCTGGCCGGTCCGCTGCACGGTTTGGCCAACCAGGAAGTTCTCGGCTGGACCCAGGAGTTCATGCACAAGCTCGGCGGCGAAGTTCCGACCAAGGAAGCTCTCGAAAAAGCTCTGTGGGACACCCTCAACAGCGGTCAGGTTATTCCGGGTTACGGTCATGCCGTTCTGCGCAAGACCGACCCCCGTTACACCTCGCAGCGCGAGTTCTGTCTCAAGACCGAGGGGCTCAAGGATTACCCGCTGTTCAAGCTGATCAGCATGATCTACGAAGTGGCCCCCGGGGTGCTTCTCGAGCACGGCAAGGCCAAGAATCCCTGGCCGAATGTTGATGCCCAGTCCGGCGTTATCCAGTGGTACTACGGTCTCACCGAGTACGATTTCTATACCGTGCTGTTCGGTGTCGGTCGCGCCCTCGGCGTGCTCGCCAACATCACCTGGGACCGCGCGCTCGGTTATGCCATCGAGCGTCCCAAGTCGGTGACCACGGCCATGCTGGAAGAAGCCGCCGGCATCAAGTAAGCGGCAATAAAGCATCGGTAGGTACAAAAAAAAAGGGAGGCCCTTGCGGGTCTCCCTTTTTTTCATCACGCTCGGTTACGTGCAGCGTGCTTTTCGGGGTTCCGGCCGCCGGCCTATTGCCGGGTCAGGTCGCGATATTTGATCCGATGGGGCTGGTCGGCATCCTTGCCGAGGCGCTTTTTGCGATCCTCTTCGTATTCCGAATAATTCCCTTCGTACCAAACGACCTGGCTGTCCCCCTCGAAGGCCAGGATATGGGTGGCGATACGATCGAGGAACCAGCGGTCATGGCTGATCACCACGGCGCAGCCGGCAAAGTTTTCCAGCGCTTCTTCGAGGGCCCGGATCGCGTTGACATCCAGGTCGTTGGTCGGTTCGTCGAGCAGCAGGACATTCGATTCTTCCCGCAGCACCTTGGCGAGATGGACCCGGTTCCGCTCGCCCCCCGAAAGGACGCCGACCTTTTTCTGCTGATCGCTGCCGGAAAAGTTGAAGCGCGAGACATAGCCGCGCGAGTTGACCTGGTTCGGGCCGAGCTGCAGGATTTCGGCGCCGCCGGTGATCTCCTCCCAGATGGTTTTTGCCGGGTCGAGACTGCGGTCCTGATCGACGTAGCCGAGCTTGACCGTTTCTCCGACCTTGATGGCGCCGCTGTCCGGCTGTTCCTGTCCGGCGATCATGCGGAACAGGGTCGATTTTCCGGCGCCGTTGGGTCCGATGATGCCGACGATGCCGCCCGGCGGCAGGGCGAAGCTCAGCTTGTCCACCAGCAGCCGATTCTCGTAGCCCTTGCTGACCTCGTTCACTTCGATGACCGTGTTGCCGAGCCGCGGGCCGGGTGGAATGTAGAGCTCCAGGCCCCGCTGGCTGCGTTCGGATTGTTCGTTGAGCAGCTTGTCGAAGGCGTTGATCCGGGCCTGGCTCTTGGCATGCCGCCCTTTGGGGGACATGCGGATCCATTCCAGTTCGCGTTCCAGGGTCTTCTGTCGGGCGCTTTCCGTTTTCTCTTCCCGTCTCAGGCGATCCTGCTTCTGCTCCAGCCAGGAGGAATAATTCCCTTTCCAGGGGATCCCCTGGCCGCGGTCCAGTTCCAGGATCCAGCCTGCGACATTGTCGAGGAAGTAGCGGTCGTGAGTAACCGCGATGACCGTGCCCTGATAACGTTGCAGATGCTGTTCCAGCCAGGCGACGGTTTCCGCGTCGAGATGGTTGGTCGGTTCGTCGAGCAGCAGGATGTCCGGTTTCCGCAGCAGCAGCCGACACAGCGCCACCCGGCGCTTTTCGCCGCCGGACAGAACGGCGACCCGGGCTTCGGGCGGCGGACAGCGCAGCGCTTCCTCGGCCAGTTCCAGGCGTGAGTCGAGGTTCCAGGCATCGAACGCATCGAGCTGGTCCTGAACTTCCCCCTGACGGCTGATCAGGCGGTCCATGTCGGCGTCCGGATCGGCAAAGGCGTTGTTGATCTCCTCGAATTCCGCCAGCAGATCGACGACCTCCTGAACCCCTTCCTGGATGATTTCGCGGACCGTTTTGCTTTCGTCAAGCCGCGGCTCCTGTTCCAGGTAGCCGACGCTGTACCCTTCGGACAGCACCGCTTCGCCGTTGAACTCCTTGTCGACCCCCGCCATGATTTTCAGCAGGGTACTCTTGCCCGAACCGTTGAGGCCCAGCACGCCGATCTTGGCGCCGTAGAAATAGGAAAGCGAGATGTCCTTGATCACCGGCTGCTTGTTGTAGGATTTGCTGACCCGCATCATCGAATAGATAATTTTTTTACTGTCTGCGCTCATGGTTGACCTCTAGGGTATGGAAAAATCGGGATTGTCGTTATCGTCCGTGCCACGCCTTATACCTTATTGCCGCAGCGGCGGCAAGTTCCGATCAGGCGTCGGACGGTTCCGGCGCTCCCTCCTTTTGCCTGAGGGCTTGCAGAAAGTTGCGGGTCAGTTGCGGATGCAGACCGCTGCCCGCCTGTTCCAGCATGATGGCGCCGGTCTGCTCCAGGCTGAGCCCCGCGCAGTAGGAACGATGGCTGCGCAGCGCATCGTAAAAATCGGAAATGCTGGTCATGTGACTGCAGAGATGCGGCTGCCAGTCCTGTTTGGTCACCGGATAGCCGCTGCCGTCATAACGCATGTGATGCTCGAAGGCGGTCAGTACCGCCAGCCGCGGAACGCCGGGGGTGTTGAGCAGATACTCGGCGCCTTTGCGCGGATGATCCTTGATCAGCTCCCACTCCCGGTCGTCCAGTTTTCCCGGTTTCCGCAGGACTTCCACCGGGACAAACAGCTTGCCGATATCGTGCAGCATGGAGGCGATGCCTATTTCGTGCAGCAAGCGGCCCTCGATGCCGAGGCTGCGGGCCTGGGCCAGGTTGAGCAGGCAGACGTTGGTCGAGTGAGTGTAGGTGTATTCGTCCATGCCGCGCAAGGGCGCCAGCGCCAGCAGCGGATTGCTGTGGCTGGAGAAGGCTTCGACAAAGCTGGCGACGATATGATCGAGCCCGGTCACATTGAGTTTTTTGCGCTGGCGGGCGGCCCGATAGAGTTCATGGAAGTTGGCAATCTCGGTAACGCCGATATCTTCAAGGGACAGTCGCGGGGCAGGCTCGGCGCTGTCGTCGTTTTGCTCGGCCCGGGCCAGGCGCACCTCGACCCGCCCGTAGCGGACATGTTCGCTGGCTGCGAACGGCTCGCCGGAGCGTCCGCCATGGGCCAGGGTTGCCACCAGTTCCAGCAGCTCTTGCCGATCGATCCCCGCCGACAGTTGCAGATGGCCTATCCCGCCCTGTTTCAGGGCTTTGATCAGCCGTTCCTGCGCCAAACTGTATTCCAGAGGGGTTTCATCGACAACCAGCTGGTTGTCGATGAGCATGAAGCAGAGCTCGGTCCGCTCGGCCAGGAGCCGCCGCAGGTTTTTGCCGGCCCGCCCACAGAGCAGGGCGACCTGACGGTGTTCCAGTGAGTAAAGGGAAACATTGGCGATGGCCGTGGTCAGGTGACGAATGAAAGCCTGCAGTTCCTGGAGCGCGGCGCTGTTCATGGTTCCCCCCCCTGGCGGCGCTGCAATTGTTCGGCGGCAAGACCGGACAGCTCGCGGTTGCCGGAGCGGGACAATCCGGACAGCAGCTCCGCGGCGGCGGTTGCGGAGTAGTTGCCGAGACTGACCACGATTTCCCGCTTCAGCCGCTTGCGCAGTTGGCCGTGGAACAGGCCGGTTGCCTTAAGGGCTTTTTGCAGGTGCGGCAACGCCTGGACTTTGTCGATCCTGCCCAGCGTACTGACGATCTGGCATTTCAGCGGCAGGCTTGCTTCACTGAGGTCGTCCCGGTTCAGGATGCTCAACAAACTGTTAAAAATCGTGCGGTCCCGGCTGTAGTCGGCAATCTGCGCCGCATTCAACTGCCGCTTTGGATCGCTGTGGTGCAGGTCGCCGAGCAGCAGCTGATCGGCTTTCGGCCGGTTGTATTTGAACAGAATTCTGAGCGCATCGCGGCGCACATCCGGGTCAGGGTGGTCGAGTAGCGGATAGACCGGTTTGAGAATCGTCGCGGCGCTCTGTGCTTCGAGAGCGTTCAGCAGGTCGCAGAGCAGCGCCGGGCGTTTATCCTGGAGGGCGGCAAAGATGGCCTCGTGGGCCGCTTTTCCCATCCCGGTCAGGATGCCGACATACCTGTCCCGCAGCGCGCGATCCCCCTCGTCGCCCAGGCGTTCGACCAGCAGCTCGGCAAGGGGGCCGCCGACGGACCGGGCATAGCTTGCGATGGCGTCCCGCTGCTCGTCCTCCCAGCCGGCGAAACTGTCCAGGGTGTCCTGCAGGAAGGAGGGGCGGTCAAGCGGCGGGGTGCGTTCTTCGGAGAAAACCGCAATATCGGAGCGCTGCATTTCCAGATGATCGTTCCAGCGCCGTTGCAGGTCCGCGAGGGCGCTGAAGTCTCCCGTCTCAAGGAAATAGTAGCCCAGATCGAGCAGATTGCGCTGCATGCTCTCATGCTGCCCGGGCTCGGGATCGGCCGTCATCAGTTCGAAGATGACGGCAGCCGTCTGTCGTTCGATCGACTGGCTGTCCAGGGTCGCGCGCAACTGCTCCTGTTCCTCATGGTCGAGCTGAATCTTCTGGTCGGTGGTGCTGATGGTGTCGAGAGTCAGCCGATAATGGTCGGGGATGAATTTGCCGGCGTCTTCCTCGCGGAATATCGCCTGTATCTGCCGCTCGGCGCTGTGGTGCAGTGGTGCGGCGCCGTTGCCGATCACCGAGCGGGGGCGGTCCTCGGTGCGGATCCGTGACAGTTGTCCCAACAGGGTGAGCATGGTCGAGGAGATGTTCAGCCGGTTATTGTTGCAGTCTTCGATGGACGAGAGAATCAGTTCACGGGGTAAGCGACCCAGCACTTTTTCCGCACCATCCCGATGGCCGTCGAGGGAGCGGAAGGTGCTGTTGAGAAACTGCCGGCGCAGTTCCGGATTGAGATGACTGATCAGGCCGCTGAAGTCGTCGCCGAGGGTCTGGTGCGCCTCGCCGGTCTGCGGTTCCTGTTCGATCCGCTGGATAAAGGAGCGGATCGCGGCATCGTAGCTGGGGGAGTTGGCGCCGTCGCGGTGGTTATGCTGCCGGTTGATCAGCTCGGCGACAATCTGCGGGTCGAGCGATTCATCTACTTTGCGGGCGCGGCCTTCGGGATCGAGGCTCCCGGCCATCAGTCCCTGCAGAAACTCCTCCCACTGGTCCTGCAGTTGAACGTTTTGATCCTCCGCCTCTTCGGTTGCCTGGAAGGCATGATAGTCGACGGGAACCATATCGATATGCGGCAGCTGCCGATGTTTGAGCAGCTCCTTGATCCCGCCGCGGGCGGCAAGGGTCCGGGTATCGATGCACAGCAGTTGATTCATCCGGATGAATTCATGCCGGTCGGGGTAACGGCGGAAACAGAGTGAAGCGATGCCGTGCCGGAACAGGACGTTGGCAAAATCGCTGAAGACGGGATTGCTTTTGTCGAGCCAGCCGTATTCGAGCATCAGCGCGTTCTTGGCGACGCCGAAACTCAGCTGTTCGCGAAATTCCAGCAGCTGCCGCAGCAGCGCCAGCAGCGTGTCGGTGGTTTTTTCCACCATCGGATGACCGGGCGGGTAAAGCGCCTGGTGGCGGCGAGAGATGTTCAGCTCATAGATAAAATCCGCGAGGATTTGGGTGTCCAGATCAAGCTGTCGGCGGTCATCACTCAAGCGGTTAAACCCTTTGCTGCCTTTAGCTGCCATCGGCGAAACGGGAGAATATGCACAGACGTTCCATTATACCTGACGCAGCCGGCGCTTCAATGATTAAGTGAGCGACCGAATATTGCTTTTCCGGCGCGTTGGTGGTAGGTTTCTCCCGTGCATACTTCGATAAAACTAAAGGGTCTTTGCCCATGAGTCCCAGCGGACATTTCGACATCGGCGACGCAGCCCTGGCCGGTCAGTTGTTCGGCCGGCAGAACCAACATCTCAAGCTGATTGAACGGACGCTCGGCATCAAGGTCGGCAGCAAGGGAACCGTTCTGCACCTGACCGGCGACAAGCCCCAGGTTCAGGTCGGTTTGCGTCTTGTCGAGGAGTTGTGCGGCCTGCTGCGCGAGGGCATGCCGATCTATCCGCAGGACGTCGACTACGCGATCCGTATCCTGTCGGCCGATTCTTCGACCCATCTCAAGGATATCTTTCTCGATACCGTTTTTATTTCAGCGCGTAACAAAATCATCGCTCCGAAAAGTCTGGCCCAGAAAACCTATATCGACGGCATCAGGCAGAATGATGTGGCTTTCGGCATCGGCCCGGCCGGCACCGGCAAGACCTATCTGGCGATGGCGATGGCGGTGGCGGCCCTGCTGCGCAAGGAGGTCAGCCGGATTTTACTGGTGCGTCCGGCCGTGGAAGCCGGGGAGAAGCTCGGTTTTCTTCCCGGAGATCTGGAGGAGAAGGTCAACCCCTACCTGCGGCCGCTCTATGACGCTCTCTTCGACATGCTCGATCTTGAGCGCGCCAAACAGCTGATCGAGACCGGTGTCGTGGAAGTCGCGCCGCTAGCCTTCATGCGCGGGCGGACCCTCAACGATGCCTTCGTGATTCTTGACGAGGCGCAGAACACGACGGTGGAACAGATGAAGATGTTTCTGACCCGGCTCGGCTTCGGCAGTCGCGCCGTGGTGACCGGCGATGTCACCCAGATCGACCTGGCGACCGACAGTCTTTCCGGATTGCTGCATGCGATCGAGGTGCTGGAAGGGGTCCCGGGGATTTCCTTTAATTATTTCACGGATGTGGATGTCGTCAGGCATCCGATCGTGCAGGCCATTGTGCGGGCCTACCAGGTTGCCGACAAGCGGGCTCTCAAGCCGCGCCCGCGAAGATATTGAGATTTCCGGCCGCCGGGAGCTAGCCTCGAGATTATGACTAAAACCGAAAAAGAACAGGCGCGCAAACGTCGCTCGACATTGTTCGGTTCCAAACCGCGGAACGGGCGGCAGCGGGAGCGGACCGGACGTCGGCTCAATCAGCAGCCGCTCGGCCTGATCCTGCTGTTTACCGTAGGACTGTTGTTGACCTTGATCATCGTGCCGAAGGGCGGCTTTATCCCCGATTACTATGCGCCGGGAGATATCGCCTCACGCAATATCAAGGCGCCCCGTGATCTGCTGATCGAGGACAAGCCGCTCACCGAAGCCAAGCGGGAGCAGGCGCGGGACTCGGTTCCGCCCCTCTACGATTTCGATTCGGAAGCCGGACGACTGGCGGCTGAGCGCCTGATCCGGGGCCTGGCCCTGCTCCAGAAACAGCCGCTGCGGGAAGAGGGGAGCGCCGCCCCGGAACCCCCCCGTGGTCAGATCGAAGAAGCGTTCGGCCTGTTGCTGACCGATGAGGAGTTGCAGGCCCTGCGGACCCTGCCGCTTGATGATGAGCTGCGCCGGCAGATCGGTGAACTGTTTCAACAGGTGTTCACCCGGCCGATCGTCGCCAACCGGCCGCTGTTTGCCACCGATCAGGCTCAGGGCATCGTGGTCCGCAACCTGCAGAGCCAGACGGAATCGGTCCGCAAGGATAGTGCCGATGTCGCCGGTCTTGCAGAAGTCCTGACCCAGGGGGAGGCTCTGCTGGCAGAGATCGCCGAACTCTCCGCGCATCAGCGGGAAATCCTCGGCCGGCTGATGAAACAGCTGCTGCGACCGAGTCTGACCTTCAATCAGCAGGAGACGGAGACCCGTCGGGTGAAAGCCCGGGATGAAGTGACGCCGGTTCTTTTCCAGATCAAAAAGGGGGAGATGATCGTTCGCGAAGGGGAGCGGGTCACCCCGCAGCAGATTGCCAAGCTCCGGGACTTGCGTGATCTGGGCCGCGATAACCGGGGTCTGCAGACAGCGTTCGGCCTGCTGATCTGCACGGTTTTGCTGATCTATGCCGGTTACCATTTTTCTCTGCACAATATTCGCAAGTTTCACCCCGATTCCCGTGATCTGCTGTTTCTGGGACTGGTTTTTGTCGGCCTGCTGGTTTTGATCAAGGTCGCGATTTTTGTGGCGACCGGACTCGAAAGCACCTTCGCCTATATCGATTCCGCCAGTTATTACTACGCGATTCCCTTTGCCCTGGGGGCGATGCTGGTGCGGATCGTTCTGAATTCCGAATCGGCGTTGATCTTTTCCATCTGCTGTGCGCTGCTGGTCGGCATTCTGTTCGGCAACAGTCTGGTCATGGCCCTGTACGTGCTGGTCGGCAGCCTGGTCGGCGCCCACGGCGTGCGGCACTGCAAGGAGCGTTCGACTCTTTACCGCGCCGGACTCTGGGTGGCTCTGGCCAATTGTGTTTTGGTGATCGGCATCCACTTCATGGCCGGGCGGACCCTGGAGGTGCAACTGGCCTATAAGCTCTGCATGGGTTTGTTCGGCGGGCTGTTCAGCGCCATGCTTGTCAACGGGATCATCCCGCTGCTGGAGTCCGGTTTCAAATACACCACCGACGTCAAGCTGCTGGAACTGGCCAACATGAATTCGCCGGTGCTGCGCGAACTGATGGTGCAGGCCCCGGGAACCTACCACCATTCGATTATCGTCGGTAATCTGGTCGAGGCCGCCGCCGAGGCGATTAATGCCAACCCCCTGCTGGCCAGGGTTGCCGCCTATTATCACGATATCGGCAAGATCAAGAAGCCGTTATACTTTATCGAGAATTCGGACGGGCAGCGCAATCGGCATGACAAGCTGGCCCCGTCGATGAGCGCATTGATCCTGACCTCGCACGTCAAGGACGGAGTGGAGACGGCCCGTGAACACAAGCTGGGCAAAGAGATCGTCGATATTATTCAGCAGCATCACGGCACGGCCCTGATCAAGTTTTTTTATGACCGGGCCAAAAGCCAGGCCGATCCGGGGGTGCAGCAGATCGATGAGCGGGATTATCGTTATCACGGGCCGAAACCGCAGACCCGGGAAGCGGCACTGATCATGCTGGCCGATGCCATCGAGGCCGCCAGCAAGACGCTGACCAATCCGACCCAGGCCCGTATTCAGGGCATGGTGCAGAAGCTGATCAACAACATCTTCATCGACGGTCAGCTGGATGAATGCGAATTGACCCTGAAGGATCTGCACCTGATCGCCAAAAGTTTCAATATGGTGCTGGCCGGAACCTTTCACCATCGGATCGATTATCCTGAACCGGTCCACATTGAGCGTGAAAAAGAGCCTGAAAGCAGCGAAGAGCATGAAGATACAGATCGAGAATCGGCAAAGGAAGCGCAAAATTCTGAAACGTCCGCTGCGAAAGACAGCCCGGAAGATCTTAAGCGACTCGGGATGTCCTGAGGCGGAACTGTCGATTCTGATTGTTGATAACGCCGCCATTCAGCAGCTCAACCGGGACTATCTGCAGCGTGACCGGCCGACCAATGTGATCTCCTTTGCCATGCAGGAAGGCGAGGGGGGCGGTATTCAGCCCCAGCTGCTGGGGGATGTGGTGATTTCGGCGGAGCGGGCGGCCGACGATGCCGCCGCCGCCGGCATCCCGTTCGAACATGAACTGGTTTTTCTGCTGCTGCACGGCATCCTGCATCTGCTCGGCTACGATCATGAGCGGGGCAGCGAGCAGCAGGCGGCAGAGATGGAAGCGCAAGAGCAAAAGCTGTTTTCCGGGTTGCAGGGCGCATTGCTCGGCCCGGACGGTTATCTGGCCTAGGAGGCTGTCGGACCATACCATGGACCGGCTCCCGGGTTTTCGGATTGTTAACGAAAGGGGAACAACGCTTGGACAGTGACCATTCTGCCGATTCATCTGGCTGGTCGGCAAAACTAAAGGGTTTTTTTTCTGCAAAGCCGGCGGCAAATTCCGAAGAAGAGCTGCAGCAGTTGATCGACGCTTCGGAACAGAGAGGGATTATCGACGAGGACGAGGGGGAGATGCTCCAGTCGATTCTCGAACTGGATGAAACCATCGTCCGCGAAATCATGGTGCCGCGGACCAGCATGGTCTGTTGTGACCGCGCCGCACCGCTCTCCCAGGTGCTGCAGGCGGTTATCGCTTCCGGACACTCGCGCATTCCCCTCTATCAGGAGACCAACGACAACATCATCGGTTTCGTTTATGCCAAGGACCTGCTCCGCTATTGGGGGCAGCCGCTTGACGAGATCGCCCTGGACGATGTGCTGCGCCCGCCGTACCTGGTTCCCGAATCGAAAAGTGTCAGTGAGCTGCTCAAGGAGTTCCGCAAGCGCCGCGTCCATGTCGCGATTGTCATCGACGAATACGGCGGGACCTCGGGACTGGTGACGATCGAGGATCTGATCGAGGAGATCGTCGGTGATATCCTCGACGAATACGATCTGGAAGAGGAATGGCTGCTTTTGGAAGAGAACGGTTCGGTGCTGGTGGACGGGCGGCTGGCGATCGAGGATTTCGAGGAGTATTTCGATCTCGAGGTCGAACGGGAGAAATTCGACACGGTCGGCGGCTATCTGGTCGAGTATCTGGGCCACGTTCCCAACAGCGGAGAACGGATCAGGATTGACGGTCTGGAGATCCTGATCGTCGAGGCCGATCCGCGGGCCATCCGCAAACTGCTGGTTGGTCCTCGGGAAAACAGTCTATCCGCCGAGGCCGCGAGCGAATGATCCGTGCGGCGCAGCTTGATCGAACCCTGCTCTGGTCGGCCTGTTCCGGGCTCCTGCTGGCCTGCGCCTTTCCCGGTCCCGATCTGGCTGTGGTCGCCTGGTTCGCCCTGATCCCGCTGTTGCTGGTGATGGAACGCCGCCCCTTTGCCGGCGGGTTCATCGCGGGCTTCGCCTTCTTTGCTCCGTTGCTCTATTGGCTCAACATCGTCATGACCACCTACGGGCAGTTGCACCCGTTCTTCTCGCTCGTCGCCCATCTGCTGCTGGTCGCTTATCTGTCCCTGTTTTTTGCTGCCGCCACCTGGTTGAGCTGTCGCCTCAAGGCGCTGTTGGCGCTGCCGATTATCGTCACCCTGCCGGTGGTCTGGGTCGCTCTGGAATACCTGCGCGGCTGGCTGTTTACCGGTTTTCCCTGGGGGCTGCTCGGTTACAGCCAGCAGAATCTACCCTGGATGATTCAGGGTGCCGACCTGTCGGGCGTTTACGGGGTTTCGCTGCTGCTGCTGTTGATCAACTGTGCGGCGGCAGGCCTGCTCGCCGCACCGCGCCGGCGCTTTTCCCGACGGGCCGCAATCGTCGTGGCGCTGCTGCTGGCCGGGCATCTCGGCTATGGGTACTGGCGGCTTGCCGGCGCACCGGAGCGCCGCGACGAGCAGCTCAGGGTGGCCCTGATTCAGGGCAATATCGATCAGGCCGTGAAGTGGGATCCCGAGCAGCGCAGCAGAACCGTCGAGACCTATCGCCGGCTGTCGGAGCAGGCTGCCGCCTCCGGCGTCGATCTGATTATCTGGCCGGAGGCCGCGGCCCCCTTCTATCTGCAGGACGACAGTCCGCTGAGCCGGCAGGTGCAGGCGGTTTCGCACCAGTTGGGGAGCTATCTGCTGGTCGGCGGTCCGGCCTATGAGCGCAAGCCGTCGGACGATGCATTCAGTTATTACAACAGCGCCTATCTCTACTCCCCCGCGGGGCGCTCTCTGGGGCGCAGCGACAAAATTCACCTGGTCCCGTTCGGCGAATATGTGCCGCTTGGCAAGCTGCTGACCTTCATCAACAAGCTGGTGGTCGGGGTCGGCGATTTTTCCGCCGGGCGGGTCGCGCCGTTGGCGCTCGACGGCCATGCGCTCGGCGTGCTGATCTGTTACGAGGCGATCTTTCCGGAGCTGGCCCGTGATTATGTCAGACAGGGAAGCGATCTGCTGGTCAACATCACCAACGACGCCTGGTTCGGCAGATCGCCCGCTTCCCGGCAGCTGCTGGCCATGACCCGCTTTCGGGCCGTTGAAAACCGCGTCTGGATTGCCCGGGCCGCCAACACCGGGATCTCGGCATTGGTGACTCCCGGCGGCGGGGTGACGCTTGCCACCCCGCTTTTCGAAACCCTGCAGGTTGTCGGGCAGGTCGGTCTCGGCGCGCAGCCGACCTTTTATAACCGTTACGGCGATCTGCTGCCCCGCTTTTGCCTGATCGTTGCCGGCTGCTGGCTGCTGGCTGCCTGGCAGCTGCGCAGGCGGCGCTAGAGAACCGAACTGAGCAGGCCGGGGCGGCTTGTTTCGTTGCTTGGCGATAAGGCCGGACAGGGACGCCGCCGCTCCCTTAGGATATCGGCAGTTTTTGTAACTGAAATAACCAGGGTCTATGGACATGTGGCCGGGGATGCTGCTATGGATATGAAACGACTTGCGTTCTTCTGCCAGGTCGTGGAACTGAAAAGTTTCACCCGGGCGGCGGAAAAATTACACCTGACCCAGCCGACGGTCAGTGAGGGGGTACGCCTGCTGGAAGAGACGCTGGGCGAGTCGCTGCTCGATCGGATGGGGCGGGAGGTGCTGCCGACGCCGGCCGGCAAGGTGCTTTACCGCTATGCCCGCCGTATTCTGCAGCTGCGCGACGAAGCGACCCGCGCCGTCGGCGATCTGCGCGACAGCGGTGGCGGGCTGCTGTCGATCGGGGCCAGCACCATCCCGGGGGCCTACCTGCTGCCGCGGTTGATAGAGAGCCATACACAGCAATCTCCGGGTGCCGAGGTTGCTCTGAAGATTTCCGGGACCGGCCAGATTCTTGACGATCTGCTGCAGGAGCGGCTTGAGCTGGGGCTGGTCGGCGGGATGAGCAGCGTGCGTGGTCTGGAATGGCAGGCCTGTTTCGGCGATGAACTGATTTTGATCGTGCCGCCGCGGCATCGCTGGGCGGCCCGTGAGCGGATCGATCCGGTCGAGCTGCTGGATGAGCCGATGCTGCTGCGTGAAGCGGGATCCGGGACCCGGACGACCCTGGAGCAGTATCTGCGGCAGCACCGGATCGAACCGGCCAAGCTGCGGGTGCTGGCCGAAATAGGGAGCAACGAAGCGGTCAAGCAGGGGGTCCGCGGAGGTCTCGGGGTGGCGGTGATCTCCGCGCTGTCGGTGTCCGACGAAATCGACAGAGGCGCCCTGCTGTCGTTGCGGCTGAGCGGGGAACCGCTGCGCCGCCCCTTTTATCTGGTGCAGCGCAGCGGCCGGCAACTGACCCCGGCGGCCGAGACGTTCCGCGCGCTGATCCTGGCGTCGCGCTGAAGCGAACCGCAAAGGCCATGGCGCGGCAAAAGACCGCGGGTCACACTTGAAGAGCAGAGGTTGGTCATGCAGGTGACAGCAATTATTCCGGCCCGTTACGCCTCGACACGGTTTCCCGGCAAGCCCCTGGCCGCGCTGCTCGGGCGGCCGATGATCGAGCATGTCTATACGCGGGTCGCCAGTTCCGCAACCGTGGCGCGGGTCATTGTGGCCACCGATGATCGGCGGATCGAACAGACGGTCCGGGCTTTCGGGGGGGAAGTGGTGATGACGCGCGCCGACCATGCGACCGGCACCGACCGCCTGGCGGAGGTGGCGGAGCGGCTTGACGCCGACCTGATCGTCAATGTCCAGGGGGATGAACCGTTGATCGATCCGCTGATGATCGATCAGGCGGTCCGGCCGCTGCTGGAGGACGCTTCGATCCGGATGGGAACCCTGAAGAGCCGGATCGACCGGATTGAGGATTTCTACAGTTCCGACGTGGTCAAGGTGGTGACCGACCGGTTCGGCTTTGCGCTTTATTTTTCACGCGCCCCGATCCCCTCTCCGCGCGGTCTGACCCCCGGGCAACTGGCGCAACAGCTGCCCGCGCTGAAGCTCTATCGGCACATCGGTCTCTACGTCTATCGGCGGGATTTTCTGCTGCGCTATCCGCTGCTGCCGAAAACTCCGCTGGAGCAGCTGGAAAGCCTGGAGCAGCTGCGCGCTCTGGAACAGGGGGAACGGCTTTTCGTCGCCGAAACCGACTCGGTCTGCCACGGCGTCGATACTCCGCGGGATCTGGAGCGGGTCGCCGCCCTGATGCAGGAGAAAATGTGCCGTTAAATCAGGGAGCTATCCCTTGATGTTGAAGCTGGAAGGTTTTTTGCAGGATCGGGGTTTTCTTCGGTCCTGTTTCTGTGTAGAATCAGCCTTTCGGCTTGCGTTGCGACCGGCCCGAAACGGGTTTTTGGGGCGCAGGCTGCTGATTT
Organism: Geopsychrobacteraceae bacterium; assembly: GCA_036396915.1. Taxonomy (GTDB): domain Bacteria; phylum Desulfobacterota; class Desulfuromonadia; order Desulfuromonadales; family Geopsychrobacteraceae; genus BM509. Next base: position 12,667 of record DASWJX010000308.1, on the reverse strand, counting down.
TCCGATAATTTTTTTTCTAGGAGCACTACAGGGCAATGAAGACGAAGTTCCTTTTTGTTACCGGCGGGGTCGTTTCTTCTCTCGGCAAGGGCCTGGCGGCCGCATCGATCGGCGCATTGATGGAGGCCCGCGGGCTGAGAGTTTCGATGCAGAAGATGGATCCCTACATCAACGTCGATCCGGGGACGATGAGCCCCTATCAGCACGGCGAGGTCTTTGTGACCGACGACGGCGCGGAGACGGACCTGGATCTCGGCCATTACGAGCGTTACACCTCCTCTGCGCTGACCCGCAAATCGAACTTCACCACCGGCCAGGTGTACGATTCGGTCATCCGCAAGGAACGGCGCGGCGATTACCTGGGCGGCACGGTTCAGGTCATTCCCCACATCACCAACGAGATCAAGGAAAAGATTCTCAAAAACGCCAAAGGGGTCGATATCGCCATCGTCGAGATCGGCGGCACCGTAGGCGACATCGAATCGCTCCCCTTCCTTGAGGCGATCCGTCAGTTTCGCTCCGATCGCGGGCGGGACAATGTGCTCTACCTGCACCTGACCCTGGTCCCCTATATTCCCACCGCCGGTGAACTGAAGACCAAGCCGACCCAGCACAGCGTCAAGGAATTGCGGGAGATCGGTATTCAGCCCGACATCCTGCTCTGTCGCTGCGACCGGGAAATTCCGCACGACATGAAAGCGAAGATTGCGCTTTTCTGCAACGTTCCCGAGGAGGCGGTGATTACCGCCCGCGATGTGGAATCGATCTACGAAGTGCCCGTCGCCCTGCACGAACAGGGGCTCGATGAGCGGATCGTCGACTATCTCAATGTCTGGACCAAGACTCCCGATCTGTCGGACTGGCGGCGGATCATCAAGCGGATCAAGGAGCCGGCCGGTGAAACGCATATCGCGATTGTCGGCAAGTATGTCGGGCTGACCGAAAGCTACAAGTCGCTCTCCGAGGCCCTGATTCACGGCGGCATCGCCAACGATTGTCGGGTGAATCTGAAATATGTCGATTCCGAAGCGATCGAGCGGCACGGCGTCAACGGCATCTTTGACGAGGTCGACGGGATTCTGGTTCCCGGCGGCTTCGGCGAGCGGGGCAGTGAAGGCAAGATCGCCGCGATTCGTTACGCCCGCGAAAACAACATCCCCTTCTTCGGTATCTGTCTCGGCATGCAGATGGCGGTTGTCGAGTTTGCCCGCCATGTCTGCGGCATCGAAAACGCCTACTCCCGCGAATTCAACGAGCAGGCGGAGCATGCCGTGGTCGACCTGATGGAAAGCCAGAAAGGGGTCGACACCATGGGCGGCACCATGCGCCTGGGCTCCTATCCCTGCGACCTGAAGGAGAATACCCTGGCCCGCCGGATTTTCGGCAAGCCGCATGTCGCCGATCGCCATCGCCATCGCTACGAATTCAACAATGCTTATCGCGAGCAGCTGGCCGCGGCGGGGCTGGTCATCTCCGGCGTCTATCCGGACGCCGATCTGGTGGAAATCATCGAACTGGAAGATCACCCCTGGTTCCTCGGCTGTCAGTCGCACCCGGAGTTCCGCTCCCGGCCGATGGCGCCGCACCCGCTCTTCGAGTCGTTTGTCGGCGCCAGCCTCAAGAAAAACCGGAAAGGTTCAGATGAAAAAAATTGATGTCGGCCGGGTCGCTTTCGGCGGCCGCAAGCCGTTGACGCTGATCGCCGGACCCTGCGCCATTGAAAACGAAGCACTGACCCTGCGGATTGCCGAGTTTCTGAAAACGCTGTCGCTGGAGTTGGGCATCGAGCTGGTGTTCAAGGCGTCCTACGACAAGGCCAACCGGACCTCGGTGACCTCGTTTCGCGGCCCCGGCCTGGAAGAAGGGCTGCGGATCCTGCAGCGGGTCAAGGAGCAGCTGGAACTGCCGGTGGTTTCCGATGTCCACGATATCACGCAGATCGGCGCGGCTGCCCAGGTGCTCGACATGCTGCAAATCCCCGCATTTCTCAGTCGCCAGACCGATCTGCTGGTGGCCGCCGGGCGGACCGGCAAACCGATCAATCTCAAAAAGGGCCAGTTTTCGGCCCCCTGGGATATCGAACACGGCATCGAAAAAATCAGATCCACCGGCAACGAGCAGATTCTTTTAACCGAACGGGGCGCCTCGTTCGGTTACAACAACCTGGTCACCGACATGCGCTCGCTGGTCATCATGCGCGAAACCGGCTACCCGGTGATCTTCGACGCGACCCATTCGGTCCAGCTGCCCGGCGGCGCCGGCGGGTCTTCCGGCGGCCAGCGCCAGTACGTCGGCGCGCTCTCGCGGGCGGCGGCGGCGACCGGCATCGACGGCCTGTTCTGGGAGGTTCACGAGAACCCCGATCAGGCCCTCTGCGACGGACCGAATTCCTTGCCGCTGGACCGCTTGAAACCGCTGTTGCAGAAGATTCTGGCGATCGATGCGATCGCCAAGGACCTGTCCCCGGGGGTAAACCACGATGATTGAAACCGCGAAAAAAGTGTTGCAGATCGAGGCCGATGCGGTTCTGGCCCTGCGCTCGCGGATCGACGGAGCGTTCACCCGGGCGGTGGAACTGATCCTTGCCTGCAAGGGGCGGGTGGTCGTCACCGGGATGGGCAAATCGGGGCTGATCTGTCAGAAGATTGCCGCCACCATGTCCTCGACCGGCACGCCGACCCTGTTTCTGCACCCCGCCGAGGGGATTCACGGCGATCTGGGGATGATGACCCGGGCCGATGTGGTGGTCGCGATCTCCAACTCCGGGGAAACCGAGGAGATCTGCCGGATCCTGCCGGTCATCAAACGGATGGGTTTGCCGTTGATCGCCATGTCCGGCAATCCGGGCAGCACCCTGGCCCAGGCCGGAGACGTCCATCTCGATATCAGCGTTGCCGAAGAAGCCTGTCCGCTCGGTCTGGCGCCGACGGCAAGCACCACGGCGACACTGGCCATGGGCGACGCCCTGGCGGTGGTTCTGCTCGAAGCGCGCGGCTTCAAGGCCGAGGACTTTGCCCTGTTCCATCCGGGCGGGGCGCTCGGCAAGAAACTGCTGCTGCGGGTGGAGGATCTGATGCACAGCGGTGCCGACGTACCCCTGGTGGCGCCCGAAACCCTGCTGCGCAACGCCCTGTTCGAGATTACCAGCAAGAAACTGGGGGTCACGGGGGTCGTCGATGACCAGGGCCATCTGGTCGGCGTCTTTACCGACGGCGACCTGCGGCGGGTCATGGAGCAGGGGCTGGATACCCTGCAGCAGCCGATCGGCGAGGTGATGAGCCGTTCACCGAAGCGCGTGCTGCGGCGCAATCTGGCCGCCAAGGCGTTGCAGATCATGGAGGCCCATGCGATCACCTCGTTGTTCGTTTTTGCTGACGACGACAGCCGGATCCCGGTCGGGGTGGTCCATCTGCACGATCTGCTCAAGGCGGGGGTCGTTTGATGGACGCCAAACTGGCAGCCATCAAGCTGCTGTTGCTGGATGTCGACGGCGTGCTCACCGACGGGCGGATCACCTACGACAACCGGGGCAATGAGCTCAAGTCGTTCGATGTCAAGGACGGCCATGGCTTGAAACTGCTGCAGCGGGCGGGGATCGCCATCGGCATCATCACCGGGCGCCAGTCCGAGCTGGTCGCCAGGCGCGCCGCGGAGCTGGGCATCGAGATCCTCTACCAGGGGGCCCTGCGCAAGCTCGACCCTTATCTGGAAATCCTCGAGCAGCTGGGGCTGGATGATCGGCAGGTCGCCTATGTCGGCGATGATCTGATCGATCTGCCGGTTTTGCGCCGGGTCGGTTTCAGCGCCACGGTCAGCGATGCTCATCCCGAGCTGGCGCCGCTGGTCGATTATGTCGCCGGCCGCCCCGGCGGGCGGGGCGCGGTGCGTGAAATCTGCGACCTGCTGCTGAAGGGCGGCGGGCACTGGCAGCGGGTGACCGACCGCTATTTCGCCGATTGATGAAAACTCGCGTCGCTGCGCCCGTGACGGGGTGCTGATGCTTCGGAAAGGGACCAATGAGCCCGCGTAATCTGCTGGCACTGTTAATCGTCCTCTCGGTCGCGGCCTTGATCGCGACCCTGGTCATGAATCTGCAGGGCACCGCCCCGGAGCAGTTGCTGGAGGTTTTGCCGAAACAGGTCGATCTGTCGCTGGAGAAGATTCACTACACGCAGACCGAAGGCGGCCGGCGGCGCTGGACCCTGGACGCCGATTCCGCTGCGTACCAGCGGGAAGAAGGGCTGATCAGCCTGCAGAATGTGGAAATGGTCTTTTACGAGACGGGGCGTTATGGCGAAGTGAAAATGACCGCCAGGCAAGGGCTGTTCGATCAGCAACAGGAACAGGTCGAGGTCTGGGGCGAGGTGGAGATCATGACCGACCGGGACGAACATTTCTATACCGAACGCCTGCGCTACGAGCAGGGTTCCGGACAGGTGAGCAGCGACCGGCGGGTGCGGATGCTGTCGCCGCAACTGGAGCTGGCCGGTGAGGGTTTTCTGTTTGACTTGCAGAGCGGACGGATGCGTATACTGCGGGACGTTCAGGCGCGGCTTCTGACGCTGCGCGACGAAAGGTCGGAGAATTGAGCAAACGCTGGTTACTGTTGCTGCTGGTTCTGGCGGCGGGGTTGTGGTCCTGGCCCGCCTGGGGGGCACCCGCCGCGGTTGCGGAGGCGGCCTCTGAGGAACCCATCGATATCACGGCAGAGCGGCTGGAGGTGGACGAACCGGGCGGCACGGCGGTCTTTACCGGTCAGGTTGTCGTCACGCGGGGGGAGATGACGGTCTATGCCGAAAAGCTGATCCTCTACCGCGAGCCGGATGCGCGGCAGATCGAGAGGATCGAGGCGTCGGGTGGGGTCCGTGTCGTCCAGCTGGATCGGGTCGGCACCGCGCAACAGGCCAGCTTTTATCAGCAGGAAGAGAAGCTGGTGTTGAGCGGCGATGCCAGGATTCAGCAGGGGCAGAATCTGGTGTCCGGTGAAGAAATCGTCGTCTTTCTGAAGGAAAACCGAAGTCTGGTTAAAAGCGGCGAGGACGGCCGGGTGCGCGCCGTGTTCTTCCCCGAGCAGGAGCAGAAATAGCATGGGTCGATTGCTGCGGGCCTGCGGGTTGTGCAAGGCGTACGGCGGCCGGTCGGTTGTCTCGGGGGTTGATCTGGAGGTTCACTCCGGCCAGGTGATCGGGCTGCTCGGACCCAACGGCGCCGGGAAAACCACCAGCTTTTACATGGTTGTCGGACTGGCCAAGCCGGACCGGGGTCAGGTTTATCTAGATGATCTGGAGTTGACCGGCCTGCCGATGTTTCGCCGGGCCAGGGCGGGCATCTCCTACCTGCCGCAGGAAGCCTCGGTGTTCCGGAAATTGACCGTGGCGGAAAATCTGCTGGCCATCCTGGAAACCCTGCCGCTTTCCGCCGCCGAGCGGCAGCAACGGTTGGAGCAGTTGCTGGGGGATTTCCGGATCGGTCATATCCGCGACTCCAAGGGTTTCGCCCTCTCCGGCGGCGAACGGCGGCGGGTGGAGATCGCCCGCTCTCTGGTGCTGAATCCGGCGTTTCTGCTGCTGGACGAACCGTTCGCCGGCATCGATCCGCTAGCGGTCATCGATATTCAGAACATCATTACGCAGCTGCGCGACCGCGGCATCGGTATCCTGATTTCAGACCACAATGTCCGCGAGACACTGGGCGTCTGTGACCAGGCGTACATCCTCAACCGGGGCGAGGTGCTGGAATACGGGACTCCCGAACAGATTTCCGCAAGTCCCAGGGCGCGGGAAATTTACCTCGGAGACAAGTTCAAACTCTAAGCTATGATTTAACGATCAGAGGGGGATACATCGGGACCTGATGTCCGGTGTTCCTCTTTTTTACGGTCGATGTTAGTATCAAGGCAAAGAACGTTCTCAGCGAAGAAGGATATATGGCTCTCGATCTTCGATTACAGGTTAAATTAAGCCAGCAGCTGGTCATGACACCGCAACTGCAGCAGGCGATCAAACTGCTGCAGTTGGGGCGGATGGAACTGGTCGATGTTGTGACCCAGGAGCTGGAGGAAAACCCGATGCTTGAGGAGGGGGGCGACACGCGGGAAGCCGGCGAAGAGCAGAAGTTGACCGGCGACGAAAGCGAGACTCCGGTCGCCGCCGATGACAGCCATCAGGAGGTCAAGGGCGAAACCGAGGGGATGAACGACATCGACTGGCAGACCTATCTGGACGGCTACAGTCTCAGCAGCGGGACCAGCGATGTCTATGAGGATTCCGAAGAGCGGCCCTCCTTCGAGAGTCTGCTGACCAAAAAAAGCACCCTGAACGATCACCTGATGTGGCAGCTCAGTCTCTCCACGGTGCCTGACCTTGAGCGGCACGCGATTGCCGAGATTATCGGCAACCTCGATGAGGAGGGTTACCTGCACTCAAGCCCGCAAGAACTGGCCGCGGCCGCCCGGGTGTCCCCGGAGGTGGTTGAGCGCGCCCTGCAAATGATCCGTCAGTATGATCCGCCGGGGGTTGCCTGTTATAACCTGCAGGAGTGTCTGTTGCTGCAGCTGGAGCGGCTGGAGCTGGGCGAATCCCTGGCCGCGACGATTCTGCGCGACCATATCGATGACCTTGAAGGGCGCAAATATACCGTCATCGCCAAGGCCTTGAAACGCCCCCTGGAAGAGGTCCTGGCGGCCTCGAAACTCATTTCCAATCTCGATCCGCGGCCCGGCCGGGCGTATAATCAAGAAGAAATTCAGTACATAACCCCCGACATCTTTGTGCGCAAGGTCGGCGATGAATACGTCGTCATGCTCAACGATGAAGGCTTGCCCAATCTGCGCATCAATTCCTTCTACCGCAATGCGCTGGCGAACAGCGATTCGGTCGACAAACAGGCCGGCGAGTATATCCAGGAAAAGATGCGCAGCGCGGTCTGGTTGATCAAAAGCATTCACCAGCGCCAGCGCACGATTTTCAAGGTCACCACCAGTATCGTGAAATTTCAGCGCGAGTTCTTCGAGCATGGCATCGCCCATCTCAAGCCGCTGGTGCTGCGCGATGTCGCCGAAGATATCGAAATGCATGAATCGACGGTCAGTCGCGTGACGACCAACAAGTATGTGCAGACGCCCCAGGGCCTTTTCGAGTTGAAGTTCTTCTTCAATAGCGGTATCAGTACCGCTTTCGGCGATTCCGTGGCATCGGAGAGCGTCAAGAGCAAGATCAGGGATATCGTTGCCCAGGAAGACCCCAAGAAACCGTTTTCCGACCAGAAGATCGTAGCCCTGCTGGCCGGGCAGGAGATCAGGATCGCCCGGCGTACCGTGACCAAGTACCGTGAAATGCTCGGTATCGGCTCATCGACGGAAAGAAAGCGTCTGTTCTAGCCATGCACCGGCTGCCGGCACGGACCGTGCCGGCGGAAGTTTTAAGTTATACTTGAGTTTGACCCTAGTCCCCGTTCGGGGCAGCATAAAGGAGGTTCATCTATGCAAATAGCCGTTACGTTTCGTCACATGGAAACCAGTGACCCGGTTCGCAACTATGTGGAGGAGAAGCTTGCCCGCGTTAAAAAGTATATAGAGGAGCCGATCGACGCCCAGGTGGTGCTCTCGGTCCAGAAAATTGTTCATCGGGCTGAAGTGACCATGGTTGCCAAGGGGTTGACCATGAAGAGCGTCGAAGAGACCAGCGACATGTACGCCGCCATCGACCTGATGGTCGATAAAATCGAACGGCAGCTCAAGCGCTACAAGGAAAAGCTCAAAAAGCACAAGAACCCCCATGGCGGCGTTTCGCGCCAGGTTGAAATGAGTGTGCTCTCCGCTCCCAGCGTCGACGAGGGGAACCCCGAGCCGGAAATCATCCGCAGCCATTCCTTCTCCGTCAAGCCGATGTCGGTCGAGGAAGCGGTGATGCAGATGGATCTGCTGCACAAGGATTTCCTGGTGTTTACCGATGATCGTTCCGAGGAGATGAATGTGGTCTATCGGCGCAAGGACGGAAACTACGGTCTGATTGTCCCGCAGGGAAGTTGATCTGAACAGCCAGATGGCGGGCGCCTCGGCCATGAGGCGCCCGCTGCGACTTCACATGATCGAGAAAGTTGCAAATGAAAATTTCTGAATTGTTGAATCCTGGAGCGGTGGTGGCTGATATCCAGTCACGTGACAAGGGCAAGGTTCTTGCCGAACTGACTGACGCGCTGGTCGCCTGCGATGATTCCTTGCAGCGCGATGCCGTGCTGCAGGTACTGCAGGAACGGGAACAGCTGGGCAGTACCGGGATCGGTGACGGTGTGGCGATCCCCCACGGCAAGCTGAAGGGGATTCCCGAACTGATGCTGGCGTTCGGCCGCAGCCGGGCCGGCGTCGATTTTGAGTCGATGGACGGCCAGCCGGCGCACCTGTTTTTTCTGCTGATCGCTCCGGAAGAGTCAGTCGGGGTTCATTTGAAGGCCCTGGCCCGCATTTCCAAACTGCTCAAGGACGCGGCGGTGCGCCGGAGCCTGCTCGAGGCCGGCGATCAGAAAGAAATCTATCAAATCATCCTCGATGCGGAGGATCAGACCTGAAGCCGCTTTGTCTCTGCGCCGGCAACGTTTTACGTCAACCTGGATCTTCGATACTTGGGCTTGGTCGCTGGTTTTTTTGCTTTTGGGTGATGCTGTAAGGGTGGTGCGCGGTTATGGCCGAACTGACGATTCAGGAAATTCTCGATGAAAAGGAAGCGGGCCTTGACCTGGAACTGCTGGCCGGAGCCGGGGGCCTGGGCAATCTGGTCAGCATCCCGCGCATCCAGAAGCCGGGACTGGCGCTGACCGGCTATACCACCAACCTGCACCCGGATCGGGTGCAGGTGCTCGGCTCAACGGAGCTGAGCTTTCTCGAACAATTGCCCGAGGAGCGGGCCGTTGAGCATCTCAGGAAAATCTGCCAACTCAACCTTTCCTGCCTGATTATCACCAAGAATCAGCCGGCCCCGGCTTATCTGCTGGCGCAGGCCGAGGCCTACAACCTGCCCCTGTTGCGCACCTCGCATCTCAGTTCCACCTTTATTTCCCTGATTACCCGGTTTCTCGAGGAGCGCCTGCTGCCCACCTCGACCCTCCACGGCGTCCTGATCGATGTGCTGGGTGTCGGCGTTCTGCTGCAGGGCAAGAGCGGGGTCGGCAAGAGCGAATGCGCGCTCGACCTGATCCTGCGCGGCTACCGGCTGGTTGCCGACGATGTCATCAAGGTCCGCTTGAAGTTGCCGTCGGTTATCTTCGGCGAAGGGATGGATCTGCTGCACTACCACATGGAAATCCGCGGACTGGGGATTATCAATATCAAACACCTGTTCGGTGTGGCGGCGATTCGTGAACGGAAGAAGATCGATCTGGTCCTGGAACTGGTGGAATGGGAAGAGGGGAAGGAATATGACCGCCTCGGCCTGGAGGAGGTCAAATATGTCGTTCACGGAGTCGAATTGCCGCTGATGCGGATTCCGGTGCGACCGGGGCGCAATATCAGCACCATTGTCGAGGTTGCGGCCCGCAATCAGCTGTTGAAAGAGATGGGCTACCACAGCGCCCAGGAATTCCAGGACCTGCTGGAGAAAAGGATGGCGGAAACCGCCCGGCTGCACGCCCACAGCATCATCGGAGACGATCTCGAATGAGTCGGCAACGGGTCTGTATTATCAGCGGGCTGTCCGGCTCGGGAAAAAGTACCGCCGCCCGCGCCCTGGAGGATCGGGGTTTTTTTGTCGTCGACAATCTGCCGCTGGTCCTGCTCCCGCCGTTACTCGACCTGGCCCGACAGTCGTTGCAGGCCGCCGCCGGGATCGCCGTAGTCGTCGATGTGCGCACGCGTGAATTTCCGGTGGAATACGCAGCCGTGCTCGAACAGCTGCGCCGGGCCGGATATCAGCCCGAGATCACCTTTTTCGAGGCCTCCGACGAGGTTCTGCTGCGGCGTTATTCGGAAACCCGCCGCAGTCACCCCCTGGCTGCCGGCGAGCGGGTGCAGACCGGCATCGAGCTGGAGCGCAAGCTGCTGCAGAAGGTTCGCGGCGAAGCGTCGCGGATCATCGACAGCAGCGGTTTGAACCCCCGTCAACTGGGGGAGAAGGTGGTCAATACCATCGGCAACGGCTCGGGCGATGCAACGCTGATCGTGCAACTGGTGTCGTTCGGTTACCGTTATGGTCTGCCGCCGGATGCCGATCTGGTTTTTGACGTCCGTTTTCTGCCCAATCCGCACTATATCGACGAACTGCGCCCTTTGTCCGGTCGTGACGAGCAGCTGCGCAACTTCGTTCTGGGGCAGTCGAGTTGCCGGGAATTCATGCAGCATCTGCACCGGATGCTGAAGTTTCTGCTGCCTCACTACCGGGCGGAAGGGAAAAGTTACCTGACCATCGCCGTCGGTTGCACCGGCGGGCGTCATCGCAGTGTCTCCATTGTCGAAGTCCTGTTGCAGGACTTCCCCGATCGGAACGTGACGCTGCAATGCAGCCATCGGGATCTTGCCAAGGGTTCATAAATGATCGGACTGGTGGTTATAACGCACTCAAGACTGGCTGAAGAGTTTTTGCAGGCCGCGGCAATGATCATCGGCCCGCTTCCCAAAGCCGAGGCGATCAGCATCGACCGGAGCTTTTCCGTTGCCGGAGCGAGATCCCTGCTGACCGAGGTTTTCGGTCGGGTCGGCGCCGACGGCGACGGGGTGCTGATCATGACCGACATGTTCGGTGGAACGCCGACCAATATCGGCGCCGAATTTCTGGAAGCGGGCAAGATCGAAATTCTCACCGGCGTCAATCTGCCGATGATTCTGAAGTTCGCGGCCGCCAGGCAGGCGCAGGGCCTTGAGGAACTGGCGGTCCTGCTGAAACAGTACGGACAGCAGAATATCATGCGTCCGGCTGAACTGCTCAACCGCGGCAGCTAGGAATCTGTCGGACGATCCATGGACCGGCTGCCAATGCGGCCCGTATAGTCCGACAGACTCCTGGGGGAAGACTTCGTCCTGAAAGAGAACCGAATGAGCATTGTATTGACACGGATCGACACCCGCCTGATACACGGACAGGTTCTGGAGACCTGGGTTCCCTACGCCCATGCCGACTGTATCGTGGTGGCCAATGATATCGTGACGGAAAATCCCCTGAAAAAAATGATGATGGAGGCATCGGTTCCCAGCCGGATCCGGGTGGAAATCGGCACCGTTGAAGAGATTGTCGACCTGTTCGCCGCCGGCAATTTCAATGAGCGCAAGACCCTGTTGCTGTTCGCAACGACAGCGGATGCACTGACGGCCTATCGCTGCGGACTGCTGTTCTCTCATTTGAACCTGGGCAACCTGCATGCCGGTGAGGGGAAGCGGCGGATGAGTTGCACCCTGTTTCTGGGGGCGGATGATATCAGCAACCTGGAGCGCCTGGAGGCGGACGGAGTAACCATCTCCGCCCGCTGCATCCCCGCCGATTCGGAGCGTCCCTGGCGAAAACTGATACCGAGCCGCAAGGGGGAACAGTGCTGATCGTCGATCTGGCATCCGGGGCCGCCGTGGCTCTGGTCTGCGGCCTCGATCGGGTTGCCGCCCTGCAGGTCATGATTTCCCGGCCGATCGTCGCCGCTCCGCTGGCCGGCTGGCTGCTGGGCGATGTGCAGGTCGGTCTGCAGGTCGGCTTGATGATCGAACTGCTCTGGCTGGCCAGGTTGCCGGTCGGCGCGGTCATTCCGCCGGACGACACCCAGGTGTCGATCGCCGGAACCGTTCTGGCGATCGGGATGGGGCGGGTGCTCGGACTGGACGGGCTCGCATTCATCCTGCTCTGCCTGCTGGTAACGATTCCCCTGGGCAAGGTCGGCCAGTTTTTCGATCGTTTTGCCCGGACACGCAATCGCAGTACCATGGAACACGCCGAGGCCGCCCTTGACGACGGCAACGCGTCGGCCGCGCAGCTCTGGCATCTGAGCGGCATGCTCAGCTTCGCCCTGGCGGCGCTGGCGACCTATGCTGTGATCATCGCCGGCGGCGTTCTGCTGGTGCCGATACTCGCGCCGCTCCTGCTGTCGGGACTGGATCACTCCGCCGGCTGGATTCGTCTCGCTCTGCCGCTGGTCGGCATTGCCGTGATTTTAGGAACGGTCAATGTCAGCCGGGCGCTGACATTGTTCAGCGCCTCTTTCGGGATGGCGTTCCTGCTGCTGTGGCTGGTGTGATGATACCCTTGTCGCCTTGGACCCGGTTGCGCGTCTGGTTGCGCCTGTTTTTGCTGCAGGGCAGCTGGAATTTTGAACGCCTGCAGGGGCTCGGTTTCTTCTTTGCCCTCTATCCGGCGTTGCAAAAACTCTATCGTGATGACCAGCTGCGCGAGGTCAGCCGGGAATACGCGGGATACTTCAATACCCACCCCTACCTGGCGCCTTCGGTTGCCGGGGCGGTGCTGAAGCTGGAAGAGGAGCGCAGCCGGGGCCAGGTTCTGCCGGTGGCTATTCAGGAATTCAAGGAGACGGTCGCCGCACCCTACGCAGCGGTCGGTGATGCCCTGTTCTGGGGCGGTTTGCGCCCCCTGGTCGCCGGCATTGCCCTGCTGTTCGCGGCCAAGGGGATTGCTCTGGCGCCGTTGATTTTCCTGGTGTTGTTCAATCTGCTGCCGTTCTGGTTTCGCATTTTCGGCTTTAT
>DASWJX010000307.1:0-14269 GCA_036396915.1 Geopsychrobacteraceae bacterium | reverse complement strand
ATTTGCCAAAGCGGAAATTCAAGAAGTAAAACAAAATAGACGAATACGTCGCAGTATTCGAAAACAGTCAGGCAAAGGCGCCTCCATTAACGAAAATGGGGCGCCTTTTTTATTGCCCCGAACATTTACGGACGTTCCACGGATGAGTGGACGAAAGGAGAAACACAATGAGACAGATCGCAATTTACGGCAAAGGCGGAATCGGCAAGTCAACCACAACCCAGAATACGGTGGCAGGTTTGGCCGCACTCGGCAAGAAGGTAATGATCGTCGGTTGTGATCCCAAGGCGGATTCAACCCGCTTGATCCTCCACGCAAAAGCACAGTCAACGGTTATGGACCTGGTCAGGGAACTGGGCACGGTCGAGGACCTGGAGCTTGGAGATGTCCTCAAGGTTGGTTACGGCGATGTGAAGTGCGTTGAGTCGGGCGGTCCCGAGCCGGGCGTCGGTTGTGCCGGTCGTGGGGTTATCACCGCGATCAACTTCCTCGAAGAAGAAGGCGCTTATACCCCGGACCTCGATTATGTCTTCTACGACGTTCTCGGTGACGTTGTCTGCGGTGGTTTCGCCATGCCGATTCGCGAGAACAAGGCGCAGGAGATCTACATTGTTGTCTCCGGTGAGATGATGGCGATGTACGCCGCCAACAATATCTGTAAAGGGATCGTCAAGTACGCAGCAAGCGGCAGTGTGCGCCTGGCCGGTCTGATCTGTAACAGCCGCGAAACCGATCGCGAGGCCGATCTGATCGAAGCCCTGGCCAAGCGTCTGGGGACCCAGATGATCCACTTTGTTCCTCGCGATAATCAGGTTCAGCGCGCTGAATTACGCCGCATGACCGTTATCGAGTATTCCCCGGAGCACAAGCAGGCAGAAGAGTATCGTCAGCTGGCACAGAAGATCGCCGAAAACAAGATGTTCGTCGTGCCGACTCCGCTCGAGATGGAAGACCTTGAAGAGCTGCTGATGGAGTTCGGCATCATGGAAGCCGAGGACGAGACCATCATAGGTGTGGCCGAGAACGCATAATGAATCGTGGGGAGTGAGGCGTGAATGCTAACCCATCACACCTGACTCCTCACCGTTTTTACAGGAGTAAAAACTATGGCAGAGCGTAAGCCCGTTGAGGGCATAACAATCGAAAAAACAGAAAAGCTGATTGCCGATACTTTGGCGGAAATGCCCGAAAAAGCGGCCAAGAAACGCGCACCGCACCTGGGCGCCAACGAGCCAAGCGCCTCCCCTTGCGCAGTCAAGTCGAACAAGAAGGTCGTCCCCGGCATCATGAGCCAACGCGGTTGTGCCTACGCTGGTGCCAAGGGTGTGGTCTGGGGCCCGATCCGTGACATGGTTCACGTCTCTCACGGTCCGGTCGGCTGTGGGGTTTACAGCTGGGGTACACGGCGTAACCTGATGCAGGGGATCCCCGGGGTGACCTCATTCCCGATGGACTTCACCTCGGACTTCCAGGAACGCGACATCGTCTACGGCGGCGATATTAAACTGGAAAAGTTGTTGAAGGAAGCGGATGAACTCTTTCCGCTCAACAAGGGGTTGTCGGTGCTTTCGGAGTGTCCGGTCGGACTGATCGGTGACGACATCAACGCCGTCGCCAAAAAGATGTCCAAAGAGCTCGACAAGCTGGTTGTTCCCTGCAACTGCGAAGGCTTCCGTGGGGTCTCCCAGTCACTGGGTCACCACATCTCGAACGACTCGATCCGCGACCACATCATCGGCAAGTTCGAGTTCAAGGAAGCGGCTGGGCCTTACGATGTTGCCCTGATCGGTGATTACAACATCGGCGGTGACGTCTGGGCGGCCAAGCCGATTCTTGAAGAGATCGGTCTCAATGTTAAGTCGGTCTGGACCGGTGATGGTGAAGTCGAGAAAATCGGCGCCACCCACTCGGTCAAGCTCAACCTGATCCACTGCTACCGCTCGATGAACTACATGTGCAAGGTGATGGAAGAGAAATGGAATATTCCATGGCTTGAGTACAACTTCTTCGGACCGACCAAGATCGAAGAGAGTCTGCGTGCCATCGGCGCCCTGTTTGACGACAAGATCAGGAAGAACGTTGAGAAGGTGATCAAGAAGTACAAGCCCGAGATGAAAGCAGTAACCGATGAGTACAAACCGCGCCTTGAGGGAAAAACTGCCATGTTGTTTGTCGGTGGTCTACGCCCACGCCACACCATCGGTGCCTATGAGGACCTCGGCATTCAGATCACCGGGGCCGGTTACGAGTTCGCCCACCAGGATGACTATGACCGCACCGCACCCGAGATGGCCAAGGGGACACTGATCTATGACGATGTCTCCGAGTTTGAACTGGAGAAATTCGTCGAAGAGCTCAAGCCTGACCTGGTCGGCAGCGGTATCAAGGAGAAGTATGTTTTCCAGAAGGCTGGTATCCCATTCCGTCAGATGCACAGCTGGGATTACTCCGGTCCTTATCATGGCTATGAGGGATTTAAAATCTTCGCCCGTGATATCGACATGGCGATCAACAGCCCGACCTGGAAGCTGGTGAAGAGCCCGTTTTAAAGAAATTGCTGTAGGGGCAGGCCCCCGTGCCTGCCCGCCTTTGGTAACAACCGTGGGCAACCACAGGGGGTTGCCCCTACATGTGTCGTGTAATCATCCGGCATAAAAATAAGGAGCAAAACCATGAGCGAAGCAGTAGCAGTGAAATTAGTGACCGAACACTCCCCTGAGGAGATTGAACGGGTCAAAAACTGGATTAATACCGAAGAGTATAAAGAGAAAAACTTTGAGCGGACTGCTCTGGTGGTCAACCCTGCCCACGCCTGCCAGCCGCTTGGCGCGCAGATGGTTGCCACCGGTTTTGAAGGTGCATTGCCCTTCATCCATGGTTCACAAGGTTGTGCTTCTTATTTCCGTAGTACCTTCAGCCGCCACTACCGTGAGCCGGCAGCGGCAACCTGCGACGCCATGACCGAGGACGGTGCGGTGTTCGGTGGGCAGAACAACCTGTTCGAAGGGTTGCAGAACGCCTACGAGATCTACAAACCGAAGATGATTCCGATCTTCACCACCTGTATGCCTGAGGTTATCGGCGACGATTTGACCGCCTTTACCAAGAATGCCAAAACACAGGGGTATATCCCGGAAGAGCTACCGACCCCCTATGCCAACACCCCCAGCTTCAACGGCTCGCATATTCACGGATATGACTCGATGCTGGTGAGTATTCTGAAGACCTTGACCGAGGGGCAGAAGGTTGAAGGGAAGTGCACCGGTAAGCTGAATATTATCCCCGGTTTCGACGGTAACGTCGGCAACCTGCGCGAGTACAAGCGGATCATTGAACTGATGGGGATCCCCTACACCATGCTCGCCGATGTATCCGATGTCTTCGACTCAGGCTGCGATGGTGAGTACAAGCTCTACCCAGGCGGCACCAAGATGGAAGATGCCGCCGAGTCGATCAACGGCAAGGCGACGATTTCAATGCAGCAATATTCCACCGTGACCACCATGAAGTGGATTGAGTCGGAGTACGACGGCCAGAAGGCGATTCTGCCGATGCCGTTCGGGGTCAAAAAGACCGATGAATTCATTCTGAAGTTGGCTGAACTGTTCGACAAGCCGATCCCGGAAATTCTCAAGGCCGAGCGCGCCCGTGCGGTCGATGCCATGACCGACGGACACCAGTACCTGCACGGCCGTAAATTCGCCATCGCCGGTGATCCGGACTACCTGATCGGTATCGTCAGCTTCCTGCTCGAGATGGGCGCTCGTCCCTGGCATATCCTCTGCTCGCGCTCGACCAAGAAGTTCCAGAAGGAGATGCAGGCGCTGCTCGACAGCTCGGTCTTCGGTGAAGGTTGCTCAATTTACATCAACAAGGACCTCTGGCACATGCGCAGCCTGCTGGTCACCGATCCGGTCGACGGCATCATCGGCGATACCCACGCCAAGTGGGCCGCACGCGACGCCGGAATCCCGCTGTTTCGCATCGGCTTCCCGATCATCGACCGGGTCAACCTGCACCGCACCCCGGTGGTCGGCTACCAGGGCGCGATCAGCATGCTGAGCATGATCGCCAACAAGTTCCTCGATATCAAGGACGAAACCTGCGAAGACCAGTGGTTCGAGATGATGAGGTAAAAGCAGTAACGGGTGACGAGTGACCGGTGACGCGTAACGTCAGCATTCGTTTCGGGTTTGACCTGTCACCCGTTACCCGTCACTTGTCACTCTCCCACAAAGGGAAATCCAATGATCAGAACCCGCCATCTGCAACTGGTTTCTGAAAAAGAGGAAAGAGGACATTACATGAAAGTCGCATTTGCCAGTACCGACAAGGTTCATGTCAACCAGCATTTCGGCCGCGCCGAAGAGTTTTATATCTGGAATATCGGACCGGATGAGGCCGAGTTTTCCGGAGTGGTCCAGGTCTCCGGCGCGGGGGACGACGAGGCGGATCGGATCGAAACGCGCTGCTCGGGTCTTGCCGACTGCGCCCTGGTCTATGTGGCCGAAATCGGCGGACCGGCGGCGGCCCGGCTGGTCCAGAAAAAGATCCATCCGCTGAAAAGCAAGACCTGCGAACCGATCAGCGTGGTGATTGCCAAACTGCAGGAGGTTCTGCAGGGGACCCCGCCGCCCTGGTTGCGCAAGGCGTTGCTGAAAAACTAGGAAACCTATATTTCAAGGAGATAAGAAGATGGCTTTACTGACCGGCATCACCAAGGGGGGCACGAGCTGGACCCCGACCTTCGTCGGGTCGATCGACCAGGAAAAATGTATCGGCTGCGGCCGCTGCTTCAAGTCCTGCGCGCGTAAAGTGCTCGGGCCCGAGGACCTGATCGACGAGGAGTCGGAATCGACCCGCATGATCATGACCCTCATCAATACCGATAACTGCATCGGCTGCGCGGGCTGCGGCGTGGCCTGCCCGAAGAAGTGCTTCAGCTTCGCGACCATGGAAGTTTAGAGGCGGTGATCAGTGACAAGTGACGAGTGACGAGTGACGAGTGACGAGTGACGAGTGACAAGTGACAAGTGACAAGTGACAAGTGACAAGTGACAAGTGACGAGTGACAAGTGACAAGCGACAAGTGACAAGTGACAAGTGACAAGTGACGAGAAAAAGACTTGTTACCCGTCACCCGTCACGCGTCACTGCATTTAACAAGGAGTTGATCATGTTTATCGCAGTCGCATCGAAAACCGGCAGCGAGGTCGATCAGCATTTCGGCCATGCCGAGCGTTTTCTGATCTTCGATTATCAGGGCGGCACGCCCCGGCAGGTCAGGGAGGTGGCTGTCGAAAAATACTGTTCCTACGATCCGGACCATCCGTTTCGGCATCCGCAGTTCGACGCGATCGTCAAGGCATTGGAGGGATGCAAGGCGGTGCTCACGCAGATGATCGGTGAACTGCCGAAACAGGAACTGGCCAAGGTCGGCATCACGCCGATCGTCACCTCCGGACCGATCGCCGCAGCCTTGAAACTGGCGCACGATTCGGTCTGCACCGGCGGCTGCAAGGGCAAGGCGCGTTCCGCCGAGGGTTGTGCGCACGGCTGATTTCATTTTCCAGAGATGCAATGAGCCATTGGCAAGGGCAGCAGGCGTTCGCAAGGGCGCCGCTGCCCCTTTTTTCTGCGCGGCGCAACAGACCGGAGCGTCACCCTTCCGGCAGAATCTCCAGCTGCCGCTCGCGGCAGGAGAGGACCGCGGTTTTGCTGTGCATCCGTTTGGCCAGTTCGGGAAAGTGGCTGCGGATCACCTCGCCGCCGAAATCGGCCAGGAAGCGGGATTTGAGTTCGGCCCGCGCCCGGTCCATGCCGATCTCTTCGTAGGGGACCGAGGCAAACAGCAGAAAGCCGTCATCCGGGATGCGCCCCGCCTGCATGTTGGCCTCGATGATCCCGGCGGCCTTGCGGATCGGATCGGCCAGGTCGGGGCTGTAGGGGCCGATGATCAGCGCCAGGTTCGGCGTGTGGAGAAAATCGAAACCGCGCCCGAGGCAGATCATCCACTCCCGATGCTCGATTTCCAGCGTCCGCTCGCTGCGGCGCATGCGGGCGATCCAGTTCAGGTTGCCGTGCAGCAGGCGCAGCAGATCCTTTTTCATCTGTCCCGGCAGGTCGGGACAGCAGGCGCCGAGCCGCCGTTCCAGGTCGGGCGCCTGCTCTTCGCTGACGGTCGCAAGATCGAGTGTTGCGCCGTTGCTGCCGTGCAGCAGCAGGGCTTCCTCGTCGGTCTCGAAACCGCAGATCAGCGGATAGACGGTGCCGTGCCCGGCGCCGAAAATCTGTTCCGCCTGACGCTTGATGCCCCTGGTATGTTCCAGGGCGGCCGCCGTGTCGTTGCCGAACCCGGAGCAGCCTCGTTTCACACTCCCCCGCGAGAAATGGTAGGTAATGAAGATCAGCACCTGGCGGCCGGCGGCGACCATCCGCTGGACATGGCTGGCCATCACTTCGCCGAGATGCGGCCAGCCCAGGTCGAACATGCCGCCGAGATTGCGGAACGGTTGAATGATGCCGGGCGGCGTCTCGGTGACGACCGGAATATTGATGCGGCCGTCCATGCATTTGAGGACGATGATCGCGGTCGGATGATGGGCCAGATAATGTTCGCGCGCCAGACAGGCCTCGGGGCTGCGCGAAGCGGCGGTGTGACGCTGGGCCAGCTCGAACAGCCAGTCGATACGCTCGGCGATCGGTCGGTGATGAATGGTCATGATTTGCTCCGCGGCAGGGGCTGACGGTCGATGGCGGTTACGGAGTCCGGCCCGCTCCTCGCTTGACCCGCTAGGGGTGGAACGGCTGTACGCAACGGGGGCTGCCTCTGCACAAAGCTTAGGCAGGTTGGGCCGCTCTTGCCGCCTCCGCCGCCTGTTCAGGGCTTTTCCAACTTGGCACGGCCTGTGCTATATAAGATCGGCAACAATCGAAGTTAAGTCGGGATTCGACGATGTCTCCCATCAAGATAATGGCAAAGAAGCCCCGAGGATTCAAGGTGATCCTCGGGGCTTGTGCGTTTTTCAGGAGAAGCAAGGGTGCTTTCGATCGATTCGAAAGCACCCTGTTCTATTTGAAAGGAGAGAGATCATGGCAAGCGGATGCCCGATGATGAAGATGAAGACCGAGACCGAACACCCCTGTTTCGGCGGCGACCACAGCAAGGCGGGGCGGATTCACCTGCCGGTGGCGCCGGGCTGCAATATCAAATGCGGATTCTGCGAGCGCAAGTTCGACTGCGCCAACGAAAGCCGCCCCGGGGTCACCAGCCGGGTGCTGACTCCGGAGCAGGCGGTGGAACGGGTGCGGCTGGTCAAGCGGCACATGGAAGAGCTGGGCGGCGCCCGGCTCAAGGTGGTCGGCATCGCCGGTCCCGGCGATCCGCTGGCCAACCCGAAAACCTTCGAAACCTTCAAACTGGTCCGGGAAGCCTTCCCCGAGATGACCCTTTGCCTGTCGACCAACGGCTTGCGCCTGCCGGAAAACGTCGAACGCCTGCTCGAATACGATATTCACAGTCTGACCGTGACCATCAACGCCCTGACGCCGGAGACCGGCGCCCGGGTCTATGAGTGGATCCACTACGCCGGACAGAAGCTGAGCGGAACCGAAGCCGCGGAAATTCTGCTGATGCAGCAGCTGGCAGGGCTCAAGATGGCCGCCGCCGCCGGGCTGCTGGTCAAGGTCAATTTCGTCTACATCCCCGGCGTCAACGACCATGAAACCCTCGATCTGGCGGTCAAGGTGCGGGAACTGGGGGCCTCGATGATGAACATCCTGCCGGTGATCCCCATCGGCCGCTTCAAGGAGGTCGCCCGGCCTTGCGAGGCGACCATGGAGATGGTCCGCAACCAGGCCGAACTGATTTTGTCCCAGGCCCGTCATTGCAAGCAGTGCCGTGCCGATGCCGCCGGGCTGGTCGGGCAGGATATCGACCTGGAGCAGCTTGAAGTCAGGCGCCTGGTCAGTTGAGGGAAAACAGTGACTGGTGACGAGTGACGGGTGACAAAAACCTGTTACTCGTCACTCGTCACTCGTCACTTTTCCACCGGAACGATTCATGAAACTCGAAGTCGCGTTGGCAAAAAACTTTGACCGTTTCGCATTCAATGTTGATTTCTCCGTCAGCGGCGAGCGGATCGGCATCTTCGGCCCTTCGGGCAGCGGCAAGTCGACCCTCGGCAACCTGCTGGCCGGGTTGCTGACCCCGGATGCCGGCAGCATCCGGCTTGACGGCCGCTATCTGTTCTGCCGCGAGCAGCGGATCAACCGGCCGCCGGAAAAACGCCGGGTGGCGGTGGTGTTTCAGCATGCGCACCTGTTTCCCCATCTGAACGTGCGGCGCAACCTGCTCTACGGTTTTCAGCGCACCGCGCCCGGTCGCCGCAAGCTGAAACTTGAGGAGGTCGCCGCGGCACTCGATATCGTTCGCCTGCTCGACCGGGGGGTGGGCGAACTGTCCGGCGGCGAAAAGCAACGGGTGGCGCTGGGACGAGCCTTGCTGACCTGTCCGGACCTGCTGATTCTCGATGAACCGCTCAGCGCGCTGGACAAGCATCTCAAGGAACAGATCATCCCGTTTCTGCGCAAAACCCTGCGGCGCTTCGCCATCCCCTATCTGTACATCTCCCACTCCCTGAGCGAGATGCGGCTGCTGACCGATCAGGTCCTGCTGGTTTCCGAGGGGCGGCTGCGGGAGACCACCGATGCTGAAAGCCTGGCGCGGCAACGGATGGCGAGCAGCAAGGTCGGTTACCTGAACCACCTGGAGCTGCGCGCGCCGCGCGAGGTCGGCAGCCTGATCGGCTATCGCTGGGGCCAGAACGAGCTGCTGCTGACCGATCATGCCGAGCCGCGGGACGCGCTGTTCGAGCTTTCCAGCCGCGATATCCTGCTGTTCAAAAATCACCCGCTGGCGCTTTCGGCGCGCAACCTGCTGAGCGGAACGATCAGCGCACTGATTGCGCAGGGCGGTTCGGTGGGCGTGGAGATCGACTGCGGCGGAAAGAAATTGATCGCCCAGGTGGTGCGGGAGGCGGCCCTCGAACTGGGGCTGGAGCGTGGCGGGCAGGTCTATGCCGCGATCAAGGCATCGGCCTTTCGGCGACTGGTGTGATATCCGCAACAGATCCATGGAGACCCGCAACAAATGAGAACGCCAATCTTGCACATGGTGATGACGAACGTCCTGCTGCTGGCCCTGCTGCTGCCGGTATCCTCGGCAGCGGCGGGATCGGTGCGGATCTCTGCCGCCGCCAGTCTGGCCGATGCGGTCAAGGAACTGGTGGCGGTTTATCGACAGACCCACCCGCAGGTCGAGCTGCTGCCCAACTTTGCTTCTTCCGGAGCCCTGGCGAATCAGCTGACCGCCGGCGCCCCCGCCGACATCTATATTTCCGCCAACCCGCAGTGGATGGCATACCTGCAGCGACAAGGGCTGATAACGGCCGGTGCGGAGCGGATTCTGGTCACCAACAGCCTGGTTTTCATCGGCCCGCCGCGAAGCGCCGGCGCCGGGCTGGAGGATCTGCCGTCCCTGCAGCGGATCGCCATCGCCAGTCCCGCATCCGCTCCGGCCGGGGCCTATGCCGAGCAGGCGTTGCGCGCCGCCGGGGTCTATCGGCAACTGGCGGCGGAACATAAACTGATACTGGCCAAGGATGTCCGTCAGGCGCTGCTCTACGCCGACCGCGGCGAGGTCGACGGGGCCTTCGTCTATCGCACCGATGCCCTGCTGGCGACCCGGGCGCGCGTGCTTTTTGCCGTGCCGCGGGAGCTTTATCCGCAGGTGACCTGCCCGGCGGCCCTGACCCGTAGCGGCGAGCAAAATGCGGCGGCGCAGGCCTTCTTCGCCTACCTGTTCAGCCCGGAGGCCCGGCGAATCGTTGCACAATACGGTTTTCTGCCCGCCGAATAACCGGCCGCTGCCCCGGCTTGCTGCCCCGGTTGGTAAATCGAACCCCAAGGCTGTCACTTTAAAGGAAAGGGCACTGTTCACCTGCCGCTTATGAATTTAATCTCCTCCCCTTTCAAGGGGGAGGTCGGGAGGGGGATGGGGATGGGGTGCCGGCGTGCTGGAACCGTCCCATCCCCTCCCCAGCCCTCCCCTTGAAGGAGAGGGAGCTCAACCAAATGATGCATCGATGTCAGGGTGCTGCATAGTTACATGTAAGGAGGATTTCAGATGTTCAACCTGTCCGCGACCGATATCCAGGCGCTGCTGCTTTCGGCACAGGTGGCCACCGTCGCGACCCTGATCGCCCTGCCGGTCGGCTTCGGCATCGCCTGGCTGCTGGTGTTCAGCCGCCTGCGCTGCAAGCCGCTGCTCGACGGACTGGTCAATCTGCCGCTGGTCCTGCCGCCGGTGGTGATCGGCTATCTGCTGCTGCTGCTGCTCGGTCGGCAGGGGCCGCTGGGTTCGCTGTTCGACAGTTTCGGCATCCGGATTGTTTTTACCTGGAAGGGCGCGGTCGCCGCCTGTGCGGTGATCGGTCTGCCGCTGATGGTGCGCTCGATCCGCCTGGGCATGGAGCAGATCGATCCGCACCTGCTGCAGGCCTCGCGGACGCTCGGCGCCGGCTGGTTCGATACCGTGCGTTCGGTGGTGCTGCCGCTGTCGATTCCGGCGCTGATCGCCGGCAGCACCCTGTGCTTTGCCCGCAGTCTCGGTGAATTCGGTGCGACCGTCATCCTGGCCGGCAATATCCCCGGCGTGACCCAGACCATCCCGCTGGCGATCTACGATTACACCAACACGCCGGGCGGAGAGGCGGGGGCGCTGTCGCTGTGCCTGGTTTCCATCCTGCTCTCCTACCTGGTGCTGATGGCCAATGAAGTCGTGCTGCGCCGCGTCAGGGCGCGGGCGCGGTAGGCACAATCAGCGACCGCGCTTCGGCAGGTTCGAGAAGATATGCAGGCCACCGCCTCCTCCGCCCCGGTCGCCGCGCCCGTCGCCGCCGTCTTCCCGGGCTTCGCCATCATAGCCGAAGGCGAGCGCCGCGGTTCCGGCCGGAACCTTGAGGCTTTTCGCGAAGCTCAGGCTCTCCTCCGGCCGGAAGCGTGCCGAGCGGACCAGCCAGGCCGTTTCCAGCACCCTGGCTTGATCATCGACAAAGAACAGATACACGTTCAGGGATCTGATCAGGCGGGTGTTGATCTCATGGTAGAGGCCGAGGTCGATGGCCCCGGAGATGTTCAGCATCCGGTCCGCATAGCGGTATCGGTAGTTCAGGTCGAGATCAAAGGTCTCCCAGCGTCCCTGCTGTTCCGCCACCTGTGCCAGGGGGGCGACGTTTGCAGTGTCGGCCTGGTAGCCCCGGTAGAAGGTTGCGCTGCTCTGGCATCCGACCAGGGCCAGAAGCATCAGGGCGTAAGCCCATCCGCTAACGCGTTTATCAATGGTCAACATCGTCGGCTCCTTTATGCCTTGCGCTTCACCATCCGTTCCGAAACGCCTGTCCCTACAGCGGTTTCGGCCGGCAGACGTTGGCCTCGTCATGCACCTTGGCGCCGCAGTTGGTGCAGGCAAAGCGCGGATTTTCAAACATCGTGTCGACTGCGGGGTTTCTGGCGCTGGCGGTCAACTGACAGGCATGCAGATCGCAATGTTCTTCGGGGTTTTCGCAGCTGGTTTCCGTCATCGGTTTTCTCCTCGTCGCGCAATGGGTTCCGTTTGGTTTTTCGTCAGGAGCCGGTCGGGCCATCCATCCGCCCGGGTCCGCTGCCGCGGTGGTTTTTGCTCTCTGGGCTGTGCGGCGCGGCGCTGTACACCCTGAACGGCGCAACCCGTCCCGCGCTTCCGGTCGCGCGCCATCCCCTCGCTTTGCCCAGAAACGACACCGATCAATGGCTTTGACGGTAGCAGATGCCTGAATCCGCCATGAATTCGCACTCGGTCTCGGGGACTGCCTCCAGATCGAGGAGTCGATAGGCGCGCTTCGGCACATCGCTGATGATGCTCAGGATATCCTGCTCCGTACTGCCATCTTTGAAGATCAGCATATTGTTGCTGCTGTCGCTGATGTCCAGATGGGCGCCCAGCGCCGCCAGGGAGCTGTTGCGCCAGACAAGTTCATCTTTGATCAGAAGGGCTTTCATGGCTTGCCTCCAACAGGGGAAGCTGTCCCGCGACGCATCGAAGCACCGGCCTGCCCGGTGGCTCGACAGCCGCTGTTTATCGTTTCCCCCTACTTGAATTATAACTCATCTCCCCTTCTAAAGTGACGGCCAGGGGCGCGCCCCGGAGGGAGCCGTTGCCGGTTGCGGATCTCCCGGTTGCTGCTAGAATCCAGGAACATGCGGGAGCCCCCCGGGAATGAAAACCTGTCGCGCGACGGATATTGCTGTCGCCAAGGAGAGTCGCCATGTTCGAAGAAATCGATGTCCAGGAAGCGATCAAACGCTCGATTCAAGTCGAAAAGAATGCCCGGGATTTCTATCGCCTGGGGGCCAGTCACATGAAGGAGGGGCAGGGCAGGAAAACCTTCGAATTGCTGGCGCGCGAAGAGGCCGAGCATGCCAGGTGGTTCTACGATATCTACGAGGGGAGCGATATCCCCGATTTCGATGCCTTCATGGCGGTCGATCCGGACACCGATTCGGATTGGCTGAGCGATCTTGAAAAACAGCTGATGGAGGAACTCAACGTCCGCCGGGCGATGGAACTGGCGATGGACAAGGAGCTGGAACTTGAGAAGTCGCTGCGGCAGTTGGCCGATCAAATGGCCGATCCGAAAGTCCGCGACGTCTTTTTGTTGAATGCCAAGTCGACCCACCAGCACTATGAGTTGATCGAGTCCGAATATGCCCGTCTGATGGGGATGGTGCACGAGACCGACATCGATACCTTTGTCCGGGAGTGATCAGCTCAGCTGAACAGGTGATCCGCTTGTTCAGCCGAGTTCATCGGTCCTGGCCGCCATGATAAAGTCGTTGACGTGCAGCCCTGCGATCTTATGGGTCCACCAGCTCACCGTAACCTTGCCCCATTCCGTCAGGATGGCCGGATGATGCTGTTGCTGTTCGGCAATGGCGCCGACCCGGTTGGTGAACTGCAGGGCCTGCGCGAAGTTCTTGAACCGATAGGTCTTGTGCAGGTGATTGACGCCCGCGGTTTCAGTGATGTGCCAACCCGGGAGCTGGGCCAGATAGTTCTCGATCTCTTGCGCGGTTGCCAACGGGGCACCCTCCCTGCATGGCTGGCAGCTCTTGCTGGCTAAAATCGCCATCTCCGTCTCCCTTTCGTATCCTGTTTTCCCGCGCCGCTGCCGGGTCGCTGGCGGCGGCCGGGGCGGTTATGCAGACCTTCGCTCCCGCCGTTCTTTTCAGTAATCGATGCCGGGCTGCGGTTCGATATCCTGACGATAAGCGTGCTTGATCTCGCGGACCTCGCTGACCGTATCGGCCAGATCGATCACCTGGGGGTGGGCGTCGCGGCCGGTGAGGACCAGGTGCAGCAGGCGGGGCTTGTTCTGCAGCAGATCGAGCACCTGTTCGAGGTCGACCAGTTTGAGTTTCAGGGCGTTGTTGATCTCGTCGAGGATCAGCAGGTCGTAAGCGCCCGCGACAAGCTTCTCACCGGCCAGGTCGATGGCGTCCTGGGCGTTGGCGCGGTGCTCGGACCAGGGGTAGGGGTTGCCCTGGATACCGCAGAAGCCCTTGCCGGTGGCGATCAGCTCGATGTCGCAGTTCATCTGCTTGACGCCGTCCCACTCGCCGGCATAGAGGTCGCCTTTCATGAACTGGATGATGCAGACCTTCATGCCGTGGCCGCAGGCGCGCAGCGCCATCCCCAGCGCCGAGGTGGTCTTGCCCTTGCCGTTGCCGGTGATGACGACGACCAGTCCCTGCCGCACCTGCGGTTCCAGGTGATCGATCTTGTCCGGCTTGGTTCCACGTCTGCTCATGCGTTGCCCCCTTTGCCTGTCGCTGGAGTCCGTTTACACCAGTATAACCCCTCAGGCAAAACGGCGTGAGCCCCGCGGGACATCCATTTTTTGCGTTGACTTGACCGGACCGAAGCGACTACCGTGTTGAAATTCTAGGGAAAGGCAGGGGGATATGTTTTTTAGCCGGGCCGCATTGAAGAGATCATGAATAGAGCCGCCGAGCCGTCGTTGAACGGTCCGGCGGCTTTTCTGTTTTTTTTCGAGGGGGAACATCCCGCGCAAACAGCCGCGCGGCCCACAACAGAACCGTTGGGCAGATTAACTTATACAAATGGAGACAGTTATGACTATTTCACTCAACGAAGCAAAATTGGAAATGA
>DASWJX010000306.1:0-16785 GCA_036396915.1 Geopsychrobacteraceae bacterium | reverse complement strand
CGGTCCGGTACATCTTCAGCCGTTCTCTGAGCGCGTAGCCGAGGATGCCGCTGGTCAGCGGTGCGATCAGGACCAGCAAGGTCCCGGTGCGGGCGGTGCCGTCGGCGGAGAAAACGAGGCTGACGATATCCTGGTTGTACTGGATGTAACTGTAGTAGAGATAGGCGAGCAGCACCAGCCAGCCGGAAAAGGCCACCACCAGCGGGATGGTATAATCGAATTCATCTCTGGACAGGCCAAGTTTCATCACGGATCACCCGGTGAGAAAAAGCGCAATCGGCGGACAGCCATCCTTGCCGCGGCGCAGCTCCGCCGCGCCGCGCATCGGGCCGGCGTCCAGGGGACAATGGCCCCGGTAATTTTAACACAAAAAATAAAGAACACGTCCGGTGCCCGACGGTCGCCATACCGCTTGCGGAACCGGCCATGTTGTCGAATTATTCATCCGTGAATTGTTTATTCCTGAAAGAATGCTTGAGCCCTTGAGCGGGCCGCCCGCATGGCCCGGGCTGCGATAAAAAAACTCATGATTCCGGTCGGTTGTCTGCCCGCCAGGGAAAATCTCTCTGCGCTTGGTATTCAAATTGCTCTAAAGGGGATACGGGGGATAGGGCAAGGGCCTGGGTCCCGGTTCATCACCGTGCATCCCTGTTAAAACAGACACCTTGGCCCGGAGCAAATCGGGCGCATGCAATGCGCCCCGACATCGCCGGATGTTTATTGCGCCGGAGGGGCGCATTGCATGCGCCCATGTCCCACTTCATCATCACAGCCGACCTACCATTGGACCCGGCTGTTGTTACGACAATCAGCCCGCCTGCGGCGGAAAAAGTTAAGGGAGATCGACCATGGAGACCAGCGATACGCAGCAAGCCGCCCCGCGGCGCAAATCCGCCGTCGGGCCGGGCATGAATCCGCGCATTCAGCGACTGCGCAAGTTAAGCGTTGAGACCGAGCCGAGCCTGTCGATCGAGCGGGCGCTGCACGAGACCGCCTTTTACAGGGAAAACTACGGCAAGCATTCGATCCCGGTGCTGCGGGCGCTGAATTTTCACGATCACTGCCAAAAGAAGACCCTCTACCTCGGCGCCGACGAGCTGATCGTCGGCGAGCGCGGCCCCGCGCCCAAGGCGGTGCCGACCTTTCCCGAGCTGACCTGTCACAGCGTCGAGGACTTCCGCATCCTCAACAGCCGCGACCAGCAGCGCTACCGCATCAGCGACGCAGATATCGACACCTACGCCCGCGAGGTGATCCCCTACTGGCGGGGCCGGACCGTCCGCGAGCGGATTTTCGATCATGTGCCGGACGCATGGCGGGCGGCCTACGAGGCCGGGCTGTTCACCGAGTTCATGGAGCAGCGCGCCCCCGGCCACACGGCGCTGGACGGGCAGATCTACCGCAAGGGGATGCTCGATTTCAAAAAGCAGATCGCCGCCGGGATCGCCGCCCTCGACTTCATGAATGATCCCGAAGCCACCGACAAGCTGGAAGAGCTGAAGGCGATGGAGATCTCCTGCGACGCGCTGATCCTGCTCGCCGAGCGCCACGCCGCACTGGCCGAGCAGCTGGCGGCGACGGAGAGCGATCCGCTACGGGCGGCGGAGCTGCGCCGGATCGCCGAGATCTGCCGCCAGGTTCCGGCCCGCAAGCCGCGCAGTTTCCATGAGGCGATCCAGATGTACTGGTTCGTCCACCTGGGCACCATCACCGAGCTGAACGGCTGGGACGCGATGAATCCCGGTCACTTCGACCAGCATCTGGCGCCCTTCTACGAAGCGGAGGTTGCCGCCGGAACCCTGAGCCGCGAGCGGGCCAAGGAATTGCTCTGCTGCTTCTGGATCAAGGTCAACAACCACCCGGCGCCGCCCAAGGTCGGCATCACCGCCCGCGAGAGCGGCACCTACAACGATTTCACCAACATCAACATCGGCGGCATCAGTGGCGACGGCAGGGACGGCGTCAGCGAGGTCAGCTACATCATGCTGGAGATCGTCGAGGAGCTGCACATTTTGCAGCCGGGCAACGCGGTACACATCAGCAGCAAGACCCCCGACCGCTTCCTGCACGCCGCCTGCCGGGTGATCCGCCAGGGGCACGGCTACCCCTCGGTGTTCAATCCGGACACCTACGTGGTACAGCTGCTGCGCCAGGGCAAGTCGCTGCGCGACGCCCGCGAGGGGGGCTGCAGCGGCTGCATCGAGGTCGGCGCCTTCGGCAAGGAAGCCTTCATCCTTACCGGCTACCTGAACGTGCCGAAGCTGCTGGAAATCACCCTCAACAACGGCATCGATCCGCTCACCGGCAAGCGGGTCGGCATCGCGACCGGCGATCCGCGCGCGTTCACGGCTTACGCCGAGCTGTACGACGCCTTCGTCCGGCAGCTCAATCATATCGTCGAGACCAAGGTGCGGGTCAGCAACTACATCGACCGGATGTTCGCCAAGTACGCCCCGGCGCCGCTGCTGTCGGTGGTCATCGCGGACTGTATCGAGAAGGGGCGCGACTACTACGATGGCGGCCCGCGCTACAACACCAACTACATCCAGTGCACCGGGCTGGGGACGGTGACCGACAGTCTGTCGGCCCTGAAGAAACATGTCTTCGAGGACAAAACCTTCAGCATGGAGCAGCTGCTCGGCGCGCTGGCCGGGAACTTCGCGGGGGAGGAGTTTTTGCGCCAGACGCTGCTCAACAAGACGCCCTGCTTCGGCAACGATGACGATGCCGCCGACGACATCGCCCTGCGGGTCTACGCCGATCTGCTGGCCGCCATCGACGGCAAGCCGAACACCAAGGGGGAGAGTTTCCACCTCAACATGCTCTCCACCACCTGCCACATCTATTTCGGCAAGGTGCTGGGCGCCACCCCCAACGGCCGCCCGGCCGGCAAGTCGATTTCCGACGGCACCTCACCCTCCCACGGCGCCGACCGCCGCGGCCCCTCGGCGGTGATCCGCTCGCTGGCCAAGCTGGACCACAGCATGTCGGGCGGCACCCTGCTCAACCAGCGCTTTCTTCCCGGTCTGCTCAAGCGCGATGAGGATATCGTCCGGCTGGGGCAGCTGATCCGCAGCTACTTCACGCTGGGCGGCCACCACATCCAGTTCAACGTCGTCGACACCGCCACCCTGCAGGCGGCTCGGCAGTGCCCCGAGGAGTACCGGGATCTGCTGGTGCGGATGGCCGGCTACAGCGATTACTTCAACGACATGAACGCCGATCTGCAGCAGGAGGTGATCGAGCGGACCGAGAACGAGGCGTTTTAGTGGCGCGTTCGGGGTTCGGGGTTCGATGTTCGATGTTCGATGTTCGATGTTCGGGGTTCGGGGTTCGGGGTTTTACTCTTCCCCCCGTGGGACGCAGCCGGAGTGCAACAGAGATTTTGAGGAATTCGAAGGCAAATGTCTGAGCCGCAGGCGAGTTTTTGCCTGAGCTCAAAATCGGCGTGAAGCGGAGGGAACCCGCAGGGCAAGGAGGTCGGGCGCCTTTTTCTGCTTACTCTTTGGTGGCGTAACAAAAGAGTAAGGTGGCGTGCGGGGCCACGACCCCGCGACCTTGGTTCTGCGGACTTCCGACCTTTCTCGCTCAGTCGTCAAAGATCCGCTCCGCTGCGGTGGAGACAAGGGGGGAGGGCGGTTCGTAACCGGATAGGGATGATAAATGCAGCAACCACTGATTTTCGATATCAAACGCTACGCCATCAACGACGGCCCCGGCATCCGCCTGACCCTCTTCTTCAAGGGCTGTCCGTTGTCCTGCGCCTGGTGTCACAACCCCGAAAGCATCGCGCCGCACCGGCAGCTGCTGGTTACCGCCGCCAGGTGCATCGGCTGCGGCGGGTGCGTGAAGCTGTGTCCTGCCGGGGCGCTTGCACTGACCGCGGAGGGGATCGTTACCGATCCGAACAAATGCACGCTCTGCGGACGCTGCGCCGAGGTCTGCCCGAGCCGGGCGATCGAGATGTCGGGACGGCGCTACGGGTTGGACGAGTTGCTGGCCATTGTCGAGAAGGAGCGGCCGTTTTTCGATCAGTCCGGCGGCGGCGTCACCGTCTCCGGCGGCGAGCCGCTGCTGCATGCCGAGTTCCTGCTGCAGCTGCTCAGGGCCTGCGGTGAGCGCGGCATCCACCGGGCGGTCGACACCAGCGGTTATTGCGATCAGGCGACCCTGCTCAAGGTCGCCAGGCAGACCGAGCTGTTCCTCTACGATCTCAAGCTGGTCGATGCGGAGCTGCACCGCAAGTACACCGGCGTCGATAACGCCGTAATTCTTTCCAATCTGCAGGCGCTGGCGGCGGCGGGCGCCGAGATCGCGATCCGTATCCCGCTGATCGGGGGGGTCAACGCCGATCAGCGCAATATGGACCAGGCGGCGCGCCTGGTCGCCGGGCTGGCCGGAGGGAAGAAGCGGGTGCATCTGCTCCCCTATCACGGCAGCGCCGCCCACAAGTACCTGAGGCTCGGCGGCCGCTATCGGCAGGAGGGGATGCGGGAGCCGACAGCCGATGAGCTGGAGCGGATCCTCCGGCTTTTCGCCGAGCGGGGGCTGGATGCCGTGGTCGGCGGTTAGTCGGTCCTGATGCTGCTTCGTTGTCAGGCGCAATCCCGCCGGTCGTTGAAAAATGACCGGCGGAATTGTTCCGGGCGCACTTGCTTTTTATACAAAAAAGTATAATGATGGAGGCCGCTATGCAATAACGGATAGCCTCATTGACAGAGGAAGCGGCGATGCACGATACGGATCTTCTTTTTGCTCATCACGCGCAGTTACTGCTGGAAGCGGTCGGCGACGGCCTGGTCGTCGTCGACGCGCGGGGCGCTATTCTCACCAGCTGCGGGCCCATCTCGCAACGCCTGGGCCTCGACCGGGGGGGGCATTTCCCCAGCTTGCTGCCGGAGCTCTGGTCGGTTTTCGCAGCGCTGCTGCAGGGGCCGGAGACGCCGCGCTCCGGCACGCATGAGGGGGGCGGCTTTCTGGCCCGGATGAGCCGGCTGGAGCATCAGGGCCGTCTGCTCGGCGGGCTCTGTCTGTTTCTGGAAAATGATGCGGCGGGTCGTGATTTTGAAAAGCTGGCGGGGGAGCTCGATGCCATCATCGATTCCTGCTCCGACGGGCTGCTGATCTGCGAGGCCGACGGCACGGTGCTCCGCATCAATCCGGCCTCGCAGCGGATCAACGGGGTGAGCGCCGAGGAGGTGGTCGGCCGCAACATGCGCGATCTGCTGCAGCAGGGGGTGTTCGAAAGTTCCGCCGGCCTGGAAGCGGTCCGCACCGGCGAGAAGGTCAGTCTGCTGCAGAGCAGTCGCGGCCGCAAGCTGATCTTTACCGCAACCCCGGTCTGCGACAGCGAGGGGCGGGTGGTCCGCGCCGTGGTCTGCGAGAACGACATCTCGGAGATCGACCGCTTGCAGCGCCAGCTCGAGGAGCAGGCGGCGATCAAGGATCAGTTGAGCGACCAGATTCTGGCCATGCAGCTCAACGATCTGGAGAACCGCCAGGTGGTGGCCCGCAGTCCCGGCATGATCCGGGCGGTGCAGCAGGCGATGAAGGTCAGCAAGGCCGATTCTTCGGTGCTGATTCTGGGCGAGTCGGGGGTCGGCAAGGGACTGATCGCCGAGCTGATCCACAAGAATTCGCCCCGGGCCGCGCGGCCGATGATCAGGATCAACTGCGGGGCGATCCCCGACTCGCTGATCGAGTCGGAACTGTTCGGCTATGAAAAGGGGGCCTTTACCGGCGCCGAGAGCGGCAAGCCCGGCCATTTCGAGCTGGCCGACGGCGGCATCCTGTTTCTCGACGAGATCGCCGAACTGCCGCTGTCGTCGCAGGTGAAATTGCTGCGCTTTCTGGAGGACGGCCGGATCACCCGGCTCGGCTCTACCCAGGGGCGGACGGTCAACGTGCGCATCCTGGCCGCGACCCACCGCAATCTGGACGAGATGGTCGAGCAGGGGCGCTTTCGTCACGATCTCTACTACCGGCTCAACGTGATTCCGCTGACGGTGCCGGCGGTGCGCGAGCGCAAGGAATGCATTCTGCCGCTGATCCGCCACTACCTCGATTTCTTCGGCGAGAAGAACGGCCTCAAGCGCAGATTGTCGCAGGCGGCGTCCGAGGCTTTGCAGAACTATGCCTATCCGGGCAATGTCCGCGAGCTGATGAATGTCTGCGAGCGGCTGGTGGTGATGGCGGAGACCGAACTGATCGACCTGGCCGATCTGCCGAGCGATATCGTCGGCAGCGCGCGGAACCATGGTTCCGCCCCGGTCGACTGGTGCGAAGGCGTCAGCCTGCAGCAGGCGCTCGACCGGGTGGAGCTGCGGATTCTGTCCCGGGTGATGGAGCAGTTTTCCAACCAGACCGATATGGCCGCGGCGCTCGGCGTGACCCAGGCCACCATCGCCCGCAAGCTGCAGAAGTACGGCCTGAAGCGGGGGCGGCGCTTGCCGGACGCTTCCTGATCCGTGCGGCTCGGCCGATCCTTTGCTCCCGCTCCCGTGCCCGCGTATTGTCCCGGCATTATGCGTTACGTAATTATTCAGCACCCTGCCATCGATGCACCATTGAGGTTAAGCTCCCTCCCCTTCAAGGGGAGGGTTGGGGTGGGGATGGGACTGATCCAGCACGACGGCACCCCATCCCCCTCCCGACCTCCCCCTTGAAGGGGGAGGAGATTAAATTCATAAGGGACAGGTGAATAGTTACAGCGCCGCAAAAAGTCCGCCCCGCGGGCACGGCGTTTATGCAATTCCGTATACTGCTGCCGGCACATGCCAGGGCTATTTTGTCCTGGCGTAACTCCCCTTTTCTCGCCAATCCACTGTTTTAAATCGCTAAGATTCCGAAATTACAAACCTTTGTTCCGGCCTCTGGGAGGGCTTGCGCCGATTCTGCGGCGATTGGCACGTCCTGTGCTCCAGGGAGTCTCGAACGCCGATGGCAAATCGATGTTTTGTTGTAGACCTCCTCTCCGGGAGACCGAAGTCTCCCGGAATTTTTTCCAGCGGAGGCATACAGCAGTGACCCAAGTTTTCTGGCAATACCCTCGTGGAGGTAAACATGTCCCTGTTCAATGCCGTAGTTTCAAAAACCATCATGCATGTCCCCGGGCCCATCGTCGGCCACTTCGCCAAAGGCTATATCGCCGGCAACACCCTGGCCGATTCGATAGCGGTCAGTAAAAAACTCAACGAGCAGGGGGCGATGGCCACCATCGATATCCTTGGTGAGTTCATCAAGACCCTCGCCCAGGCCGAGCATTTCAAGGATGAATGCCTCGCGATTCTCGATGCCATCAATGCCGAAGGGGTACGGGCCAACCTTTCACTCAAGCCGACCCAGTTCGGCCTCTCCCTCGACAAGCAGGTCTGCCTGTCGAGCATCAGGGAGATCGTCGCCCGCGCCGCGGCGCTGGACAACTTCGTGCGCATCGATATGGAGGACCATCCCTGCACCGACGACACTCTGGAATTTTACCGCACCCTGCGCGCCGAGTTCCCCGGTCACGTCGGCGTCGTGCTGCAGTCCTACCTGCGGCGCACCGCGGCCGATATCGAGGAGCTGGTCGCCGCGGGGACCAACGTGCGCCTCTGCAAAGGGATTTACAACGAACCGCGTCGCGAGGCCTACAAGGATCCCTACGTGGTCAATCGTAACTTTATCCACTGTCTGGACAAGCTCTTCGCCAACCAGGCCTACGTCGGTATCGCCACCCATGATGAACGGCTGGTTTTCGAAGCCTTCAAGCTCATCGACAGGTACGGCCTCAAGCCCGAGCAATACGAGTTTCAGATGCTGCTCGGGGTCGACGAGCAGCTGCGGGAGATCATCCTTTCCGGCGGACACCGGCTGCGGGTCTATGTCCCCTTCGGCAAGGACTGGCTCCCCTATTCGCGGCGCCGGCTCAAGGAAAACCCCACCATCGCCAAGCACGCCCTGCGGCAGATGCTCGGCATGCGGGCGGCATAGCGCCCTGTAACCCATAAACTATCGCATCTTGCTGGTCCTTTGACGCGGCAACAGCGTTGTGACTGAAGTCGCATAGCTACGGCTATGCGCCATCAGCCACGCCTTGTTGCCCCGCCAAAATCCTGCGCAATCTTGCGACATTCCATGGGACACAGGGCGCTAGCGCTCATTCCCGAATCTGCAACTGCGACCGTCGGCCAGGGCTGGGCGGCGCATAAAGGAGACCGAGGTGGAGTACGGGACTGCCCATTCACATAGCGAAGAAGACCGCAGGCTTGCCGTGGGCGTGCGCGTTCGGGCCTGCTGGGACGACCAGGGCTTCCGCTGCCTGGCCGGCGGAGAGATCGTCACGCTGCGTTCCCGCTCGGTGACGATCAGACTTTCCGGGGCGGCAGGGGTTTCGGGTCGCTACCGTACCGGCAGCCTGGTCGTGCTGCCGAGGGTTTGCGACCGGCAGCGCTGGGGTCGCCATAACTTCATCCGCCTTGAGCCCGACAGTGACGCCACGGGGCCGTCACAAAAGGCTCAACGCGGCAACCGATTAACCTACACACATCCGGGCGGAGATTCCCGCCCGAGTCAAAGGAGGTAGTTTCTCATGCAATCGCCGGTTATTTCCATGGAGAGCTGGTTCTGGTGCCTGGCACCTATGCTGCTGGTCGTCGTTCTTTCTGTCATCACCTATTTTACCGAAAGGACGGATCCGTAATCATGGATTTTGCAGTACTGCTTACGTTTGTCGTTTATCTGCTCGGCATGCTGGGTATCGGCCTCTTCGCCTATCTCAGGACCAAGGATCTTTCCGATTATGTTCTGGGCGGCCGTCAGCTCGGCGGCGCGGTGGCCGCGCTGAGCGCCGGCGCCTCGGACATGAGCGGCTGGCTGCTGCTGGGACTGCCCGGAGCCATGTACGCCGCCGGAATGAACCAGGTCTGGATCGCCACGGGACTTGCCATCGGAGCCTATCTGAACTGGCAGTTCGTGGCCAAACGCCTGCGTCATTACACCGAGATCGCCCAGGATTCGATCACCATCCCCGATTACCTGGAAAACCGCTTCGGCGACTCTTCCCGTCTGCTGCGGGTCATCTCCGCCCTGGTGATTCTGGTCTTTTTCACCATCTACACCTCTTCGGGCATGGTCGGTGGCGCCATCCTCTTCGAGAAAACCTTCGGCCTCGATTATCAGGTCGCGCTCTGGGTCGGCGCGGTGGTCATCGTCTCCTACACCTTTCTCGGCGGCTTTCTGGCGGTCAGCTGGACCGACTTTTTTCAGGGGATTCTCATGTTCCTCGCCCTGATCGTCGTCCCGCTGGTGACCCTGCGCCAGCTGGGCAGCCTCGATACCGCGGTCTTCGCCGCGGCCAGCCAGGATCCCAAGATGCTCGACGTCTTCGCCGACATGAGCCTGCTGGGCATCGTCTCCCTGATGGCCTGGGGGCTGGGCTACTTCGGACAGCCCCATATCCTGGCCCGTTTCATGGCGGTCAAATCGGTGGCCGAGATTCCCAAGGCGCGGCTGATCGGCATCTCCTGGATGGTTTTCGCCCTGTTCGGCTCCATGTTCACCGGTTTCGCCGGGATCGCCTACTTCGCCAAGGCCCCGCTGGAGAACCCGGAGACCGTATTCATGACCCTGACCCAGGTTCTTTTTAATCCCTGGGTCGCCGGCATCCTGCTGGCCGCCATCCTTTCGGCGATCATGAGCACCATCGACTCCCAGTTGCTGGTCTGCTCCAGTACCATCGCCGAGGACTTCTACAAGGCGCTGCTGCGCAAAAACGCCGGCGATAAGGAACTGGTGTTCGTCAGTCGCCTCGCCGTTGTCTCTATCGCCCTGCTCGCCATCTTCTTTGCCTCCAACCCGGAGAGCTCGGTGCTGAGTCTGGTCGCCTATGCCTGGGCCGGCTTCGGCGCTGCCTTCGGTCCGGTGGTCATCCTCTCCCTGTTCTGGAAGCGCATGACCCGCAACGGGGCGCTGGCGGGGATGGTGGTCGGGGCGCTGAGCGTCATCGTCTGGAAGCAACTCAGCGGCGGACTGTTCGATGTCTACGAAATCCTGCCCGGCTTTATTTTCTGCACCCTGGCCTGCATCGGCATCAGCCTCTTGGGGCGGCCGCCCTGTGAGGAGGCCCAGAGCCAGTTCGAGTTGTTCGACAGGCAGTTGAAGCAGGGCATGGAGCGCGTCTGAGGCAGGCAGCGTGCGGATCGGAACCAACAAACCCTTCCTTTTGCGCTGGAAATGACGTAAAAACTCACTTGGGGGCGACCGCGGCCGGTCGCCCCCTTCTGTTTGTCAAAGGGATGGCGGCTGCGGCCGGGGGGACGATGTCAATTTTGTACAAGAGATTATGGACGGCACGAGAGAGGATGTATTTCATGACCGGTTCGGGAGCAGCATGCAGGATCGCTTAGCATACGGCAAGATCTTCCGCTTCTGGTTGCCGCTGGCCGGCACCTGGCTGATGATGGCGGTGGAAGGCCCGCTGCTGGCGGCGGTCATTGCGCGGATGGTCGACGCCGAGTTGAATCTGGCCGCTTACGGGGTGGCCTACGCTTTTGCCCTGGTGGCGGAAGCGCCGATCGTCATGCTGATGAGCGCCGCCATCGCCCTGGTTAGCGGGGCGCAGTCGTACCGCGCTCTGCGCCGCTTTACCGCGCTGCTGACCCTGCTGGTGACCCTGGGGATGCTGACGCTGCTGATCCCGCCGCTGTTCGATCTGCTGATGGAAGGGCTCATCGGTCTGTCGCCGGCGATCGCTTCGCGGGTCTATGCGGCTTTGCTGGTGTTGTTGCCCTGGCCCGCCGTGATCGGCTGGCGGCGTTTTTATCAGGGCGTGCTGATCCGCAATGACCAGACCCGGCGGGTGGCGCTGGCGACGGTGGGGCGGGTACTGTTGATGGCGCTGACCGCTCTGCTGTTGTTCCGTTACAGCGGAGTTCAGGGCGCGCTGCTCGGCGGGCTGGCGCTCAGTTGCGGGGTGAGCGTGGAGATGGTGGCGACCCGGCTGCTCGCCTCCGGAGCGATCGCCGCGACCCTGGCCCGGCAGGATACGGCTGCTGTGCGCGGGTTTCGGGAACTGGGGCGCTATTATCTGCCGCTGGCGCTGACCCCGTTCATCACCCTCGGCATTCATCCGGTGGTGACCTTCTTTCTCGGCAAGGGGCAGATGCCGCTGGAATCCCTGGCGGTCATGCCGGTCATCGGCGCGCTGACCTTTGTCTTTCGTGCCGTCGGGCTCTCTTTTCAGGAGGTGGCCATCGCCCTGCTGGGAACGCGGCTGCAGGGCTGGCGGGAGATGCGCAATTTTGCCCTGCTGCTGGCCGTTCTGCTCAGCGGCAGCCTGCTGGCGATTGCCCTGACGCCGCTGGCCGATCTCTGGTTGCTCCGGGTTTCCGGACTGAGTCCGCTGCTGGCGGAATTTGCCCTGCTGCCGTTGCAACTGATGGCTCTGTTGCCGGCGCTGACGGTGATCACGGCCTATATGCGGGCCCTGCTGATGGGCGGCCACGCCACCCGGCCGATCTCCACCGCGACCGCGCTGGAGGCGGGGGTGATCGTGCTGGTGTTG
The DNA here is from genome assembly GCA_036396915.1 of Geopsychrobacteraceae bacterium. Lineage (GTDB taxonomy): Bacteria > Desulfobacterota > Desulfuromonadia > Desulfuromonadales > Geopsychrobacteraceae > BM509. The sequence goes on along the minus strand of DASWJX010000306.1, from coordinate 5,243 downwards.
ACCGCGCTGCTGCTGCAGGATACCCTTCCCGGAGCGGTCTGCGCCGCTCTCGCCTACCTGGCCGGCCGACTGGCGGCGATCGGCTGGATGCTGGTGCCGGTCCGGCGGGTGCTGGGCACTCATGCTGAATAAAGGTGGTTATGGAAATGACGGATAGGACAAAAATGCGCGGCGGCGTCTGGTTTGTGCTGATTGCCGCCATGCTGTGGGGGACGACCGGAACCGCCCAGGCGTTTGCCCCGGCCGGATTCGATCCGAGGGTGATCGGAGCCCTGAGATTGCTAATCGGCGGTATCGCTCTGCTGCTGCTGGCTGTGTACCGTCGTGAGCTGGGCCGCTTTCAGGACTGGCAATGGCGACCGGTGCTTGTGGCCGGGGCTCTGACCGCGAGCTACCAAATCTGTTTTTTTGCCGCTGTGGTTAAAACGGGGGTGGCGGTCGGGACCATCATCGGTATCGGTAGCGGCCCGATCTTCGGTGGTTTGCTGGGGCTGATATTTCGTGGCGAGCGACCAAATCGGCGCTGGCTGGCGGCGACCGTTCTGGCAATACTCGGATGTGCCTTGCTGATTCTCAGCGGCGGTGAGGTCGCCGTCGATCCACAAGGTGTGCTGCTGGCCATCGGCGCCGGAGCCTCTTACGCTGGGTACACGCTGATGTTCAAGGGGCTGCTGGAAAAGCACGCGCCAAATGCGGTCATGGCCGTGGTGGTTTGTATCGGTGCCCTGCTGCTCTCCCCGCTGCTGATCCATTGTGATCTGAACTGGTTGTTGCAGCCGCGCTCTATCGCGGTCGTTCTGCACCTTGGTCTGGCGACCATGGCTCTTTCCTATTGGTTTTTCTCCCGCGGCCTGCGGACGGTCCCGGTTGCGTCGGCGGTGACCCTGACCCTGGCCGAGCCGATGACCGCGGGTCTGCTCGGCCTGTTTCTGCTGGGCGAACAGCTGAACCCGCAGGCTTTTTGCGGCATGGCCTTGATCTTTTGCGGACTGGTGCTGTTGGCCTTGCCGGTCGGCAAACGCTATCGCATTCAGGGAGCCGGCGCTTGACCAACCAGAAAAAAGCCACCCTCTATGCCCTGGGCGCGGTCCTGATCTGGTCGACCATGGCCTCGGCGTTCAAGCTCTCGCTGCGCCACCTGGAGCCGGTCCAGTTGCTGCTCTACTCCGGGGCGTTCGCCACGCTGTTTCTCGGCCTGGTGCTGATCCGGCAGGGGCAGTTCGCTCAGGTGTTCCGCTGCCGTCGCGAAGAATACGGCAGGTCGCTGCTGTTCGGCCTGCTCAACCCGTTCCTCTATTACCTGGTCCTGCTCAAGGCCTACGATCTGCTGCCGGCCCAGCAGGCCCAGTCGATCAACTATAGCTGGGCGATCACCCTGACCCTCTTGTCGATTCCGCTCCTGAAGCAGAAAGTCGCCGGACTGGAGTGGCTGGCGCTGCTGCTCAGCTACGGCGGGGTGGTGATTATCGCCACGCAGGGCCAGCCGTTTCAGATGAGTGTGTCGAGTCCGCCGGGCGTCGCGCTGGCGCTGCTCAGCACCGTGATCTGGTCGCTGTACTGGATCTTCAATACCCGCGACCGGCGGCCGGCGGTGGTGGCGCTGTTCGTCAATTTTCTGTGCGCCTTTCCGTTTGTGCTGGGCTATGCGCTGTTTTTCTCCGATCTGGCCCGTCCCTCGCTGCCCGGCTTGCTGGGCGCGGCCTATATCGGCGTGCTGGAAATGGGCGCCGGTTTTATCCTCTGGCTGCTGGCGCTCAAATATAGCGAAAATACCGCCCGTATCGGCAACCTGATTTTCATTGCGCCTTTTTTGTCGCTGGTTCTGATCCGTTTTCTGGTCGGCGAACGGATTCACCCCGCCACGTTCGGCGGTCTGCTGCTGATTGTCGCCGGACTGGCGCTGCAGAAGTGTGCGGCGCGCAGGGCATGAAACACAACCGGCCCGGCGCTCTTAGCGCCGGGCCGGTTGCTTATGCGGACGGTTACCTTCCCGCGCTCAGCCGCATTCGTCGGGCTGCTCGGAGTCGATGGCGTAATTGAGGAAGAAGAGCAGCAGGTCCTTGCGCTTCTTCCGGGTCAAACCTTCCCAGACCTCCGGCTTGGCACGGTGCCGGTTCTCGTCGAAAAAGGCCTGCCATTCTTCCTTCTTTTTATCGGCAGGTCCCATGATGCCGCCTTCGCCGTCCCGGATGTGACAGTCCTGACAGATCTTCTGGTAGAATTTCTTCCCCTTGATGGCGCTGGCCGCGAAGGCCGGAGAGGCTAAAGACATCAGCAGCGGGATGATGATCAGCAGCAACAGACGTTTCATGGTCGAACTCCTTGATGGCGTGGTCTGGCCCTGGTCGTTCCGGCTACTTCCTGATGATATTGATCGCCTTGGTCAGGGAGACTTTCATGCGGTTGAAGGCCTCGGCCAGGGCTTTGATCTCGTCGTTGCCGGTGACTTCGAATTCCCGGTCCAGCTTGCCCCTGCTGATCTCGGTGGCCACCGCGGTGAGTTGTTCGAGCGGGCGGACCACGCTGCGGATAATAACACCGTCGATCAGCAGAAACGCAACCAGGAAGAGCACGCTGAGGGCGGCGACGAAAATCGTCAGTTTCTTTTTGGTCAGCGCCAGCGCTTTTTCCGTCGGCACGTAGATGAATCTGGCGCCGACGATTTCGCCCAGTCGGTAGCCGTAGCCGGACTCGCTGCCGTACTCCTCCACCATATCCGGATGGGCAACCTCCGGAGTGCTGTGGCACCAGATGCAGCCGTTGCGCGCTTCGATGGGGATCGCGGTAGCGTAGTAGTTCTTTTCCCCTTTTTTGATGAATCCTTCCCAGCTCTCGGAGCGGTCGTCCTCAAAGCTTTGGATGATCCGGTTTTCGAAATCGTCGGAGAGATTGGCCGGATTGAGCGGGTTCGGCGAAATGACCCGGAAAATATATTCGGGATATTGCTCCTGGATCAATTCGGCCGTTTCCACCAGCATCTGGATGCCGACGGTCGCTTCGGGAAAATAGAGATCGGGCAGCCGGTTCTTGATTTCGGGGCGGATATTCTGGGCCATGTACAGCTGGTTGGCCGACATGACGGCGGCAAACAGTTCGGTCTTCTCCACCGCTTCGCGCGTCGTTTCCTGCTTGAGGACAACATAGCCGCCAATGACGGCAACCGCCAGCGAGAGGGCATAGACGGCGGCCAGAATGGCCATGATGCGTTTGCGAATGGTCAGGTTGCCCAGCATGCAGCGTTCCTTCCGGGGGTCCGGCGTCTCATTACGGTTGTTTTGTCGTTCGGGAACTGTATCTGTCGATAAAGGCCTGGCGCTGCGGTTCCGGGATTTCGCCGGACAGGACCGCCACGAAGCGTTCCATCAGTGCCGGTTTCATCGGGGTCCCAGCGCGGCAGCCGAGATCCTGCGCCGCTCTTTCGGCCAGCACGATGCCGAGCGGGCCGATCCGGTCGACAAAATCCTCGATAATGGCCGCCACGGTTTGGTGTAATGCGCCGTCGGGCCGGTCGGGACCGCCGTGGACGCGGTCGGCCGCCGAGCTGTCCCGCACCGGTGCCGCGCCAGGCGGGCGGATTTCGCGGGCAAGCTCCATCAGTTGCTTGTTCAGGGAGTGCGGCAGCCGTTTGCGCGGCGGCAGGCCGTCGATGAAGTCGAGCCATTCCACCTGTTTTCCGGCCAGCGCGGTCAGGGTCTCGTGCGGGCCGAGCTTCCCGAGCGACAGGTAGACGGCCTGTCCGTCATCGATGGCGATCTTGCACAGCTGCTCCTCGCCGCAAAACTTGATCACCAGCTGGCCCCGGGTTTCCGTCTTCAGGTATCTGCGCAGGCCTTCGCCAAGGCTCATGCTCTTCCTCTCCATTGCCGGCCGGCACCCCATCCCCCTCCCGCCTGAAACCCGTCGGCGCGCAACCCCGACCTCCCCCTTGCAAGGGGAGGCGATAGATTCATAAGTGTCAGGTGAATGGTTACGCGCCGGCGATCTGCCGGCGGTACTCCCGTCCGGAACCATAATCAGCTTTCCTTGAACGAGCAGTGAAAAATATGCCAGAAACGGCCCGGATTTAAAAGGGTAAATATCGGAAACCGGCCGATAATTGAAGGTTTATTGTTTACCCGTGAATTATAGTAAAAAACCTGAAGATAAAATACCGTAGAAAATAGTTGAATTGCCGCTGATCGACCGTGCCCCTTGAGCGGCGCCGCTGTGGTCAGGAGCCCAGCGCCGCATAGTGGCGGCTGATGATCGGCAGCAATTCGCGATAGACCTGCTCCGGAGCGCACACCAGAATCCGGTCGCTGCCGATCCGGTAGCGTTCGCCGCGCTGATTGCTGACCGTGCAGCCGGCTTCCTGCAGAAACAGCAGGGCGGCCGCAACATCGTAGGGCTGGAGATCGCTTTCCCAGAAGCCCTGGAGGAAACCGGCCGCGACATAACTGAGGTCGAGAGCCGCCGAGCCGAAGCGGCGCAGGCCCCGGCATTTGTAGAGCGTTTCTCTGGCGCAGGCAAAGAAACTGTCGGCCAGGTCGGGGGAGCGGTAGGGGAAGCCGCTGCCGAGCAGGGCCGAAGCGAGGGGCAGGGCGGCGGGAGCGGCGGCGGCGGGCTTGCCGTTGTGGCGCAGGCCCTGGCCGCGGCAGGCAGAAAAGAGTTCATGCGACGCGGGCCGCAAAACGACGCCGAGCTGACACTCCTCCCTGTCGTAGAGGGCGACGGAGATGCAGAACTGCTCCAGGCCGCTGAGATAGTTGGTGGTGCCGTCCAGCGGGTCGATGATCCAGCGCCAGTCGCGATTGCCGCTGTGGCCGGTTTCTTCGCCGTGAAAGCCGGCGTCCGGCAGCAGTTGCGACAAGCCGTCGATCAACATCCGTTCCGAAGTCAGATCGACCTCGGAAACCAGTTCGCGAGCCATTTTTTCGTCACCGCTGCCGGGCGGACGGCTGCGGAATTTTTCCAGTTGATAGCCGGCGACCTTCTCGGCCAGGCCGACGACTTGGTTCAGCAGGGTTTGATTCGGCATGGGAGAGCACCTTCTCTGTAGACGCGGTTCCGGGTTTGCTGTGGCGGAGTTGCGTGCAGTATAGGCGGGTCCGCGCGGACACGCAATCCATCGCTCGCGATTTGCAGAATTGCAAAAAAACAGCGTTTGTCCATGGCGTAATTGCAAAACTACGCTTCCGGTATACGGAATAAAGACGGTTGTGTCTTGCCAAGCCCCTGCCTTCAAGGGGTTTGTCGATAAATCA
>DASWJX010000305.1:0-10011 GCA_036396915.1 Geopsychrobacteraceae bacterium | reverse complement strand
CCATCATTGTTGTATGGTTTCGGCGGCTTGTCTGGCAGGATGGGCAGGATATACTTATCAGACATAATCAACTCATGCTCCTTTTGACTTTCGTACATGCAGGAGGGTTTTTTTGTTGCGAGTTGCAGTCCGCATGGGCCTGGCTTCCCTTCTCATGTTGGTTTCGGTTCTGCCGGTCATGGCGAAATCCGATCAGGTTTTTGACACCTTTACCCTTTATTACGAGAACGATTTTTTGGCGGGAACGGACCGCGATTACACCAACGGCCTGAAACTGACCTGGAGTACGCCCTATACCGCTGATGCGCCGGCGGCAAACTGGCCGGGCTGGATCTATCCGTTGCTGGAGCGACTCCCTTTTGTCAATGACCCCGCGCAGCAGCGGGCCCTCTCCCTGTCGTTCGGGCAGGAGATCTATACCCCGGAAGACAAGAAGAGCGTTGAGCTGATTGTCGATGATCGCCCCTATGCGGGCATGACCTATCTGGCGGTCGGGTTGCAGAGCAAATCGCTGCGCAGACAGAACACCTGGGAGCTGAATGTCGGAATCCTGGGTCCTGCATCGTTGGCCGAAGGGACGCAGAAGTTGATTCATAAAATAGTCAATGGCGCGCAGAATCCCAAAGGCTGGGAGCATCAGCTGGGGAACGAACTCACGATCGATGCTGTTTATGAAACGCAGTGGAAACTGGGAACTCCCGGATTTCCCCGGACCTTCTCATCTGACCTTATCCCGCACCTGGGAGCCCGCGTCGGAACCGTGAAAATTTACGCCAATGCCGGCGGCGAATTCCGCTTCGGCTGGGATCTTCCCGAGGATTTCGGGAACTGCGCGATCCGGGCGGGCTGTGTGAGCAGCAACGGATTTGAGAAAAGAACCGCCGATCATGCGCGCCGGAAAAAGCTCGGTCTCCATTTATTTGTCGCGGCGGACGGCCGGCTGGTCTTACGGGATATCTTTCTGGACGGGAACACCTTCCGGGACAGCCACAGTGTCGACAGCAAGCTTTTTGTCGCGGATCTGAGTTCCGGGATTTCCGTGCGCTATGGAAAGGCCAAAGCGACCTTCTCCCATATTTATCGGACCAAACAGTTTGAAAGCCAGAACAATGAGCAGATTTTTTCGTCCCTCAGTCTCTCCTGGCGGTTTTAGGCCGACCGGATCGGGCCTGTTTTTCTCGCCGGTCCGATTGTGTTTGCGATTTTTTAACGCATACTTCCAGACGGAAACCGGCGATTGTGCCGTGCTGTCGAAACCGTTCAGCAGGGAAGGGTGGGCCATGAACATGCCGATGGCGCCGACCGCGCCTGCTCAACATGACGGCACGCGCGAGAGGCGCTGGGCGTTGACATGGGGATCACTCGGAGGGGGAGATGAACGCGGCCTTTATTATTTTTGACAAGATGACGGCTTTGGACATGGTCGGGGTTTATGACCCGCTGACGCGTCTCAAGTCGATGAATCTGATGCCGGATTTTCATTGGCGGATCTGCGCACTGACCGACACTGTATGTGACGACAGGGGGCTCCGCTTTTCGGCGACTTCCGTTGGCGAGTCGTTGAGCGGTTACGATCTGATTGTCGTGCCGGGAGGCTTCGGTACCCGGCCGCTGCGCTATGACAAAAAGTTTATCCGCTGGCTGAAGTCCGCTGCGCCGGTCAGGTTGAAAGCATCGGTCTGTACCGGTTCCCTGCTGCTCGGCGCGGCCGGTTTTCTGGAAGGGAAGAGCGCAACGACGCATCCGGCGGCCGTCGAAGAGTTGCGCCCCTATTGCGGCAGCATCCTGGAGCAGCGGGTGGTTGACGAGGGGGACGTCGTCACCGCCGGCGGAGTGACGGCTGCCATCGATCTGGGCCTCTATCTGGTGGAACGCCTCGCGGGAAAGTTCGTCCGGGCGCGGATCGCCCGGCAGATGGACTATGTCCGCGGCTAGCAGCCTGTCGGGCGCTTTGCTTATGCGCCGCCGGTCGCGGTTCCCCATTTGTAGCGGCCGTACTTGCCGTAACCGCGCACGTTGCGGAAACGCGGGTCGCCATCCGGTTCCGGGGCGGAGAGGACTTCGCCGGTCAGTTGCGGCTTGAGGAAGGATTCAAGCACCTTGCCGCCGCCGCCGGTAATGATCATGGCGTCCATGTCCCAGTCGTCGGCCCAGAGCCGATCGACCTCGTTGGCAATGGTGGTCGCCAGCTGCTTGAAGACCTGCTCGGTCAGTGACTTGAGGTCGAACTCCTGGCCACGGATCTTGATCGAACCCTTTTCGACGGCCTGGTAGAGACGGTACAGCTCGACATTGACGCCGCTCTTTTCGCGCAGTTTGCCGGCAATGATGTTGAAGCCGCGGGCGATACCCGATTCGGTGGTGCGGCTGCCCCGTTCGCTGTAGCGCATCTTGTCCGAAACGGTGTAGTCGCAGGTGCGGAACCCGACATCGATGACGCCGATTTTGTCCTGCAGGAACCGCTTGTCCTTCAGTTTTCCCTCGTCGGTCAGCATGGTGTCGAAGAGCGAGCCGAAAGGCTGCGGGACGACCATGACCTTGTTGATATTGATCGATTTCTCCGCGCGCGAACCGTCGCGACCGATCATGGTCACCGCATGTTTGCCGGTCAGCATTCTTGAAAAATCGTCCTTGTGCCGGCGGTAATGGCCGATCGGCAGCCCGGTTACCAGATTGATCGGCAGGTGCGAACTTGCCAGGCGCCCCAGCGCCGTCATGGCCAGCGGCCGGGCGAAGCGGCTGACGAACTGCTCCTGATCGAGGGTGAAGAAGCGGACATTGCTCTGGCGTTCGGCCAGTTCGCCGACAAAGTGCGAGGCGCCGTCGAATTCCAGGTGCAGAAACTCATCCTTCTCCGCTTCGTCGAGCAGCGCTTCGCTGTACTGAATCTCCGCCGCCTCGCCGAGGATCGATTTGAAGATGATTGTCTCGCGTCCCTGCACGGCTTTTGTGAAGCCGAAGCCGATGTCTATTCCGTTAACGTCCACGCGTGCCTCTCCTGTATTCGGGTTTTGAGCTCCGTCAGCCGCGGGCGGCGGCGGGGGAGCATCCGGCTGGATTTCCGCTTCTCGTCTTTTTGGAAACAGCGCCATGGCTGACAAATCCTTGCATTCACATAATGTCTAGAGTATTGATTCAGCAGCAGATATTAACACAATCGTGCTCAAAGACCAGAGAAAAGGCTTGTGCCGCGCTTGCTTCTCTTTGCCACTTCAGGATGGCTCTCGAACCATGAAAACCTGGTCGGTTTACCTTCTCAGAAACGAAAGGGGCGCACTCTACACCGGGATCAGCAATGATCCCGAGCGGCGCCTCGCCGAGCATCGCCGCGGCCTGTCGAAGGGCGCGAAGTACACCCGTGCCTGTCAGTCGCTGGAACAAGTCTATTGTTGCGAGGTCGGCTCGCGCGGAACGGCGCTGAGGATCGAGAACCGCATCAAGCAATTGCGAAAAGCGCGGAAGGAGGCTCTGGTGGCGGCCGGACCGAGTCTGGAGCGACTGGTCGCCTTGCTGGACTTGACGGGAGCGGTTGCAACAGAAGAGCCCGGCGAACTGCCGGGCTCTTCGGGATGAAAACTATCCCGGGGGTTCTGCTAATCGAAGCTGAAATTCTGAGTGACGACCGTTGCGTCGGGCAGGGTGACGTCGAATGCCTGCGTCGCTTTGTCGATGGTCGAGGCGACCACGCGGTAGTCGCCGGTCGTACAGGCCGGCTCATGGCCTGCTGCGAAAGCCACCAGGTTGTAAATGTCCGGATTGACGAGCAGGACGAACTCGCCGTCGGCTTCGCTGACGGTCGCAGCGGCGCTGACGACCTGTTCCGCTCGATCAAATACCGCCGTGACGAAAGCCCGGCTTTCGTGGCATGATAACCTCATTTTGTAAACAGTGGCGCGGAGTTGCCGGATGGAAAATCAGCTTTGGACCTACCTGCCGGCCGTCATCCTGCTGACCCTGACGCCGGGGGTCGATACCCTGCTGGTGATCCGCAACACCACGCGCGGCGGCTTTCGCGACGGGACGGTCAGCAGCTTCGGTATCTGCAGCGGGCTGTTTGTTCATGCCACGCTTTCCGCCGTCGGCATCTCGCTGATTCTTCTCCAGTCGGCCATCGCCTTCGGTCTGCTTAAATTCGCCGGGGCCGGCTATCTGATCTGGCTGGGCAGCATCAACCTGCGCAAAGCGTTCTCCGGCACGGACGGGACGGCGCATTCCGGCAGTGCGGCCGGGTCCGGTTTCCGGCCGCGGAGATCTTTTCTCGAAGGCTTTCTCAGCAATGTCCTCAATCCGAAAACCATCGTTTTTTATATGGCCTTCCTGCCCCAGTTCATCGATCCGGGGCGGTCGGCACTGCAGCAGTCGCTGCTGCTGGCCGGATACCATTTTCTGATTGCCATGACCTGGCAGACCGCCCTGGCCCTGCTGGTCGGGCAGGCGCAATACTGGATGTTGCAGGGGAAAACGGGCAGATTTTTTGATGGCCTGTCCGGTTCGATTCTGATGCTGCTCGGGCTCAAGCTGGCGTTTGATCGCTGAGCAACGGATTGTTACCGAAGCCCGATCCGCAATGTAATGAAGGCCGAACAGTCATGTCGTTGAACAGCAAGCTGAAATTTCACTACGGCTGGGTTATCGTCTGCTGCGGGATATTGATCCTCTTCGCCTGCCTGGGGTTGGCCCGCTTTGCCTACGGGATGCTGCTGCCCGCCATGCGCGAAGGGCTGGGGCTGGCTTACGACCAGATGGGCTATGTCAGCACCGGGAATTTTGCCGGCTACCTGCTGGCCGTCGCCCTGGCGCCGCTGGCGATCCGGCGTTTCAAGCCCCGCCTGACGATCACCTGCGGGCTGCTGCTGATTGCCTGCTGTATGTTGGGGATTTCGCAGAGCCGCGGTTTTGTTGTTGCTCTGGTGCTCTATACCCTGACCGGCATCGGCAGCGGTCTGGCCAACATTCCGGTCATGGTACTGGTCTCCCACTGGTTCCGCCGCGAACGGCGGGGACGGGCGGCGGGGCTGATGGTGGTGGGTAATGGCGCGGCGATTATCTTCTCCGGTTTTTTTGTTCCGTGGCTCAACCGGCTGTACCCTGTCCAGGGCTGGCGGATCGGCTGGATATCGCTGGGGCTGATTTCGGTCGGTATCGCCGGCATCGCCGCCTGCCTGTTGCGCAACGACCCGGCGGATATGGGGCTTGCGCCGGCGGGGAGCAGAACGGCTCTGGATACCGAAGCCCTGACCGCTCACCAGGCGGCCGACAGCGGCCGGATCATCCTCCACCTGGGGCTGTTGTATCTGGTGTTCGGCGCGACCTACATGGTCTATGGCACCTTTATCGTCACAACCATGGTGGTGGATTTTAATTTTTCCGAAACGACAGCCGGGATGTTCTGGTCCTGGGTCGGTTTCTTCAGTCTGTTTTCCGGCGTATCGTTCGGCATGCTGTCCGACCGGATCGGCCGCAAGGGGGGGCTGATGGCGGCTTTCGCCGTGCAGACCCTGGCCTACCTGCTGGCCGGTTCAGGGTTTGGCACCGCTGCCCTGCTCGCTTCCGTGGTCCTGTACGGTCTGGCGGCCTGGGCCATTCCGACGATCATGGCGGCTGCCGTTTCCGATTACATGGGCCTGTCCAAGGCGGCGGCAGCCTTCTCGGTCGTCACCTTCTTCTTCGCCGTCGGCCAGACCGTAGGGCCGGGCGCCGCCGGGCTGATCGCCGAGGCGAGCGGCAGTTTTGTCACCAGTTATCTTTGCTCGGCCGGATTGACGGCGGCGGCCATCCTGTTTGCGCTTTTCCTGCCCGGCCCTCAAGCGAAAGCCAGACGGGCAGCATGATCCTCCGCCCCGCTTGCCACCTTCTGTCGATCTGGCGGGGGGGGGGGCGAAGAGCTAAAAGCAACGTAACTATTCAGCGCCCCTGTGGGACCAGCTTGAGCGGCGAATGATCGTGGCTGAAGGCACCCGTACGCCGTCATTCCGGCATGTTTTTGGCCGGAATCCAGATTTCCCACTGGATCCCCGACAAAACCACTCGGGGATGACGATATTGGGTAGGGCACTGAATAGTTACAAAACAACATGAATTATGAAGAGAAAAAGAGCCCGGCAAAAGCCGGGCTCTTTTTTTCGACGAGCGGTCCCGCCAGCCGGGCCGCGAGCTACGTGCAAAAAGATGATCCTAAAACAGGTTGAGCCGCTTGCAATGCCGTAGTTGTTTGATACCGTTCATAATGTTGTTCAGCGATGATCTATCCGGGTTCCGCTCGCCCGGTCTGTTTGTGTTGTTTCGTTGTTGCTGTGGTAGGAGACAAACTCTCCTTGCCCCTGTTTTTTCCGCCCCAGGAATCTATCAAATGTCAAAATCTCTGACAGGTTGTTCCGCTTGAGGCTTGAACGGATTTATCTCCCTTCGCGCGCAAGCTGTTTCTGAAAGGAGGATCTGTCTGCGGAGTGCAGTTTCAGGTTGCCGTGTACAAATGTGTTGTGAAAATTGAGTTGTTGTCGCACTGGTCGGTTATCCGGGAAGGAGGCATGTATGAAGAGGTGGCTGAAGATAACCCTGCCGCTGGTCACGTTGTGTCTGGTCGTCGGGTTCGCTTCGCAAGCACGGGCGGTCACGGTGTCGGGCCGCGCCAGTACGGTTCTGGAGTGGTTCGACACCGCTGAAGAAGAAACGGCGGTCCCGCTTTATCAGTACCTGAATCTGAACGTCAGCGACATTGCCGAAGAGGGGTGGAATTTTCGCGGTTTCGGTCGCTTGTCTGACGACCTCAACAGCGAGGTCGATGCGGATTCCAGGCTTTATTATGCCTATCTGGAAAAGCGCGATCTCCTCAAAAATCTCGACCTGAAGCTGGGTCGGCAGTTTATTGCCACCACGGCCGGCGCCAGTCTGATGGACGGCATCTATCTCGATTACCAGAATCTGGGTCCGCTCAGCCTGGCGGTTTTCGGCGGCGGGGACACCACCTTCTACGACGGCTACCACGCCGACGACATGATTGTCGGTGCCGAGCTTTCCGGCCGATTTTTGGGGTCGCTGGATTTCGGCTTCTCGTATCTGCAGAAGTGGGACCAGGGCGACCTTTCCCACGAACTGTTCGGCCTCGATCTCGATTATGCCCTGGCACAGGGGAATCTCTACAGTGAGACCCAGTTCAGCTGGCTGACCGAGGAAGTCACCTATTTTCTGCTGGGCGGCAGCTATCGGCCGGGGACCGACTGGTCGCTCAGGGCTGAATATCTCTATTCTCTGCCGGTGTTTTCCTCGACATCGATCTTTTCCGTATTCGCGGTCGATGAATATCAGGAGGCCTTGCTGGAGGCGAACTACCGGCTCGGTCAGGGCTTGACGGCCTTCGGGCGCTATATCCGGGAATTCTACGAAAGCGTGGATGACGCGGATGTGCTGGAGGCGGGCCTTGAAAAGCTGCGGACGAAAAAGTTCTCCGGTTACCTGGTGGGAACCTACCGCAGCGACGATGACGGCCAAGACCTGGCCGGTGTCAAGCTCCACGCCGCTTATCTGTTCACTCCCAAATGCGAAGCCGGCGCCGGCCTGCATGTCGATGTGCTGGAGCGGGAACTCGGCTTCATCGCCGACGGCACCGGTACCCGTGTCGATGATACGACCAGCCAGCGTTACTGGGTTGATGCCACGACCTACATTTCCAGCAAGATCAATGTGCAGGGAAAGGTCGAGTATGTCGAAAGCGATCTCTGGGATGAGTACTTTCGCGGTCGCGTACGCCTGAATATTCTTTTTTAGCTAAGGAGGTACAGAATGCTTCGTATTCTTTTCGTCATCCTGGCCTTCGCGACCACGGGGGTTGCCCCGGCGCTGGCTGTCACATTCAATCATACTGAGCATAACACCTATATCGAAGGGGTCGGCTGCGACATCTGTCATGTCGAGGACGCCTTCAGCATTGTCCCGGAAAAAGAGATCTGTCTGGCATGTCACGAACAGGAGTTTGTCGACGAGGTGGACTATCCGATGCTGAGCACGCACGGCCCGGTCTGGGCCTTCAGTCACCGTCCGGCCGCCAAGGGCAACAGTATCGACTGTGCGGCCTGCCACGAGCAGAGCTTCTGCCTCGAATGCCATAAGGCGGGCTTCGCCGATGAACAGGGGGCGTTCGGCAACAACATGATGAATGTTCATCGCGGCGATTTTCAGGTGTCTCACCCGATCGCCGCCCGAACCGATCCCCAGCTGTGCAGCAGCTGCCACGAAGCGAAATTCTGCAGCGAGTGCCATGCCACCTTCAACCGCAACGACCTGGGCTTTGACTCCCATCGCCGCGGCTGGAGCGACATCAGCGTTTCCGGAACCAGACACGGCCTGTTCACGGAGGATCAGTGTCAGTCCTGTCATGCCGGCTCGGTATTTACCTCCCACGATTGGCAGCGGAATCATGCCCGCGAGGCCCGCAAGAATCTGGCGACCTGCGAAGCCTGCCATCCCGATGGAGATGTTTGTCTGCGCTGCCACAGCGACAAGAGTGGCCTGAGGATCAATCCGCACCCCAAGGACTGGGGCGATATCAGCAGCCGTCTGGACAAGGCCAGTGGCGGGCGGACCTGTAGAAAGTGTCATTTCCGATAAACAAGGGATGAATTCCATCAAGATAGGAGGCAAGTCATGTTAAGACGATTTCCGGTTCTGATTCTAGCAGTACTGCTTTCCGCCACCCTCTGGGGCTGCGGCAGCAATCGCGATTCCGGCGGCAGCGAGGCCCTCACCCTGGAACAGCAATTCGGCAGCGATGCCGCCGGGCGAAGCTTCGTCGGCGGCGGCACCTGCATCGGCTGTCATCAGGACATCTCCTTCAGCGCCGAGCTGGTGCAGGGTTTACTGCAGAGCAAACATGTCGTGCATGAGGATCACATCAACGCCGCCTCCCCGGCCGAGTGCCTGCTCTGCCACGATCCCACCGGCGACGGCTCCACCATCGCGCCCTTGATTGCCGCCGAAAATGTGCCGGCCGAAGGGCTGGCGGCGGTGACCTGCGAGGACTGCCACGGCGCCGGCGGCGAGCACTTCGGCGTCGGGCCGATTCCGAACGTGCGGCCCGACTTCAATACCTGCGGCACCTGCCACCGGGGTCTGCCGCAGGACCAGCACGATCATCTCGGCGCTCTTGCCAACAACATCCTGCAGAACTTCCTGGATTCGGCGGCCCTCGACACCGGCCACGCCGCCTCCTTCTCCGACAAGAACTTCCCGGGGCGCATCGAGGGGACCTCGATGATGACCGCCGACTGTGCCCGGTGTCACACCGACGAGGGCTTCCAGCAGCTGTTCGCCATCAACACCGGTTTCGGCGAGATGGTGCGGGAGCTGGGCAATGTCGGACCTTTCGAGAACGTCAGCGTCGTCCAGTGCCGCACCTGCCACGATCCCCACGACCTCGGCCTGAAGGGTGAGGGGGCGACATTCCTGAACGTCTCGGCCACCCCCGGCGTCTTCGATTTCCGGACCGCCTATTCCGCCGAGTTCAATCTCTGCACCGGCTGCCACCAGGCCTTCCTGGTTCCCAATGCCCAAAATGCACCCGACTTTTTCGTCGAGGCCGCGGAACCCGATTCCGAAGACACCTTCCGCTATGAGCTCGATCCGGCCATCTACCGGGATGCCTTCGATCCCGCAACCGGCACCTTCGCCAACCCCTCGGCGGCAGTGGAGGTGCACAACCCGGCCACCGGGGCGCTGCTCAACCCCGTCGATCCCGCCGACCGGATCATTACCGACAGCCATGTCCGTCTCACCGACGAGCTCGGCGCGGTTCTGATCGAGGGCTACAACATCAACGCCGCCGATGAAACCCCCTGCACCGTCTGCCACGACCCCCACGCCAGCAGCAAGTTCCCGGCTGCGGCGACGACCCTGGCGGCCCAGTGGGCGGCTTCCGGGCACGCCGACTATCCGGCCGAGCCCTTCACCCGCGACTTCTCCTCGGACAGCAGCCGGGAATGCATGAAGTGCCACAACGGCAGCGAATATGCCAAATTC
>DASWJX010000304.1:0-3349 GCA_036396915.1 Geopsychrobacteraceae bacterium | reverse complement strand
CAGCCGGGTCAAACGGCTGGCCGACGAACTGATCGGCACCAAAGGGGTCAAGCACGGCAAGCTGGTCACCTCCACCACCGGGCAAAATCTGTTATAAGTCCCGCTCGCAGGGCCTGAACCTCGAACCTCGAACCTCGAACCTCGAACCTCGAACCGCGAACCGCGAACCTCAAACCCGGAACCCCATGCCGCGCATCGAATCAGCAGCCCTGTCTCTCGGCACCCTCGACAGCCTCGCCTACCGCGACAGCTGGGTGCACCGCATCGACCCGAGAATCAAGCTGCTGACCACCCTGATCTTCATCGTGACGGTGGCGTCCTTCGACAAATACGCCATCTCCGGACTGCTGCCGTTTTTCATCTTCCCGCTGGCGCTGCTGCTCGGCGGTCGCCTGCCGGCCCGCCCGCTGCTGAACAGACTGCTGCTGGTCGCGCCGTTCGCCGTCCTGATCGGCATCTTCAATCCGCTCTTCGACCAGGCGCCGCTGCTGCAGATCGGCGCCTGGAGCATCTCCGGCGGCTGGGTTTCCTTCGTTTCGATCCTGCTGCGCTTTACCCTGACCGTCGGCGCCGCCCTGATCCTGATTGCCACCTGCAGCTTTCCCGGCATCTGCATGGCCCTGGAAAAACTCGGCGCCCCGCGGGTCTTCACCGTTCAGCTGCTGCTGCTCTACCGCTACCTGTTCGTACTGATCGAGGAAGCGCTGCGGCTGGTCCGCGCCCGCGCCCTGCGCTCGTTCCACGGCCGGGGCCTGGGGATAAAGGTCTTCGGCCAGCTGGTCGGCCAGCTGCTGCTGCGCACCCTGGACCGCGCCGGGCGCATCCACCTGGCCATGCTCTGCCGCGGCTTCGACGGCAACATCCGCACCCGCGGCACCCTCGCCATCAGTCGTCGGGAAATTTTCTTTCTGCTGGGCTGGAGCGGCCTGTTCCTGCTGCTGCGCTGCATCAACCTGCCGCAGCATTTGGGCACATTATTCACCTGAGTCGTGAGTCGTGAGTCGTGAGTCGTGAACATCGAACATCGAACATCGAACATCGAACATCGAACCCCGAACCCGAGAACCTGAGAAAACCATGAGCCACCACATCGTCGCAGTCGAAAACCTCGAATACCGCTACCCCGACGGCACCCCCGCCCTCAACGGACTGTCCTTTTGCATCCACCACGGGGAAGCGGTCGCCGTGGTCGGCGCCAACGGCGCCGGCAAATCGACCCTCCTGCAGCACCTCAACGGCTATCTGACACCGACGCAGGGAACGGTGCGGATCGGCGACTTCCCGCTGACCAGGAAAACCCTGCAGGCAGTCCGGCGCTCGGTGGGCATGGTCTTCCAGAACCCCGACGATCAGCTGTTCATGCCGACCGTTTTCGACGATGTCGCCTTCGGCCCGCTGAATCTCGGCCTGCCGCGGGAGGATGTCGAGCGGCGGGTCCGGGAGGCCCTGCGGGACGTGGCCGCCCTGCACCTGAAGGACCGCCCCCCGCACCAGCTATCGGGCGGGGAGAAACGGGCGGTCGCCATCGCCACCGTGCTGGCCATGCAACCGGACATCCTGGTCATGGACGAACCGAACACCGGCCTCGATCCCCGCTCCCGCCGGCTGCTGATCGCCCAGCTCAAGCAGTTCAGGCACACCAGGATCATCGCCACCCACGACCTCGACCTGGTGCTGGAGGTCTGCGAACGGACCATCGTCATCCATGACGGACGGGTGACCGCGGACGGAGCGACGACCGAGCTGTTTGCCGATCGGGAGCTGCTGGAACGCAGTCATCTCGAACCGCCATTGCGCATGCAGGGCTGCTTGAGATGTGGCGGAGAGCCATGATTGAGTTACCGGCGGGAAGGGACTCTAAACCTTCGGCCTTCGGGGTCGGACCCAGCCAAGTGTCCGACAAACAATGGAAAACATCGCTTTTCCCACCCCTTTTCCTGCCTTAGAATGGGATTTTCGGGGGTGAAATGCCGTAGTCAGCTTCATTCTCCCGCAGCACGAAACTTTGGCCACTCTTGGCCACTGCTCGGTTCCGGCCCTTGAAGCCTAATCCCGCTTTCACTTCATCGACGAACGCTTCATCGCCAACGGCCAGGCTCTCCGACCAGCAAGAATCCCGCTTCAGACTATTCTGACGGACGGCATCTTCAACCCAGCGGCGCCTGGCCAACTGCAACTCGCTACGCCCGACCAAACCGAGCAACGTCCCCAAAACCTCGTAATCGAGGAGATGGTATCGCTGCTTCGTCTGCATCAACTCAGCATAACCGCTCTCAGCCCAATCCGCAGGATCTTCAGCCACCCCGGCTCGGGTCATGTTCAGATCGATGTATGTCAGACATCGGGAAAAATGATTGTCGGCAGCAACGGCCGTCGCATGATAGCGATCTTCCCAGAAAGCCCCCTTGCGCTTTTTCCTCTGGTTGAATTCCTGTGCGACCCGCCCGGCGACCAACTGCATACTCTTGGAAATCTCGTTACGCCCCATGTCTTGCACGAGCAGATGAATATGGCTGGAAGTAGCAGTGTAATTGAGAATACAGAGGCCATATCGCTTCTTGGCCTCAAAAAGCCACCTGATCCAGGATCTGCGGTCATACGCAAATTTAAGGAGAAAATCCTTCTTGTGACATCGATGTGTGATATGCCAGATATGCCCCGGCAGAAAATAACGATGCGCTCGCGGCATCTTCCTCTCCTTTTTCATTTCATGGTCGAAATGGCGGCTCTAAGCTGTATTTAAGGGCCAATTTTGATGTATTTTCTTTTCAGATCAGTTACATAGCCAGGTCCGACCCGACATTTGATCCATCCCGATACCTACGCCTTCCCCATGGTTCTGCCGGGCAATGATTCGACGCAGATGGTTTTCGATGCGGACTAAGCGGGGCGCCGGGGTAGTCGTAAACGGCTGAACATGTTTCCGCAGGGCCAGCACAACGCCATCGCTGCTGGTTTCTGCGCACGACTCCGGGATGATCCGCGCCGGCGAACGGAGGTCCCGGGAGCCACCTGAGAGGCTTTTTGCGTTGACTTGACCGGACTGAAACGGCTACCGTGTTGAAAATCTTGAGAAAGGCAGGGGGATATGTTTTTTAGCCGGGCCGCATTGCAGAGATCATAAAAAGAGCCGCCGAGCCGTCGTTGAACGGTCCGGCGGCTTTTCTGTTTTTTTATCAAGGGGGGAGTGACCAGAGGCTGCCGGTGGTTAGTAATGACAACCTAAAATTGACCACCTGTGATAACCGAATTTTGACCACCCTGAGCGGTGAACGCAAGGCTGGGTGACAGGGGATCATCCAGCGACAACCTCTGATTTAAAAGACCGATAAGCAATGAACCGCAATGA
>DASWJX010000303.1:0-11445 GCA_036396915.1 Geopsychrobacteraceae bacterium | reverse complement strand
CCAAGGAATGTAAGCATCCGTTTTAAAAAGATTTTTTCCGGACCGGAAGAGGCACGGAGCGAAAACAGGGTGAAATCGGTGAACATATCGAGAAAAGAAGCGCTAAAATATTTCCAGTTTGCATAAAGTCTTGCGGATGTGCATAATTCAGAAATAACACCGTTCCATAATCAAAAAAAAACGGTAACTATTCAGCTGTCACTGATGAATTTATCTCCTCCCCCTTCAAGGGGGGGGTCGGGAGGGAGCTCAACCAAATGCGGCATCGATGTCAGGGTGCTGACTAGCTACAAAAAACGATGCATAACCCTGGCCGTAAAGAGCCGAAAAAAGGAGTTATCAAAGATGACCGATATCGAGCCGACCCCGGCCGGCGCAGCCGAGCCCCTCCCGGACCAGCTCGCCCTGTACAACACCCTGTACAACACCCTGTTGAACGCCTCCGGCGAAGGGCTGCTGGTGGTCGACCGCGCCGGTACCACCCTGCTCGCCAACCGGGTGGCCCGCGAGGGGCTCGGCTGCTACTCGGGCATCCCGTTGCAGGAAGCCTTGCCGGAACTCTGGCCGCACATCGTGGCCACGCTGCACGACCGGCAGCGCCGCGTGGAGATTCCGCTGCAACTGGGCGGAACCCGATTCATGACGCGCATCAGCCCGCTGCTGATCGACGGCAAACTGGCCGGCGCGGCGTGCGTCTTCGAAGAGCACACCAAGCTCAAGCAGATGGTCGGCGAAATGCGCGCCTACCAGGACCTGACCCGCGAACTGGACGGAATTATCGATTCTTCCTCCGACGGTCTGTGGATCTGCGATGCGCAGGCCAAGGTCATCCGCATCAATCGGGCTTCGGAGCGGATCAACAACATCAGCGCCGGGGAAGTGGTCGGGCGCACCATGGAGGAACTGCTCGAACTCGGATTCATCGACCGCTCGGTGACCCTGGAGGTGATCAGGACCGGACAGGTCACCAACATTCTGCAACAGCGCGGCCCATGCAAGCTGATCCTGACCGGAACGCCGGTTTTCGACCGTGACGGGGCGCTGCTGCGGGTGGTGGTCAGCGAGCGCGACATCACCGAAATCGACACCCTGCAGCGCAATCTGGAGGAACAGGAGGCGATGAAGGATCGCTTTCGGCTCCAGGTGCTGGAACTCCAGCAGGCGTTTCAGAGCTCGCGACAGGTGATCGCCAGAAGCCCCTGCATGATCAAATCGCTGACCCAGACGCTGAGGGTCAGCGGAGCCAATTCATCGGTACTGATCCTCGGTGAATCGGGGGTCGGAAAAGGACTGATCGCCGACCTGATCCACAAGAATTCCGGTCGTGCGGAAAAGCCGCTGATCAAGATCAACTGCGGCGCCATCCCCGAATCGCTGATCGAATCGGAACTGTTCGGCTATGAAAAAGGGGCCTTTACCGGCGCCCAGGGGAGCAAGCCGGGCTATTTCGAAATGGCCGACGGCGGCCTGCTGTTTCTCGACGAAATCGCCGAACTGCCGCTCTCATCGCAGGTAAAACTGCTGCGCTTTCTCGAGGACGGCCGCATCATGCGCCTGGGGGGAACCAGCCCCAAAACCGTTGACGTGCGGATTCTCGCCGCCACCCACCGCAACCTTGAGGAGATGATCGAAAAGGGGAAATTCCGCCTCGACCTCTACTACCGGCTGAACGTCATCCCGATCTATGTCCCGGCCGTGCGCGAACGCAAGGACTGCATCCTGCCGCTGATTCATCATTACCTCGATGCCTTCGGCGAGCAGGCCAAGGTCAAGAAACGCCTGACCCGGGCCGCCTCGGACGCCCTGCTCAATTACCGCTATCCCGGCAATGTCCGCGAACTGATGAACCTCTGCGAACGGCTGGTGGTGATGTCCGAAACCGAACTGATCGACCTGCCCGACCTTCCCGGCCACGTGGTCAGCCGGGTCATCCAGGAGAACGCAGCCACCAGCGACGACTGGCCCGAGCAGATGGTGCTGCATCAGATTCTCGAAAGCGTGGAGCGCTCGGTACTCTGCAAGGGGACCGAAAAATACCGGAACCAGGCACGCATGGCCGAAGCCCTGGGCGTCAACCAGTCGACCATCACCCGCAAACTGAAACGTTACGGCATCCGCTAAAAGCGAACGGCGGTCTTGCGCAAATGCAAGGCCGCCGACTGCCGAGCGATTAAACCCGCCTTGCCACCGCCCTCTTTTTCCGGCGCCGGCCACTATAAAATAAAACTTTAGTTTATCTTTTTCGCAAACTGCAATCCCGCTAGAACAGGACCATTGACTGCCTGCAGGCAGACACCGCTGACCGTCCGCGCGCAATCCGCAAAAACACATAACGATGTTTGGCACCCCCCTTGCTAATAGTCCCGACCAATTGAACGGAACCGTCCGAATAACTAGTCACCACGCTACCCAAGGTCGTCATCCCCGAGTGGTTTTGTCGGGGATCCGGGGAGACCATCTGGATTCCGGCCAAAAGCATGCCGGAATGACGGGGCAGGAGTCGCCTTCCATTGCAGTGCATGACTTGAACTGAACAGAACAAGGAGAATGACCATGGCGGATGAAACCAGCAAGTTTTCCAAAGTGCTTTCGAGCAAAGACATCCTGGCCCTTGCCTTCGGCGCAATGATCGGCTGGGGTTGGGTGGTCCTCGCCGGAGGCTGGGTTTCCAGGGCCGGCTCACTGGGCGCAATCATCGCCTTCGCCCTGGGCGGCCTGATGGTGATCTTCGTCGGCCTGACCTATGCCGAACTGACCGCGGCGATGCCGAAATGCGGCGGGGAACACGTCTTCAGTCACCGGGCCCTGGGGCACAACATGTCGTTTGTCTGCACCTGGGCGATCGTTCTCGGCTATGTTTCGGTCGTCGCCTTCGAGGCGGTGGCCCTGCCGACGGTGATCGAATACCTGTTCCCCAACTACAAGCAGGGCTTCATGTACAGCGTGGCGGGCTGGGACGTCTATCTGACCTGGGTGCTGGTCGGAATGCTGGCCTCGATCGCCATTACCGTCCTCAACTATTTCGGCGTCAAGCCGGCCGCACTGGTCCAGGGAGTCGTGACCATCATGATCGCCCTGGTCGGCATCGCCTTTCTGGGCGGCGCGCTGACCAACGGCGACAGCGCCAACCTGACCCCGCTCTTTATCGATGGCACCAAGGGGATCTTTGCCGTCGCTATCATGACGCCGTTCATGTACGTCGGCTTCGATGTCATCCCGCAGGCGGCCGAAGAGATCAACATGGAGCCCCGCAACATCGGCAAGATCCTGCTGCTCTCGGTGGTGATGGCGATCGTCTGGTACGCGGCGATCATCCTCGGCGTGTCACTGGCGCTCGACCATGCCGGACTGCAGGGCGCCCAGCTGGCCACGGCCGATTCAATGCAGGCGGTCTTTTCCAGTCCCCTGGCGGCCAAGGTGATGATCCTGGCCGGCATCGGCGGCATCCTGACCAGCTGGAACTCCTTTTTCGTCGGCGGCAGCCGGGCGATCTACGCCATGGCCGCATCGGGCATGCTGCCGCCGTTCCTGTCCTTCCTGCACCCGAAATACAAAACCCCGACCAATGCCATCCTGATGATCGGACTGTTCTCCTCGCTGGCCCCGCTCTGCGGCCGCAAGATGCTGGTCTGGCTGGTCGACGCCGGCGGCCTGGCCATCGTCATCTCCTACTTCCTGGTTGCCCTCTCGTTTCTGGTGCTGCGCCACCGTGAACCGGAGATGGAGCGCCCCTACCTGATCAAGGCCGGGAAAACCGTCGGCGTGATCGCCATGATCCTGAGCTTCGGCATGGCGCTGCTCTACATGCCGGGAGCCCCGGCAGCCCTGCTCTGGCCGTACGAGTGGCTGATCTTCCTCGGCTGGTGGCTGCTCGGCGGCGTCTTTCTGGCCTGGGCCAAACTTGCCGGCGGCAACGCCCGGCTGGCCCGAAACCTTGAGCAGAATCCGCTGGCGGAACTGGATTAAGCGCCAGCGGCGGCCACCTGAAACAACGGCAAGCACTCTTGATGGCTAGGCAAAAATTTCGTCCTGCAAGGCTTGGTGGTTTTTCAGGGGCGAAGGCATACATCAGCTATGTCGAGGTCCTGAAAAAGCGCCGTAACGCCGTAGGGCGGACTTTTTGCGACGCCATCACTCTTTCCTGTTCATCAAGGAGCAGACCATGGGTTTCCCGACTGAAAACCCGATATTTGGCGCGATCGACGCGTGCCTGAACGCCAGCCGCCGGATGGAGGCCGAAAACCTCGCCTGGCTGCGGGAGCAGATGCACCCCTATTTCTTCATTACCCTGCAGAACGATCCGGCCGCCGTGGCACGACTGGCAGCCGGACTGGGCGACCTCGCCGAACACCGCCAGCTGGTGCTGGCGGATCGCGACAAAAGCCTGATCGTCGCCAGGACCAACCGGCCCGGCTCCCTCTACGACACCCTGGAGGGGCTGCAGGAGCGGGAGATCTCCTACGCCCAGATC
Organism: Geopsychrobacteraceae bacterium; assembly: GCA_036396915.1. GTDB lineage: Bacteria > Desulfobacterota > Desulfuromonadia > Desulfuromonadales > Geopsychrobacteraceae > BM509. The sequence goes on along the minus strand of DASWJX010000303.1, from coordinate 6,974 downwards.
ACCCAGTCCTACGGCCCCCTGCCGGGACTGGAACAGGAACTGGAAGTGCAGTTGTTCGAATTCGACCGCAAGGAGCAGCGGGAAATCGCCGCCGCCGGCGCGGTCGAGGTGCCGGACCCGCTGAAAAAAGCGATCGCCCGGGAGCTGCGTTGCAATTACCCCGATTTCGAGCTGCCCGAGCTGGACAAGCTGCTGCAGCTGCTGTGGGTCAACAACGAAAACTACGTGCGGATCTCGCCGCCCCGGCGGGTCGCCCAGCAACTCTGGCTGTTGCAGCAGGGACGCCGGCAGGGCGGGGTTTTCCTGACCGTGGAGCAGGCCGAAAACCCCCTGGCCGAAGCGGAATACCGGGTGATGTTCGCCGCCGGCAACCCGCCGCAGCGCGACTTCCTGATCCAGACCATGGAGGTCTTCAAACGCCTTTCGATCGGCATCAAGCGCGCCTATTGCCTCAACATCGATACCGGAACCCACCCCTACTTTCTCGGCTCCTTTTACGTCAAGGGGGTCCATGCGGCCCTCGGCGACCCGCGCTCCGAGCTGTTCGCCCGGCTGCGCAGCGAGCTCTACAATACCCAGATCCTTTCCAGCGCCTCGCAAAGCTACCGGCATTTCGTCACCTCGCGCCTGCTGAGCGGCGAAGACGCGGCGCTGGTCGATGCCTTTATCAGCTTCTGCCACACCAACCTGGCCCACAACCAGCCGGAGAGTTTCGGCATCGAGGATGTGATGCGGGCCTTCCACAACCATCCCGAGATGACCCTGAAGCTGGTCGGACTGTTCCGCTGCCGCTTCGATCCGGCCCTCGAAAACCGGGAGCTGCTCTATGCCCGGGAACGGGAACGGAGCAGTCGCTTTATCGAGGAGTACAACACCGGACACCGTTTTCTCGACGATTTCCGCCGCACCATCTTCCGCTGCTGTCTCGGTTTTATCCACCACAGCCTGAAGACCAATTTCTTCGTGCTGGAGAAGCAGGCGCTGGCCTTCCGCCTCGATCCGGCCTATCTGCTTGAGCTGGGCGATCGGTTCACCGCCGACCTGCCGCCGGAAAGCCCGTTCCGGATCACCTTCTTCTCCGGCCGCAACGGCATCGGCTACCATATCGGCTTCTCGGATATCGCCCGCGGCGGCTGGCGCACCGTGCTCACCCGCAGCCGCGACGACTACGCCACCAACGCCAACACCCTGTTCCGCGAGAACTACGTGCTGGCCCACACCCAGCACCTGAAGAACAAGGACATCTACGAGGGCGGTTCGAAGATGGTGGTGCTGCTCGATGTCGCCGGCGTCGCCGACCAGGAGCAGACCACGCAGCGCCTCTACAAGCTGCAGTACGGCCTCATCAATGCCTTCCTCGACATCTTCATCACCGACGACGGGCGCGCCAGGGATCCGCGGGTGGTCGACTACTACGGCGAGGACGAGCCGATCGAGCTCGGCCCGGACGAAAACATGCACGATGCGATGGTCGAGCTGATCGCCCGCCAATCGGTGCGGCGCGGCTATCTGCTCGGCATCGGCCTGATTTCGAGCAAGCGGGTCGGCATCAACCACAAGGAGTTCGGCGTCACCTCGCGCGGGGTGGTGACCTGTGCCGAAATCGCCCTGGCCGAACAGGGGTTCGACAGCCGGCGGGATCGCTTCAGCGTCAAGTTCACCGGCGGCCCGAACGGCGACGTGGCGGGCAACGCCATGCAGCTGCTGCTGGAGCGCTGCCCGCGGGTCGCCATCCGGCTGATTATCGACGGCAGCGGCGCCCTTTACGATCCGCAAGGGGCGAAGCACGGCGCGCTGCGGCGGATTCTGCTCAAGCAGGATCTCGACGGCTTCGATCCGCAAGCGCTGCACCCCGGCGGCTTCCTGCTCTACCGCAACCAGCGACGCCTTGAGGGGCGCTGCGAACTCTACCGCAAGCTGGTGCGCGGCGAAGCCGGGCTGGAGGAACACTGGCTGACCGTCGATGAATTCTACCGGGAATTCAACACCCTCCCCTTTACGGTCGCCGCCGATCTGTTCATTCCGGCCGGCGGGCGGCCGGAGACCATCGACTCCGGCAACTGGCGGGACTACCTGGCTGCCGACGGCAGCCCCAGTGCGCCGCTGATCGTCGAGGGCGCCAACTCCTTCATAACTCCGGCCGCGCGCCTCGAACTGCAACAGCAGGGGGTACTGATCCTGCGCGACGCCACGGCCAACAAGTGCGGGGTGATCTCCTCCTCATACGAGATCATCGGCAATCTGCTGCTGAGCGAAAAGGAGTTTCTGGCCCACAAGAGCGCCTATGTCGCCGACGTTCTCGACATTCTTGAAACGCGGGCCGCCGACGAGGCGCGGCTGATCTTCCGCCGCCATCGCGAGTCCGACGGCAGTCTGCCCTGTACCGAAATCTCGGCCGCCATCAGCCAGGAAGTCAACGCCAACTATGCGCGGTTGTTCAACTTTTTCCAGGACAATCCGCAGCTCTGCAACGATCCGCTGTTCAGACAGGTGATCCTCAGCCATCTGCCGCGCCTGTTGCGCGAAGAACCGAAATACCGGCGCCGGCTGGACCGCCTGCCAAAGAAGTACCTCTACGCCATTCTCGCCAGCGAGATCGCCTCGTCGCTGGTTTATCGCGGCAACCGCGACGCGGAATTCGTCGAGATGATCAAGGGACACCTCCAGCGCAGTTTTTCGCCTGTCGCCGGCAACAATACGGTTACGGCAGGGGACGCCGGCGACAGACGGATCGAGGCGGCGGTCTGAGAACGCAACCCGATCCCAACCGAACCGACAACAGGAGCATTAATCCATGAGCTTGATTCGTATCGACATGACCGACCAGCGCGTCACCAGCACGGAACTGCCCGAGCGCTACCGGCGCCTGGGCGGGCGCGGCCTGACCGCGCAACTGCTGGCCGACGAGGTCAACCCGCGCTGTTACGCGCTCGGCCGCGACAATAAACTGATCTTCGCGCCGGGCCTGCTGACCGGCACAAGTGCCCCCTGTTCGGGGCGCACCTCGCTGGGCGCCAAGAGCCCGCTGACCGGCACCATCAAGGAGAGCAACGTCGGCGGTATCGCCGGGCAGTATCTGGCCGGCCAGGGGATTCGCGCACTGGTGATCGAGGGGGCGCCGCGCGCCGCTCGCCAGTGGCTGCTGATTCTCGGCGACGGGCAACCGCGCCTGGAGATCCGCGACGAGCTGGCCGGACGCGGCAACTACGCCACCGTCGAAAGCCTGCGCGCCGAGTTCGGCGCCGACTGCGCGGTGCTTTCGGTCGGACCGACCGGAGAACGCAGGGGGGCGCTCGCCACCGTCGCGGTCTGCGACGCGGAAGGACGCCCGACCCGCCACGCCGGACGCGGCGGCATGGGCGCGGTGATGGCGAGCAAGGGCTTGAAGGCGATCGTCGTCCGGCGTCCTGCCCGACGCGGTCCGCTGCCGGTTGACTCCGCCCGCTTCAGCCGGACGGTGAAAGACTTCGCCAAGGGCCTGGTGGCGGGAAAAAAGGCGCTGACCAGCTACGGCACCGCGGTGCTGGTCAACATGGTCAACGAGGCCGGCGGGCTGCCGACGCGTAATTTCAGCACCGGCCACAATGATCAGAGCGACCGGTTCAGCGGCGAAAAACTGCTGCAGCTGGCCCGGGAACGGGGCGGCAGGACCGGTCACAACTGCCACCCCGGCTGCGTGATCCGTTGCTCCAACGTGTTCCATGGCGCCGACGGCTCCTACCTGACCGCCGGGCTGGAGTACGAAACCATCGCCCTGTTCGGTCCCAACTGCGGGGTCCATGATCTCGACCAGATCGCGCGCTTCGACCGACTGTGCGATGACCTGGGGATCGACACCATGGAGATGGGGGTGGCGCTCGGGGTGGCCATGGAAGGGGGCGTGCTCGAATTCGGTGATGCCGACGCCATGGCGGCGGCGATCCGGGCCACCGCCAGCGACGAGCCGCTGGGGAAGATCCTGCGCCAGGGGGCGACGGTGACCGGACGCATCTTCGGCGTCGAACGGGTCCCGGCGGTCAAGGGGCAGTCGCTGTCGGGCTACGACCCGCGCGCCATGAAGGGGACCGGGGTCACCTACGCCACCTCGACCATGGGAGCCGACCACACCGCCGGCAACTGCCTGCCGGGGCGCGGCGGACTCATGGGGCACGAAGCCACCGGGCAGACGCAACTCTCCCGTGCCACCCAGGAGATGTCGATGGCCTGCGATCTGCTGGGGGTCTGCGTCTTCGTCGGCCCGGTGGCCGAGACCATGCCCGCGCTGGCCGAACTGCTCTCGGCTTTTTGGGGCGAGGAGGTCACCGGTGCCCAATTGCTGGAGCAGGGCAAGCAGGTTTTACGCGTCGAGGCGGAATTCAACCGGCAGGCCGGCATCAGCAGCCGGCAGAACGACCTGCCGGCCTTTTTCCGCAGCGAGCCGCTGCCCAACAACGGCCAGACCTTCGATGTCCCCGTCGAAGAGTTGAACGCCCTCGATTTTGCTGTCGTGTCCGGCGCGGACACGACCGGCTGAGATCCGGCCGGGCATGGCAACCGGCCCTAAAGGCCCGGCGCGAACGAGCGGGGCACTGTGCAAAACCGCCAAACATCCCTTGCATTCGTGCAATCCCTTGCAGCAGAGCATAAACATCTCGCCCGGCGCCGCCGTCCACTTTCCCCTCCGCTTCGCAAACCTTCATTGTGGCGGCCTCCCCCGGTAAGAATTCGATTTTTTCAATACCCTCACTCAAAGCGGTCGGGCTCCCTGCCGCTGGCGGACCCGACCGCTTCCTTCCCCCGGCCAAGCGTTTTATGCATTTCGGAAACTTTTTCCGGAAAAATAGTTAACGCCGTTTTAAATCACTGCGAAACATCCGCTCCACGCCCCTGAATAGCGGTCCAGCGAGGAGCTTTCAGGTGACAACCGCAATCCCCTGAAAAAATAAATAATTTCGTCTTATCCCTTTTCCTTTGCTATCTTAAGGGATGTGGTCCAGCTCATGACTCAGCCCTGGTCGGGACGAATCGATCCCTTCAAGAAATGATGGCACGTGCCGTGCAAATTCAGGAAACAGAGTTCTATTCCTAGGCAAACTAACTGCACCAAAGGGAGGAAACAATGCAAAGAGGAACAACTTGGATGCTGGCCCTGATCTCCGTGCTGTTGTTGAGCACGCAACTTTTTGCCGCGGAGGCCCGCGATTTTTTCAAGGTCGGCGTGGTGACTTCGATCTCCGGGGAACTGGCGACCGGCGGCAACGTGACCAAGCGCGGCTACGATCTCTGGGCGCAGGCGGTCAACGCCCAGGGCGGCATCGCCATCAACGGCAAGCAGTACCCGGTACGACTCTTCTATGCCGATGCCCAGTCCCAGCCCTCGCAGGGGGCTTCGGCGGCGGAACGGCTGATCACCCAGGAGAAGGTCGACTTTATCCTCGGCCCCTACTCCTCGGGGGTCACCATGGCCGCCGCGCCGGTGGTCGAGAAGTACAAGGTGCCGATGATCACCGGCTCGGCCGAATCGCCGCTGATCTGGCTGAACAAATTCAAGTACACCTTCGGCACCATCCCGCCGGTCAGTTTTACCGGCGCGACGCCGATCAGCACCCTGGCCGCCCTGCCCGACCCGCCGAAGACCGCGGTCATCCTCGGTTCGAACGATACCTTTTCCAAGGCGACCGCCGAAGCGTTCAAGGCGGCCGCCGAAAAGGCCGGCATCAAGGTGCGCAAGTACAATATCGTCCCGGCCGGCCAGGATCTGACCCCGCTGATGTCGGCGGTGCGCGGCCTGCGCCCCGACCTGGTCGCCTTCGGCGGACATGACGAGGAGCTGATCAAGCTGGTCAAGTCGCTGCAACAGATCAATTACACCCCCAAGGCGCTGCTGATGCACTACGGCGTCACCGAACCGGCCTTTATCGAGGCGCTCGGCAACAACTCCAACCAGGTCTACGGCGCTTCGGTCTGGACACCAACGGCCAAGACCCGCGGCGAACTGCTCTGGGCCGACGCCGCCAGCTATGCGGCCGCGGCGGAGCAGGCCTATCAGGTCCCGGCCGACTACACCCAGGCCGGCTCCTCGGCCGCCGGGATCGCCTATCAGGCGGCCCTGCAGCAGATCGGCGCCACCCCGCCCCTGTCTGAGACCGAGCGCATCGCCCTGGTCCGGGCGCTTGAGGAACTCGACGTCGAAACCTTCTACGGCCGGATCAACTTCGCCACCGACGGCGAGTACTATCACGCCAATGTCGGACTGACCCCGCTGACCATCCAGATCCAGGAGCAGAAGGTCCTGGTGGTCGGTCCGCAAAACGAAAGTGAAGCGGCCGCGCAGTACCCGATGCTCAGCTGGAAAGAGCGTTAAGCCCCGACCGGTCGCAAAGGCGCTCCCCGGTCCGGGGAGCGCCTTTGCAACCGGCACTACCGGACAGACCATCCCCCCTTCCCCTCACAGCAGGGCAGTTCGGGCTCAAACGGCCGCAACCGGTCTTGATGCATCGACAGGAGGACATACCCATGGAACTGTTACCCCAGGCCCTGATCGACGGCATTCTGCTCGGCGGTATCTACATTACCATCGCGATCGGCTTTTCTCTGGTTTACGGCGTAATGCACATCATCGATTTCGCGGTGGGCGAATGGATCATGCTCGGCGCATTTCTGGGGCTCTACCTCAACAAGTGGAGCGGTCTCGATCCCTTCCTGCTGCTGCCGCTGGTCTTTTTCGTCTTCGCCCTGGTCGGCTATCTGCTGCAGCCGGTCATCCACCGGGTGGTCAGCGGCCGGCAGGGCAATCCCCTGCTGATGGGCCTGGTCTTCACCTTCGGCCTGGCGCTGATGTTCCGCGGCATCGCCCTGACCGGCTTCGGCTTCTACAGCCATTCGATCCCCTCGATCTTTTCCGATCATTCGCTCTTCTACGAGCGGGGCGCCTTGTTCATGACCGTCCCCGGCATCCGCCTGGCCGGCCTGGTCTATGCGCTGGTGATTACCGT
>DASWJX010000302.1:0-3500 GCA_036396915.1 Geopsychrobacteraceae bacterium | reverse complement strand
CCACGCCGCGCCATCCGCATACGCTGGAGGAGGTGGAAGCGGCGATCTACGCCGAGGTCGAGCGCTTCAAGGAGCAGCCGGTGACGGTCGCCGAGCTGGAAACCGCCCGCAACCGGATTCTGACCGATCTCCTGCGGATGTTGAGGGGCAACAACGGGCTGGCCCGGATGCTTTCCAACTATCAGGCCCTGACCGACGACTGGCGTTACCTGGTAACCTACGAGGAGGAGATCTCCAGGATCAGTCGCGACGACCTCAGCGCCGTTGCCCGCCGTTATCTGAACGCCGACAACCGGACGGTGGTGACGCTCAGTCGGGAGGACGGCCTGTGATCAGACATTATTTCGCATTGTTCTGCATCGGCCTGCTGCTGACGGCCTGTGCTCCTGCCACCGCGCTGCGTCCCGACCAGCTCGATTTCCCCGCACTCGACTTCACGTTCCCGACGGTCGAGCAGCAGCAGCTGGACAACGGCATGCGCCTTTACCTGCTGCCGGACCATGAGCTGCCGCTGGTCGAACTGTCCCTGACCATCGGCGGCGGCAGCAGCCTCGACGATCCGGAAAAGACCGGATTCTCCGACCTGTTTGCCGTGCTGCTGGAAAGCGGCGGGGCGGGGGAGAGGACGCCACGGCAACTGGAAGACGAACTGGAACGGATGGCCGCGGAGCTGGCCGTCTCCCGGGACGCCTATACGACCACGATCGGCATGTCGCTGCGCAGCGGCGATCTTGAGCGCGGGCTGGCGATTCTGGCCGATCTGCTGCGCCGGCCGCGTTTCGATCCGCAGCGGTTTGACCTGTCGCGCCGACAGCTGCGGGAGGGGATTCGCCGCCAGAACGATATCCCTTCGGCCATCGCCGGGCGCACGCTGGCCGAGGCGACCTATGGCGATCATCCCTTCGGCCGGCACGCCACGCTGGAGACAGTCGCGCGGATCGAACGCAGCGATCTGATCGAGACGCACCGGGCCTATTTCCAGCCGGACAACATCCGGCTGGCGGTTTCCGGCGATGTCGACAAAGAGGAGCTGGTGGCGCTGCTCAATCAACTGTTCGGCGACTGGCAATCGGCCGGGGTGCCGAACCTGGTCCCTCCGCCGCTGCCCGAGCCTGGCCGCCCGGCGCTGTGGGTGGCCAGGAAGGACCTTCCGCAAACGACGATCCTGATGGGCCACCGGGGGATCGAGAAGAACAATCCCGACCTGTTCGCCCTCAAGATCGCCGACTATATTCTCGGCGGCGGCGGATTCAATTCGCGGATGATGCGCGAGGTGCGCTCCAATCGCGGTCTGGCCTATTCGGTCTATTCCTACTTCCAGGTCGGACGCATCCTGCCGGAAATGTTTATCGCCGGCAGCGAGACCAAGGCCTCCTCGACCATCGAGGTGGTGGAGCTGATGCGGGATCTGATGCGGCAGCTGCGGGACGAGCCGATCAGCGAAGAGGAACTGGCGCTGGCCAAGGAGAGTCTGATCAATTCCTTTGTCTTTGCCTTCGACAGCAGCCAGTCGGTGGTCAGCCGCCGGGTGCGGCTCGATTACTACCAGTACCCGCCGGATTATCTGGAGACCTATCGCGAAAAGCTTGCCGCGGTGACGATCGAGGATGTGCAGCGGGCGGCCCAACGGTACCTGCAGCCGGAGCGGCTGCAGGTGGTGCTGGTCGGTCGCGCGACCGATTTCGACCGGGATCCGGCTGCTCTCGGACTGCCGGTGCGGCAGGTCGAGCTGGATGCCGCGGAATAAGAGCGGGCCTTGACGGGCCTTTGGCAGCAGGGGGTCGTGTGGTGAAACATCAGGCGCAAGCGGGATGGCGGCAGCGCTGGCGGCGGCTGGTCCGGGAATCCGACCGGGACGTTTTGAGTCCGCTGCAGGCGGCGCTGCTGCGCCAGCTGCGGACGGTGGCGCTGGTCGGCCGCGATTTCCTGGCCGATCGCTGCATGCTGCGGGCCTCGGCTCTCACCTACGCCTCGCTGCTGGCCATCGTGCCGCTGCTGGCTCTGACCTTTTCCCTGCTGAAAGCCTTCGGCGTGCAAAACCTGCTGGAGCCGCTGATCCTGGAGCAGTTGTCGGTGGGCTCGGAGGACGTCGTTGCCTCCATCATCGGCTACATCAACAATACCCAGGTCGGCGGGCTGGGGGCGCTGGGGCTGGCTCTGCTGCTGGTTGCCGTGGTTTCGCTGTTGACCAATATCGAGAAGAGTTTCAATCATATCTGGGGCGTCGAGAGTACGCGCTCGCTGATGCGGCGCTTTTCCGATTACCTGTCGGTGATTCTGGTCGGCCCGGTGCTGCTGATTTCCGCCATGTCGATGACCACGACCCTGGCCAGTCACGGACTGGTTCAGCGTTTGCTGGAAATGGAGGTGGTCGGCGGCGCGCTGCTGATCCTTTTCAAGGTGACGCCCTACCTGTTCATGTGGCTGGCATTTGCCGCCCTGTATATTTTCATGTCGAACACCAAGGTCGAATTGAAGCCGGCCTTGATCGGCGGTATCTTCGGCGGCACGCTCTGGCAACTGGCGCAATGGGCTTATGTCAATTTTCAGGTCGGGGTCGCCAAGTACAACGCCATCTACGGAACCATGGCCGCGCTGCCGATCTTCATGGTCTGGCTCTATCTGTCGTGGCTGATCGTTCTGCTCGGGCTGGAAGTAACCTATGCCAAACAGAATCTGCGTGTCAGCGGCCGCGATCTGCGCGACGAGGAGGTCAGTATCCTCGGCCATGAACAGGTGTCGCTGGCGATTCTGGTGGTGCTGGCGGACCGCTTCCTGCGCGGGGAGAAACCGCTGACCCAGGGCGAACTTGCGCAGCTGCTGACGGTGCCGCCGCGGCTGTGCGGCACGATCCTGTCCCGCCTCATGGCTCTGGGCTTCGTCTCGGAAGCCTGTCCCCCCGCGTCCAGGCGCTGTCGTTATCAGCTGGGACGTGCCGCCGACACGCTGAGCGCGGCGGAGATCGTGCTGAAGATGCGCCGTTTTGGAGAGGAGCTGCCGCTACGCCCCGATCTGAAACAGGTGCAAGTGTCTCTCGATCTCTGTGACGCCTTGGCGAACCTCGAGCAGGGGGAGTTGGCCGCCGTGACCCTGCGCGATCTCTGCCTGCGCAGCCGTGAGGAAAGCAGCGGCTAGGAGGGTGCGCGTTTTCGGCAGTTGCGGTTCGGGATGGGCCGGCTCAAAAGGTTTTCAGGGTGAATGTTCCGTCGACCAGTTCGGCATACGAGTACTGGTCGATGCAGTCGCCGAGAACCAGGGTGGTTCCGGCCTCCTCCTGATGCTGGACGGGCTGATGGAAATGGCCGCAGATAAAGGCGTCGCTGCTGTTCAGGCAGTGCCGGGCATAGGGTTGCACCAGCGGGGACGGATCGAATCTTTTGCCGGTTGATTTGTATTTGCCGCTCTTGTCGCTCAGCCAGTTGCCGAACGTCCAGACCGCGTCCGGCGGCAGCAGGGCGGCGAGGATTCTGACCGGCAGGCTGCGCCAGAAAGCCCGCAGC
>DASWJX010000301.1:0-23513 GCA_036396915.1 Geopsychrobacteraceae bacterium | reverse complement strand
TCTCCATCTGCTGAAATTGCTAGTTGCAGGTAATGTCGCCCCCCAAAGCAGACGTTCCTTGCGCCTCGGCGTCCTTGAGTGCGCCCGGCGACCGGCCGTGGGCTGTTTCTGTTCTTATCGGGCGAGTGCGCCCGCCAGCGGCCTGTTCAGGGTTGCCCTGGTGTCAGGTAACGCATCGGAAGTCTTTACAGTTTTTCAAAAATGCCGGCCGCGCCCATTCCGCCGCCGATGCACATGGAAACCATGCCGTATTTTGTGCGGCGCCGCTGCATTTCATGCAGCAGGGTGGCGGTCAGCTTGGCTCCGGTACAGCCCAGCGGGTGGCCGAGGGCGATCGCCCCGCCGTTGACATTGATGATCTCCGGGTTGAGGGCCAGCTCTTTGATGACCGCCAGCGCCTGGGCGGCAAAGGCTTCGTTCAGCTCGATGAGATCGATATCCTTCTGTTGCAGACCGGCCAGTTTCAGGGCCGCCGGGATCGCTTCGAGCGGACCGATGCCCATGATTTCCGGCGGGACGCCGCGGACGGCGAAGGCGACGAAGCGGGCCAGCGGCGTCCCGCCGACCTTCTTCAAAAACGCTTCGGATACCACCAGGGTCGCGGCGGCGCCGTCGGTCATCTGCGAGGAGGTGCCCGCGGTGACCGTCCCGTCGACCTTGAAGGCGGGCTTGAGCGCGGCCAGCCCTTCCAGGCTGGTGTCGGGTCGCACGCCGTCGTCGCTGCCGACCAGTTCCGTTTCGGTCAAGACCTTGTTTCCGACCAGGCGGGTCTTCTCGATTTCGACCGGTATGATCTCGTCGGCGAACCGGCCCGCCTCGATCGCGGCGGCGGCCTTGGCGTGGCTGGCGACGGCAAAAGCATCCTGGGCATGCCGGTCGATCCGGTAGCTGTCGGCCACCACTTCGGCGGTGATACCCATGGAGGCGAAGACCTCCGGCCATTCGGCGGCGAGGCCGGGATTGATGCTGTACTTGTTGCCGGCCATGGGGACCATGGTCATCGATTCGGCGCCCCCGGCAATGATGCAGTCGGCAAACCCGGCGATGATCCGTTCGGCGGCCAGGGCGATCGCCTGCAGGCCGGAGGAGCAGAAACGGTTGATGGTCTGGGCCGGGATCTGGTAGGGCAGACCGGCCCGAAGAGCGGCGATCCGTGCCATGTTCATCCCCTGTTCCCCCTCGGGAAAGGCACAGCCGAGCAGCACGTCGTCGATCTGCAGCGGGTCGATAGCGGTCCGTTCCACCAGTCCGGCGATGGCCGCCGCCGCCAGATCGTCGGGGCGCATGTCCTTGAATTTGCCTTTTTTCGCACGGCAGGCGGGGGTGCGGTAGCTGGCCAGAATGTAGGCTGTTTTCATTTTGTTCCTCCGTGTTCTGCAGGCTTTGTCAGCGGGGCGCCGCCGTAGTTCAATCCCCGGCTAATTCCGCAACGGTTTGCCGGTTTTCAGCATCTGCTGGATCCGTTCGCCGGTCTTGGGCTTGCCGCACAGCTTGAGGAAGGCTTCCCGCTCAAGCTCCAGCAGGTACTGTTCGGAAATCGCGGTTCCCGCCGGAACGTCGCCGCCGCTGATGACGTGGGCGATGATGCCGCCGATCTCCGCTTCGTACGGCGTGACAAAACCGCCCTGCTGCAGGTTCCACAGCTGGGTTCTGATGCTGGCGGCGATGCTGCGCCCCGGCGCCGGCAGGTTTTCCGCCGGCTGCGGCGGACGATAGTTGACGGCCAGGGCCAGCACGTTTTGTTTGGCGTCGGCGATCAGCCGGTCGCTGTCCATGCTGATGCTGTCCCCCGCGCGCAGGTAGTTCATGCCGCGCAGTTCCGCGGCTCCCGTGGAGACGGCGGCCATGGCGATCTGTTTGAAATGTTTGAAGATGAAGGGGGTGACGTCGGTGTCGTACTGGCGGGCCAGTTCCACCGCCCGCAGGCACATCTCCTTGGTGCCGCCGCCGGCCGGCAGCAGACCGACCCCGATTTCGACCATCCCCATATAGGTTTCCGCGTAAGCGGTGATGGCATCGGCGTGCAGGGCGTACTCGCAGCCGCCGCCGAGGGTCATGCCAAAGGGGGCGACCACCACCGGCACCTTTGAGTATTTGACGGCCATGGTCGCGTTCTGGAAGGCGCGCACCATCCTGTCGATATCCTCATAGGCCCCTTCGGCCAGGGCCGTCGCCATCAGCATCAGGTTGGCGCCGACCGAGAAGTTGCTGCCCTGATTGCCGATGACCAGGCCGAGCCCCTCCTGCTCGGCGCGGGCAATCGCCTTTTGCGTCATGGCCAGGATGCCGCCGCCGATGGTGTTCATTTTGGAATGGAACTCCAGGCCGAAAACCCCGTCCCCCAGGTCGAGCAGCGAACTGTCGCTGTTTTTTTCCACCACACCGCCGGAGCGTTTGAGGATTTCCAGGCTGATCTGTCCCGGCTTGACCGGCAGCGGTCGGTACGCCCTGCTTGGCAGGTCGAAATACTCTTTTGCGCCGGCGGCGGTGAAGCGGTAGAACGCATCAACGCTTTTCAGGATCTCCGGAACCTCGACGCCGTCCTGTTCGGCCCGTTTGACGAAGTCGGCGACGCCGATGGCGTCGAGCATTTCAAAGGGCCCGATCTCCCAGTTGAACCCCCATTTCATGGCGTTGTCGACATTGACCACGTCGTCGGCGATCTCCGGGATCCGGTTCACTGCGTAGATCAGGGTGTCGCGCAAACTGCGCCAGGCAAAATCGGCCCCCTTGTCGCTGCCGGCGAGGATCGTGGTCATCCGCCGGCCGGGATCGTCGATCTGCCTGGCGGCCAGCACCGAGGAAAATGCCGGTTTCAGCGACGGCCGGTACGTCCCGCTGTGGTAGTCGTAGAAGAAAATCCGCCGCTTGCCGTCGGTCTTTTCCTTTTTGTAAAAACCCTGTCCGCTCTTGTTGCCGAGCAGTCCGTTGTCGATCATCTGTTGCAGGAAAGCGGGACGCTTGAACACCTCCCGTTGCTCATCGTCGGCAAGCAACGCATGGGAGTTATCGCCGACCTGGGCCAGGGTGTCGAGGCCGACCAGGTCGGCGGTGCGAAAGACGGCGCTTTTCGGCCGGGCGGTGGCCGGACCGGAGACGCTGTCGACCTCTTCAACGGTCAGATCCATCGCCAGCATGTGCTCGATACCCTTGTAGATGGCATAGACACCGATGCGGTTGGCGATGAAGTTGGGCGTATCCTTGGCATAAACGATCCCCTTGCCGAGCCGCCGGCCGATGAATTCGGCCATCCCGGTCACGATGGCCGGGTCGCTGTTCCGGCAGGGGACAATTTCCAGCAGCCGCATATAGCGCGGCGGATTGAAGAAGTGCGTGGCGAGAAAGTTTCGCTGCAGTTCAGGCGGCAGCGTTTCGGCCATGTCGTTGACGGAGAGCCCGCTGGTGTTGGTGGAGAGGAGTGTTCCGGAGGCCAGATGCGGAATCAGTCTGGCGAACAACGCTTGTTTGATCGGCAGCTGTTCGATGACCGCTTCAATCACCCAGTCGCAGTCCTTGAGGCGCGGCAGATCGTCGTCGAAATTGCCGATTCTGATCTGGGCCGCGTAGTCCGGCAGGTACAGGGGGGCCGGTTTCATCCCCGCCAGTCCCTGCACCGCGGCGGCGGCCAGACGGTTGCGAACCGGCGGGCTTTCCAGGGTCAGCCCGCGGGACCGTTCGGCTTCGGTCGGTTCGCGCGGCACCATGTCGAGCAGCAGGACCTCAAGTCCTGCATTGGCCAGGTGTGCGGCAATGGTCGCGCCCATGACTCCGGCGCCGAGAACCGCTACGCGGTTAATCTGCCTCATACTGTTCCTCCATCATTGTTTCCGGGAATCGACGGATGCCCGGTATAGTTCTGGATTTGTTGGCGCGGATGTAAGTATATTATATAGAATTCGGCAGGCGGGGGAAGGAAAGTTCTGAAAATCTTTCCGGTTTCTGATCAGGTCGCCGTTGTCGTCGGGGTCTGTGGCGGGCGGGGAAGAGAGTGAGGGAGGAGGCCCTGCGGCAAAGGGACAATTCGGTTGACTTCATCGGGGTGCCATGCTATTTAAGGTCCGCTTTTACGGCAGGTTGTATGCTGTATACACTTTGTGATGCCAGAAGATAAAAAACAATTATTCAGAACTCTCGGTTTTCTGTCGAGTGTCGGGATTTCCATGGTGGCGGCCACCTTCATCGGGCTGGCCATGGGCTACTATCTCGACAAGTGGCTGGGGACCGGTCCGTGGTTGACCCTTAGTTTTCTGCTGCTCGGGATCGTCTCCGGGTTTCGTAATATATTTATCCTGACCGCTCGTGAACTGCGCCGACAGGAGAGCGATAATCGGGAAGAGGCGGATAAAGAAGATGACCGACCAGGATGACCGGCTGCTTGCGGCCCTGGCCCGGCGCAACTGGTACATTCTTGGCGGCCTGACCCTGCTCAGTCTGGCGTGGCGATCGCTTGCCGTGACCCAGGGCGTGATCGCCGGCGGGCTGCTGGCCGTTATCGGCTACGGCTGGCTGTACCGGTCACTGGTCAAAACTTTGGCGCAGCCGGACCGGCGGGCCGCCAGAGGCTTTCAAGTCACCTATATCGTGCGACTGGCAGCACTTGGAACTGCCATATTTCTGTTGATTGCCAAGGGGGGCGTAAACCCTCTGGCGCTTTCAGTGGGCCTGTCGGTGGTTGTCATCAATGTTATATGGACAGCCTGGCGACGGATGATCTGACGAGGAGATGTAACAAATGGTCCATCCTTTTCTAATCCTTGAGTGGCTGGAACAGCAGCTGCATATGCATCTGGGAACCCACGTCACCTATACCTGGCTGGTGATGGGAATTCTGGTGGTTCTGGCTTTTCTGGCGTCCCGCAGCGTCACGCTGGTGCCCTCCGGTATCCAGAACTTCATGGAGACGGTGGTTGCGGGTGTCGAAAAGCTGATCGAGGACACCATGGGCGACGAAGGCAAGGCGTACTTCCCGCTGATTGCGACGTTTGCCCTGTTCATTCTGGTCTCCAACCTGATCGCGCTGATCCCCGGCTTCTATCCGCCGACAGCAAACCTGAACACCAACGCGGCACTGGCGCTGACGGTTTTCGCCATGACCCATGTGATCGGCTTCAAAAAGCACGGTTTTGCCTATCTCAAGCATTTCATGGGCCCGATCCTCTGGCTGGCGCCGCTGGTCTTCATCATCGAAATCATCGGTCACCTGGCCCGCCCGCTCTCGCTGTCTTTGCGTCTCTTCGGCAACATGTACGGCCATGAGATCGTGCTGATGATTTTCTTTGCCCTGGTGCCGTTTTTCCTGCCGATCCCGATGATGCTGATGGGGGTTCTGGTCGCTTTTATCCAGACCTTCGTCTTCACCCTGCTGGCCATGATCTATATTGCCGGTGCTCTGGAAGAGGCGCACTGAAAAAACTATTTACCTTTCGTCTGTGCGAAAGGTCAGTCCTATAGCATATAGGAACAATACAAACCCGAGAAAGAAGGAGTAGGAACATGGAATTTTTTGCATGGTGTATGATCGCTGCCGGTTTCGGCATGGCTATCGGTTCTTTCGGTACCGGTCTCGGTCAGGGTCTGGCTATCAAAGCCGCTGTCGAGGGCGTTGCCCGCAATCCGGGTGCTTCCGGTAAAATCCTGACCACCATGATGATCGGTCTGGCGATGATCGAGTCCCTGGCCATCTACGTTTTCGTCGTTGCCATGATCATTCTCTTCGCCAACCCCTTCACCGGGCAGGTGGTCGAGCTGCTGGCCAAGTAACAACGAGCAAGCTGTTGGTTGTAGAAAAGAGGGCGGATGCTTCAGCATCCGCCCTCTTTTTCGTGGTGCGCCTCTTTCGGCTATGCTTCCGCGGCTATATTGCCTACACTGAAACTGGCAAGGAACCTGTGCCTTGGATTGTCATGCGACAGGAGAATGAACAGATGGAGTCCCGAATCGCGCTTTACCGCAAGCTGATGGACGAGTTGAATGCGCTGGAAGATGCTTCGCTTGCAGTGGCAAGAGCCCTGGAGATCGCTGGTGAGGCGCGCGGCAAAGGCGACGAGGGGTTTGCCCTGTTTTTCGAAGGTGAAGCCCTCTGTCTGCAAGGAAAGCTGAACGAGGGCGCCGCGTTGCAGCATAAGGCGGCCGTGCTGCACCCGGATGCGGTTTTCATCCTGGCCAACTACGCGGTTGTGCTGTCCCGCCTGGGGCGGGTCAAGCAGGCCCTGAGCCATCTGGACCATGCGCTTGACCTTGAACCGCGCGACCTGCTTGCGGTCAGCCAGAAAAGTATCTGTCTGTGCAAGCTGTACCGGGATCAGGAGGCGCTGGAATGGTTCGATCTGGCGCTGCGGATCGAACCGAACGATGCCCATGCCCTGCGCAACAAGGGGGTTGCCCTGTCACGGCTTGGCCGCAGCGTCGAAGCCATGGTTTGTTTCGACAGGGTCCTCGACCGCGACCCCGACGACCGTCATGCGCAAGCGGAAAAGAAAATTCTCGAAGACGAACTGATCCTGCGCAAGACCCCGTTCGGCTGGTTGATTCTCTGGTTCAGAAAAAAACTGACGCCGGCGATTATGCGGGCCGTGCGCAGTTAGGCTCAGGCCAGGCCACGATTGCGGAAGATGCGCATCATCAGGACGCCGGCGAGGGAAAGGCCGATGCCGACACAGAGCAACAGAACGCCGACAGAACGGCCTTCTCCCCAGCCCCAGAGATCCCGACCCTTCCAGAATGTCATCAGCGCGATGCCGCTGAAGGTCGCCAATCCGCCGAGCACATAGATTGCCAGAGCCGTGATGCCAAGTTTGATGTCCGTATTGTGCGTCATGTCCGGAGCTCCCTTTGGTGTTGAAGCGGGGATCGCTTTTTGAGCGATCCCCGCTTTCGTCAGTCCTGCTGAAATTAGCCGCCGATGAAGGCGAAAAGCATCAGGGCCGCCAGGGTCAGCCCGGTAAAGACGGCGACAAAGCCGAAGCCTTTGAAGAAGAAGTCGTAAAGGACGCCGCTGGTTTTTTTCATGGCGAACTCTTCGGTGATGCCAAGTTCTTGGTAGCGATCCCACTGTCTGCCCCGCTCCTCGATGAACTCCTCCTTGGAAATTTCCCCGTTGAAAATAACGAAGTCCATGGGGAATTTCTCCGGCCGCCCGTGCGTGTTGAAAAAGTGGACGGTAAAGATGAAGCCGGTGGCCAGCAGCCCTTCGTCCGAATGGACGATGGTGGCGATATTGAAGGACCAGCCGGGCAGGAACAGGCCGAAAAACTCGGGGAACCAGAGGATCAGGCCTGAGCCGCCAATGGCGAACATCCCCCAGAAGACGGCGATAAAGTCGAACTTTTCCCAGTACGTCCAGCGATCGAAGGTCGGTTTCGGGCCCCTGAAAAAGAACCAGCGGATCATGCGCGAAACGTCAACGATATCCCAGATGTTCGGCATCAGCGAATCGGGACCGAACATCCGCTGCAGCCAATTGCCCTTGATGTCCTTCCTCAGAAACAGGAAATCGAAGCTGAGGATGATCGAGCCGAGGAAGTAGTAGAAGGTCAGGATGGCGCAGCCGCGGTGGATCAGGCCGGCATAGTGAACGCCGCCATAAAAGTCCATCATCACCCTGGCCCAATGCTGGTCGCTGAATTTCAGCGGCAGACCGGTCAGGGAAAGCCCGAGAAAGCTGATGATGACCGTCAGATGCAGGAAAATGTGGCGGCGCTGGAAGCGGCGGTAGGGCTTGTGGGCGTCACTGACCTGGTGCGGGATATGTCCTTCGGCCAGGGCTTTCATTTTTTCGCGATTCTCGACAAAACCGCGGAACATCCACAGCAGGGTGTGAATCCAGAATACGGTGAAGGTTCCCGCCAGCAGTCCGGTCATGGCGACAAAGGTCCAGAACAGCAGCGGGTATTTTTCGCTGTCGCCGTGGTCGGCGTGCGCATAAAATTTGGTGAATTGTGCGGTCGCTCTGGGGTGGCACTGCGCGCAGGTTTCGATCAGGTTGTCGCCGTACAGGCTCGAATCCGCGTGGTCATTGGGGAGAACGCCGTGCGCCCGGTGGCAGTCGGCACAGACGGCGGATTGCTCGGGGAAGCCGAGGCTGTAGTTCTTGCCGTGATAGCTTTCGAGGTAGGTTTCCACCGCATGGGTACTGACGCCGTTTTCAGCCATGAGCTCTTCATTGTCGTGGCAGGCGATACAGCTGTCGGCGCTGAACTGTTTCAGCTCCGCCGGGGACAGTTCGCCGAGCGCGACCACCGCGTGCAGCGTGTGGCAGTCGCCGCAGTCGGGGGCATCGGTGTTGCGCGCGGCGACCGCCTTGCCATGAGCCGAGGCCTGGTAGGCCTCGGTATCATGACACTGCTGGCAGGTTGCGACGATCTGGTTCCGGTTGCCGTCCCAGTGCGCGATGGCATGATACTCGGTGTGGCAACCCGTGCAGTTGATGTCGTTTTGCAGATGGACGCTGCTGTTGTGCTGCGTGGCCTGCTGCAAGTGGCAGCTGCTGCAGTCGACGGGTTTGATCTCGATTTCGCCTGCCGTATGTCGATAGAGGTCGACGATCTCGGTGTGGCAGCTGGTGCAGGCGTTGCGACCATGGACCGATTTGACAAAGTCACCGGTATCCACGCTGTCTTCGTGACACTCAAGGCAGGTGCGTGGATCGATGGCCATGCCGCCTGCTCCCCACGCCGGCATGGCGCACGCCAGGATAATCCCGATCAGTATCATTCTGCTGAATTTCATTGTTTTGTTCCTCCCGAAGTTTCCAGTTTAGGTTTCTGAGGGCGCTCCGCTTATGCTGCCGCGCAGCAAGCGGAGGGCACCTTCACTCTCATGGTGATTAAAGCGGAATGCCATTTCAGTGATGAAGTGGGGGAATCGGCTTTTGCTGCCCCCCCGGTATCTGGCCAGGTTGATTTTTGCCTGACGCCAGAACTGTTGCAAAAGTAGTTCGTCTGCTTTGTTGCGAGCCCAGAGTGTTCTTCGATAAAATTTGTCCAGAACAATATTGTTGCGTGCCGCCCGGCTCCTGGTAAAAACTTCGGATATCCCCTGGCCGTCGGGCCAGTCTTCCTCGCGAAGCGAAAAAGCCGGCCGCTCGGGGAAAATAATCCAGAGGCGCTGGTGTTGGATCAGCGACCAGAACACAGGATAGTGGTCGGTGTGCAGCGGGTCGTCGCCGCCAGGGGACGCTTTGCCCATCTGTTGCAGGACGCTGCGGTTTTTGTCGTAAATGGCGGACCTGAGCAGGGAGTAGTAGCTCTGTGCCGTCTTTCGGTTGATGTCCAGAATCTCGGAACACTGCTCGGCTGTTTGCATGGCCCAGAACGACTCGGCAATGGCATGCAGTGTGGCGGGCGAAACCCGTGCTCTGGTCCGTTTCGATGAATATTTTATTTTGCACCGTTTGCATTTGTAGCGACCATCGGCCAGACGGTATGCCTCCCGTTGCTGACATGCCGGACAGCAGGGCTCGCTGGGCGGTGTCCGGGTCTGTCCCTCTCCTGTGGTCGGCCTGTCATCCAAGGGTCTGATCCTGCGCGTTTGGTCCGCTTTGCCGGACTGTTTGATAAATGCACATAAAAAAACGCGGCGCACTCTCCGGGGAAGCAATCCCGGCATGTGCTGCGTCGAAATAATCATGGTGCGAAGAAAGCATGAAGCGTTGCGGCGTCGCGTGACGCTCCATACCGGTTTTCGCTGGTCGGCCTCACGCCTTGCCGGCAGCAGTGCAGGAAGGCGTGGTTCGCCCCGAAATCAGGACTTGAAGAACAGGTTGAAGATGACTCCGCCCATGGCCGACAGGGACCAGAGGATAAAGGCTGTCAGGGCAATGCTGACGAAGGCCATGGAGCCGTAAATGCCGGCTTTGTAGGTGGTCTTGATCGGATGCGATGCGATATTTTCAGCTTTCATGACGTGCCTCCCGTGGGTAGAAAATCGCGTTGTCAGACCAGTTTTTCGCCAAGGTGAACCAGTGCCGGCCAGGCGACAAAAAATGCAGCCGGGATTGCGACCAGCCCGATAACGGCCAGGGCGACAACGACACGATTTCTGGGCTCCGGTTTTGCGGTGATATTTTCAGCTTTCATAGCGTTTCTCCTTTCTGTTTTGTGTAGCGTCTTTTTCGTGCGGTTATGCGTAGGCGGTCCGCCGCCACTGGCTTTCCATCGCCATGGCGTCGGTCCACTGGGCAACCATGTCTTTGACTTCGCCACGCTGGTCCCAGAAGATGGTGATGCCGGTTGCGGCAAACAGCCCTTCAAAGCCGGGCCGGTTGTCGCTGCAGAGCAGCGCCTCGATGCCCTGTTGTTCGAGCCAGTCGGGAAGTGACGGCAGCGTTTTCGGGTTCCAGACGCAAAGCTTGGCTTTGGAAAATTCTCCGGTTACCGGATCGGCCATCAGTGTGAAGTAGATGTGCTCCAGGCCGCCGTTATGGCGAACGAGCTGGCCGTAGTAGGGGATCGCCAGAACCGTTAACTTTTGATTTTTCGGCTTTGTTGTCTTCATACCTCTCTCTATATCAAAAGCCGTGCCCAAACCGTGCAGCGTCAATAAAGATCAATTAAAACGGAAGCTTACGCAGTTTATCCGAAAATTATGACGGCGCGGCCACATGCAGACACGTTGCAATGGCAACGTCGAAATCGTGAAAAGAAGGGCTAATCTCTATGTAAATTGCTGTTATTTTTGAAGAAAAGGGAATGCAACGCGAGCTGCAACGGCTGCATAAGTGCAACGGTTGCAACTCTTGCAACGCAGGGATGTTGTTTGCAGGAGGACAGCCAGGATCTGCTAAAACTAGATCATTATCGGGTGGGCGGGATGCAATGCTGCGGAGAAAAAACGGCGCCGAACGGTGGGTTTTCCCGTTCGGCGCCGTTGGGCAGGGCGATCAAGCAAGTCGGCAGTCAGGTTCAATCGTCATTGAGCTGATAGCGTTTCATCCAGCGCCAGAGGGTGGTCCGGTCGACGCCGAGCTGGTGCGCGATTTTCTTCCGGTTGCCGCTGTAGCGGGTCAGCATGCTTTGTAGAACATCCTTGGAGGGGCGCTTTCTTTTGGAAAATGTTTCATTCTGTTCCGGCCGGTTGACGGCCAGGAATCCTGCCGGAAGATGTTCGATGCCGATTTCGGAATCGCGACACAGGATCACGGTTTGTTCTACGAGATTAAGCAATTCGCGGACATTGCCCGGATAGCTGTGATTGAGCAGAACCTGCAGGGCTTCGGGGCTGAATCCGCGGATTTTCTTGCTGTAGGTGCGGTTGAAGCGATCGAGAAAGATGTCGATCAGCAGCGGGATATCTTCCGGCCGCTCGCAGAGCGGCGGAATTTCAAGGGCCACCACGTTGATGCGGAAAAAGAGATCGCGCCGGAAGGTCCCCTGCTCCACCATCTGTTCCAGATTGCGGTGGGTTGCGGTGACGAAGCGGACGTTGGCTTTCTGGGGGGTGCTGGCGCCCAGGGGTTGGAACTCGTGGTTTTCCAGGACCCGCAAAAGTTTGACCTGGAGCGGTAACGGCAGGTCGCCGATCTCGTCGAGAAAGAGGGTTCCGCCTTCCGCCATGCTCAGGCGGCCCGGGCGGTTTTCAACGGCGCCGGTATAGGCGCCTCTTTTGACACCGAAGATTTCTGCTTCCAGCAACGGCTCGGGCAGGGCTCCGCAGTTGACAACCACCAGCGGACCGTTTTTGCGGCCGCTCAGGTTGTGAATCGCATTCGCGAACAGTTCTTTGCCGGTGCCGCTGTCACCCTGCAGCACGACCGTCGCTTCGCTTTCGGCGATGTCGGGAAGCACATCAAACAGCCGGCGCATCGCCGAATTGCGGCTGGTCAGCTCTTGAAATGAAAACTTCTTTTCGATTTCCCGCTTCAGGGCAAATATCAGGGATTGATCACGAAAGGTTTCAACGCCGCCGATCGGTTTCCCTTCGCTGTCGCGCAGAATCGACGCACTGACCGAGATCGGCACATCGCGATTGTCCTTGGCGATGATATCGACTTCCCGGTTGATGACCGACTGACCGGTTTCCAGCGCCTCCTTGACCGGACAGGCGGAGAAACAGACCCCGGTCCGGAAGATATCGTAGCAATGTTTGCCGATCGCCTCTTCCGCAGAGAAACCGGTAATTTCTTCAGCCGCCCGGTTGTAGGTGGTGATGCGCATGTTCTCATCAACGGTGAAAACGCCATCCGCCACACTGTCCAGAATCGTCTGCAGATTTTCGTTATGTGGATTGTCCTTGGTGCTCATGGTCGCCCGTTCTTTACTCTTTTAGTGTGCCTCTGGAACAACAAAGCTCCGCTGTACGGCAGCCGAGCTTTGTTGTTCAGGGGTGTTCCGCCGCAAGGGTGCGGGCCTGTTCAGTGGCTCGCTCCTCGTTCGGTATCCGTGGCATCGGCGCTTCGGTTATAGCCTTTGACGCCGAGGTGGCAGCTTGCGCAACGGGTGTCGGAAGCAAATGCGGTGTCGCCATCGTGGCACGCTCCGCAGTACTTGCCCTGGTACAGGGAGTCCATGGTGAAGTCGGCGTTTTTCTGCGCGGCCAGGGCCTCCATTGCGAACATTCCGGTATGGCAGGATTCGCATCCGAAGCCTGCGGCATGGGACTCGTGACTGAACAGAACCGACTTGACGGGCTCGCTATAGAGAATGTCGCCGCCCGCCTTGGTGTGGCAGGTGGTGCAGTCGTCGTCGGCAGCGAAGGCGGTGCTCCCGTCATGACAGGCGCCGCAGAATTGGCCTTCGTAAATCGCATTCATGTTGAAGTCGGGGTTGGCGGAGATGGCCCCGGCTTCCATTTCGAACATGCCGTCATGGCAGGATTCGCAATCGAATCCGGCGCCGTCGACATGGCTCGCGTGGCTGAAAACAGTCGATTTGTAGGCGATATCTCCGCCGCCGTCGCCGGCATGTCCCAGCTGCAAGCCGGCAGTTGTGACTGCCAGCAGGGTAAGTACTATAAATCGGGTTGCGCTTTTCATTGTTGTATCCTCCATTCAGCTCATTCCGAATGCGGTAAGACCGCTGTTAGCCCTTGGTGTAGAAAACATTGGGCTTCGTCCCTGCTTCAGGCCGCATGACCCATACGGCTTTTTCAAGCTGATGGATGCTGCGATAGACCCGGCTGTCGGGGACGGCGAGGTCGCCGAAAATGCGGACCTGTGCCGGACATGCCGCAGAGCAGGCCGTCAGCTTTTCGCCTTTGGAGAGACGGGTGTCGATACAGAAATTGCATTTGTCGACGGCGTGCTTCTCTTCGCTGAAGTAGCGGGCGTTGTAAGGGCAGCCGAGCTGACAGGTCAGGCAGCCGATGCACTTGGCGATATTCATCATGACGATGCCGTTTTGCGGATCCTTGTAGGTTGCCTTGGTCGGGCAGACGCGCGTGCACTGCGGAACGTTGCAGTGATTGCAGAGCACCGGAAGGAACTCACGTTTCTGGCCGACGGCATTGGGAACCTCGCGTTCGAGAATGTTGGTGCGATAGCCGTACTCGGGAACATCGTTGGTTTTTTTGCAAGCCGCCAGGCAGCGCTCGCAGTCGACGCAGCGGTCGACGTGGATCACCATGCTGTAGTGGGGATTGTAGGGGTATTTTTCCACATACTCTCCGGCGGAGGCGTAAACCTTGTCGACCGAGGAGACGGCGGACAGCATGGTTCCGCCGGCAAACACGCCGGTCAGGGTCAGGCCCATCTTGAGGAAGCTGCGGCGCTCTTCCAGGGATATGTTTTCAATCCCCTCGTTTTTCATTTCAGCGAGGTTCAGGTTCTGTTTTTTCATTTCCTATATACTCCTTCGTCTTTGTTCACGAAAACAGGAACGCCCGTTCCTCTTAGTGGTGAGACTCAACCTTGTGCCCGGCAAAGACTTTTTCGCCGACCAGGAAGAGGAAGATTGCAACCCCAAAACCGCCAAGAGTAATAATGATTTCGTGGAAAGAGGGGAAGTAGGGGAGCAGGTGCTTGTATTCGTTGACTCCCAGCTCGTGGAAGACCGGAACCACCTGGCCGACGATAACCAGATCGTAGCGCATGATGAAGATGCCGATGATCATCAGGGCGGAACCCCAGAACATCATGGTCAGATTCTTGCCCTTGGACAGGTAAAACAGGATCAGCGGCAAGACCAGACCGAAACCCGCCTCGAAGACCCAGAAGTTGATGGCGTACGGACCATTGATCAGGGCCATGACGGCTTCATATTTGCCGCCGGGCTGACCGGCGACCCCGGCAACCATTTTCCAGACGGTGAAAAACATGATGACGCAGATCAGCAGGATGCCGAGACGCCGGACGACGTCGAGGGACTCCATCATCGGCTTGTCCTGGCTCAGTTTCTCGCCGTTGACTTTGTAGGCCAGGTGGTGAAAGAGGTAGATGATCGCTGTGCCGGTCATCATCGCCGAGGCGATGAAGTAGATCGACATGTAGGGTCCGTGCCAGAACTCACGACCCATGAGCAGGCCGAAGACCGCACCGAGGTTGCTGTGGGCCGCGATACCGGCAATGGAGCCGCCGAAGCCGCAGGCAACGGCAGGCTTGTGCATATCAAGATTTAGAAACAGGAATTCGAAAATCATCAGGACGAGATAGACACCGTAGAGGGTACCCATCCACCAGATGTTCGAGGTGATGTTCGGGGAGATGACATTGTAGATGGCCATCCGCCAGGGCAACTTGATCTCAAAGGCGATAACGAAGAAGCCGCCCAGAATGGTTGCAATGGAGAGAAACACCGAACGTTTGGCGATCGGCATGTAGGACTCAACGCCGAAGACGTGTCCGATCGAGGAAACCAGGCACAGTCCCGTCGAGGTCACAACGAAAAATACATAGGTTGCGATCAGGATCCCCCAGGGGACTTCGCGGGTTACTCCGTAGACGTGATCGTGGCCGACGATCATGGAGTGTACGCCGGCGACCAGGGCCGCAACCACAAGCAGGGCTGAAACCGCAACGGCAAAATAGTACAGCGGAGTGCCTGAAAGAAGCCGTTCGGTAATGCCCCTCTCGATTTCGTTTAGCGTCAGTCTGGATGATTTTGTGTGACCGTCCATGTAACTCTTCCTTTACTGCCGAATGAATTGAATGCTAGTTCAGGCCATATTTTCTGCCTGAAGCCCCAGGTGACTGTTTCAGAGTTGCGGCGTTGCAACGTGTCCTGCAACGCGTGTTGAGGACAAAAGTAAAGCCCAGCCGAGGAGCAGGGCTTGTATGGGCGGAGTGGGACGTACGAGTTTATTGTCGATTCTGATCGTCCAGTGGAGCCGGTTGGATCAGATTTCGCACTCGACCCTGAAAACACCGATGTCGTACATGGCAACGATCAGCGCTGCAACAACCGATGCAGCAACCAGTCCCGGCTTGTTTGCATCAGGAACGGCAGCCAGAATCACATGGGCAGTCGATGCTGAAAAAAGGATGAGAGTGAAAACAAACCTGCTGACCTTGTTCATCAATTCCCGAATCATCTCGCGCCTCTCTTTCGTTGCAGCGGTTCTGTTAAAAAAGAGTTGATGAGGAAGTGCTTGGTATCTCGTTTCGTGGGAGCATGTTGCATCTGATGCGATAATTATCACGCACAACATTCTTTTTGCAACACTTATTTCCTCTTTTCTTGTAAATAATTATATCCCATTTTCCTTCAAACAAGAGTTTGGATTATTCTGTGGTAAAAAAAACATTATTTTCCTTAAGGTTGGCGAGATTTGGCGTGCGCAATCGGCTATATATGCTATTCTGTATTCTTCTGACTAGGAACGGTGTTTTAGCGGATGTTCGGGTTGCGGCGGGTGTTGCAGGGTGGACGCCGGCGAATCGTCTGGTTTTGTTGCAATTACGGGGCAAAAGCGGGGGTCCGTATACATTTATTTCTACCGGAAAAGTGTGCTGTTATGCTATAAATAATAGAGTGAAAGAGTAGGTTATGGGTTTTCTTCCTGTGGCCTGTTCGCTGGTTCGAGAGAAAGGATTATGCCATGCCTGTCGAGAGCAGCGACCCCATCTATCCCATCAGTGTCGCCGCCAAGCTTCTGGAGGTTCATCCCCGGACGTTGCGGATTTATGAAGAGGAAGGGCTGGTCAGTCCTTCCCGAAAAGGGCAAAAGCGCTTTTTTTCCAACGATGATATCGAGTGGATTCAGTGTTTGCGCGATCTGATCCATGAACAGGGCATCAGTATTCCGGGCATCAAGAAATTGCTGGAATT
Source organism: Geopsychrobacteraceae bacterium (assembly GCA_036396915.1). Lineage (GTDB taxonomy): Bacteria > Desulfobacterota > Desulfuromonadia > Desulfuromonadales > Geopsychrobacteraceae > BM509. The sequence continues at coordinate 7,314 of DASWJX010000301.1, read as the reverse complement.
GACTCCTTGCTGGGAGATCAATCACTGTCCCCCCGAAAAGCGGGACGCCTGCTCCGCATTTGTCGATAATACGATTCCCTGCTGGGAGCGGGATGACCTGGCCTGCGCCAGAGAGCCCGGACGCTGTCAGAATTGTGATTTCTTCATCAAGGCGATGAAGAACGTCCGTAAGAAGGCAAGAGAGCAGCAGGAGATGCAGCATGCTCAGGACTCGGTGATCAACAAGTAAGCGCCGGGCAAAACAATACCGGGCCCGCCCTGAATCTTCAGGGCGGGCCCGGTTTGATTCAGGTTTGCTTCATGGACACAAAGAAGCCCCTCCCCGGTGATCCGGGGAGGGGCTTCTTTGTGGTGTTTTCAGGTATCGGCTGCCGGGGGTTATTCCCCTTGCAGGGTCTGCAGGATCTCTGGGTTTTTCTCGTCTTCCGCCAGAATGACGTGGCACGTGGTGCAGTCGGAGGAGATGACCTCGCCCGCTTCGCTTTCGTGCATCCCGTCGTGGCAGCGGAAGCAGCCAATATCAAACGCTTCCCCATGGCCGATGTGGTTGACGTATGTGCCCCACTCCAGATTCATTTCCGGAAAGACGTTCATTGCGTAGGCGTTCTGGGCACCGGCAATCGAGCGATCCAGTTTGGCCTGGTCGATAGCGGGATAGTTTTCTTTGTACCAGTTGCGCAGATGGTTTTCGATCCCGGCCATGGCATCGTCCTGGCTGGAGTATTTCTGGGTAACGGCCGCCATGACCTGGCGCTTGATGAAGGGGATGCTCCTGTCGATGGCGCCCTCGGTGATCTCTTCATTGACCGCGGTATCGGGCAGTCGGTAGATATGGGTCGGCCGGTTATGGCAGTCGATGCAATCCATGGCCCTGTCTTCCAGTTCGAGTCCTTCCTCCTCAAGTGCGGCGGCAGCGTCTTCGCTGCGGAACACAACGACGGATCCGTCGGCTTTGGTGAGGGTGACTTCCGGAATGGTCAGGCGGGACGGATCGGCCTTGTAGTTGATGTTGTTTTCGTCCGCCACATGCCAATGGATGCCGTGCGGTTTGTCGGTGCCGCTGCCGGCCGAGCCGATCTTCATCAGCATGACGGTCTGGAGGTGGGTATTCTCCTGGTCGTCTTCGTACTTGTCGGTGACGGTCAGCTTGTCCCCGTGGAACTTGTCGGGGCGGTGGCACTCCTCGCAGGTATCGCTGGCGGGGCGCAAGCCGTGTACCGGGGTGTGGATCGGCCGCGGATAGGTATCGAGGGTGACTGCGAAAAGCTGGCGGGTGCCGGAGATTTTCGATTTGGCGAACCAGGTGGCGCCGGAGCCGATATGGCATTCGACGCAATTGACCTTGCTGTGCGGGGAATTCTGGTAGGCGGTATATTCGGGGGCCATGACCGAATGGCAGAATTGCCCGCAGAAGCTGTTCGATTCCATATAGTGATAGCCGCTGTAGCCGAGCAGGCCGAAGATGACAAAGTTGATACTGGTCAGCAAAACCCCCAGAAAGATGAGTTTGCGAACCCTGTTGAAGCGTGTTTCGTCGGCAAAGTGTTCCTGCAGGTAGGTCAGGGTGAAGAGACGAACCTCTTCCTTGCCTTTCAGAAAGAACAGCCCGACGAAAACCATCAGCAGTCCGACAATAAAAGTCGGGCCGAGGAGCATGTAGACGAAGCCGCCAAAGTAGGGGTTGTCGATGTGGAACCAGGAGTCGATAATGACAAGGCCGAGCAGGAAGGGGAAGGTTACGGTGGTGATCATTGCCCCGATCAGCGATACCCGGCTTCTGGCGATGCCTTTGAAGAACGATAGGATGATATCCGAAAACGTGGTCATGGGGCGGTCTCCTGTGTAGTTGCCGGCGGAAATGGCTGGCTACCGGTCTTTGGTTGCTGTTGTCGGGTTTGGTCGAACTGGGGTTTTCATCAAGGCATTATACAGTAAAATCTTCGCCAAGGGGCGTTAAGCGCATAAAAGGGCTGCATGCCAGAGCGGCATGCAGCCCTTTGCTCTATCGTGTGGCTGGTTGCAGGGAAGGCCCGGCAGGTTGCGCTTACAGGCCCGAGACGGCCGAGAACCAACCCTGGGCCAGTTGCAGCGGTCCGCCGGCAGTCAGCGCGCCGCCGACCAGGCAGGCAATGCCGAAGATGCCGATCAGGCCCGCAACGAACAGGGTCATGACGACCGATGCGCGGAAGGTGATCATCATCAGGGTGACACCAAGTTGTGATTCGGTCCTTGCTTCGTTGGCGACGGCGACTTGATTTCTCATATGCGACCTCCTTATTGTTCTAGAAAGGTGTTCTGTTGAACTCCTCTGTCTCTATCGTTGAGTAAAGTAAACAATAGATGTCCAGTCTTGTCAAGTAAAAAAGAACGAAAAAACAGCAACTTAAGGCAAACTTTTAGTTTGCAGGTTATTCGAAGATCACAGCTATAAAGAAAAGCGGAAATTATAATTGTAAGGTTGTTCGGGATCGTGTCGACAGTATGCAATTCTCAAGCAGAACAGAGTTACATTTTGCGCAAGGTGTGCGGTTGCCTTCGTTCGGTTGCGGTGGCCGGCCGTGAGTGGCGGGTCAGGTGCGGGTTGCCGCTCTCTGCGGTTCGGATTCGCTCTGTTGTTTCTGTTGTGCCTCGTCAAGCTTTTGCCAGCGACTCAGGGCGAACGATTCGAACGAGACGGCGATGCCGAAAGAGAAGATGCTGATGACAAGTCCAAGTCCGCTGATGCTGAACAGGTCGATCAGAAACGCTTTGGCGCCGCCGACCATCATGATCAGGATGGCAACATTGCGCAGTTCCCGGTTTCTGCCGTTCAGTGCCAGGGCCATGATCGAAATGGCTGCCAGGTTGATCGTGGCGGTTTGTGTGCAGGCATATGCCGTGGCTCCGCTCGGGCCGAAAACGTTCCGGAGCACTTGAAAGGTGATGAACATCGCCATGGCATATCCGGCGGCGAGTCCGGAAAGCAGGACCGCAACGGCGCTATGGTCCTGTTGGTCGAGACGCTCGAAAACAACAGATGCGGCGGGTGGCGGGGTGCGGCGACAGAAACGGTAGTGTGCCAGGCCGGCGGCGGCGCAGATTGCCGCGGAGAGGATCGCGCCGGTCGCCGCTGATGCGGCGTCGTAGCCGACCAGTTCGATCAACAGAACGGCGGCGGTGTAGACCTGGAGCAGATAGGAGGTGATCCGCATGCCGCCGCTCGCCCATTTGTGCGACAGGTGGGCGATGAGCAGCGCCAGGCCGGAGAGGATCGGCAGGGCCGGCAGCAGGCTGTTGAACAGAAGCGGCAGGGAGAAGCTCAACAAAAGAACACCGGCCAATGTGAAAGAGTTGGTTCCGGGGGCACGGCTGATCTGTCTTCGGGATAACAGGTAGGCGACCGCCAGCAGCCCCGCCGCGACAACTGTGATGAACAGGCTGAAGGTCGTGGAGCCCTTCAGGATGTACATGCCGACCAGAAATCCGTAACAGGCGGTGACTGTCGGCAGGCTGAAGTCGAACTTGGAAATTCTCTGTTCGCCGCTGCGAAGGATGCCTATGAGTGATATGCTCAGGTAGGTGAAGCTGATTATCGCCGCCATCGGCAGAAACCAGCCTGCCGCCAGGGGTTCAAGCGCTTCTCCGCGGAGCGGAGCCAGGCCGATGCGCAGTCCCCAGACCTGGAGCATGGTCAGGGTGATCCCCAGCAGCAGCCAGCGCAGCCAGGAGCAGTGTTTGATCCGTGAGGCGAAGAAGCCGAGAATGTTGGCCAGCCAGAGCAGCAGCGCCAGATAGGGGAAGTAGGGAGCGGGGAAGTCGAGAGCGACTCCGGCCAGGCACATGCCGAGGGTGCCGGTCAGGATCGGCGAGGCAACGCGTCGGGCATGGCTGATGAAGGCCAGTCCGATTCCGGTCAGGGCCATCAGAAGGTAGGCCACCTCCTTGGGAAAGGCCTCAAAGTGGGTGTGCGTTTCCAGGATGACGCTGAACATCAATACCGCGCCGCAGAAATTAAAAATCGGCGCCAAAATGTTCTGTCTGGCGTAGAGTATCCCGCTGGAAAAGATCAGGGCCGAGGCGTAAACCATGCCGAGCAGCGAGCCGATTCGGGGATTGAGAACGGCGCTGTCGGTCATGGTGCGCAGTCCCAGGGCGATGACCAGCAGGAAGCAGACGCTCGCCATTCTGGGCAAGAGGCTGTTGCCGGCGATAGGGAGTTCGCCCGGTTCGTTTTCGGGGGGGTGTCGTGCCGGGGGCGCCGCTAGCGGGTCGGGGTGTGCTGCGCTCTGTGTGGCGTTCCGTTCCAGCACGAACACCCTGAGGGTCAGGGTGTTGACTTGCTCAATCAGCTGTTCGACCTGCTTTTCAAGGTTCGTCTGCTCGGCCATGATCTCACCCTTTTGCTTTGTGGTGTCACAATATAAAACGTCATTATATTATCCCTGTAACGTTTTTTCCGAAGCGTGCGGTGGCGTATGGATTTGCATTCTTGAGCGGGGTTTGGTTTTGAACATTATCACTAAATTACGGGATGTTCAAGGCAGTAGTGAATCGTTTGATTGATCTTGACAGAAAACATCAGCTTGCTATCATCTAGATTAACGTTGTTCTATTGCTTGTCATAATCCATCGGGAGGCGCCTTGTGAAGAGACATGTCTGGCGACCATTGTACGTGGTCATCGCTCTGGTGGTTGTAATCCTTGTCGCCAGAGTTTTCTATGTTCCCGATGATTTCGGAGCCCAGGAGCGGGGCTATACCTTCGGCTTTCATCGCTTGAGCAATGAGCAGGAATGGAAAGACTATCCGGCGCACTACCGGGACAGTGCCTACTGCAGTGCTTGCCATGAGGCCAGGTCGGAAGAGCTGCATGCGGCACGGCATGCTATGATCCCCTGCGAAAACTGCCATGGGGCAGCGCTTGATCATCCCGAAGCTCCCGAAAAGCTGGCCATCGACCGCAGCCGTGAACTCTGTATCCGCTGTCATGCCCAGCTGTACACGCCATCCAGCGGCCGCAGCGCCATCCCCGGCATCGATCCCGCGGAGCACAATACCGGTCTTGTATGCACTGAATGCCACAATCCTCACAACCCGAGCCTTGAGGAGATGTAACGATGAAGAGACGCGCTTTTCTGAAACATACGGCCGTGTTTGTCTCCGGGGCCGCCGTCTCCCTCTCGGCTCTGGAGCTGCTCGACCCGCACGAGGTGTTCGCCGCCCGGCCCGAGCTGCGTTGGGGCTTTCTGGTCGATACCCACAAGTGTGTCGGCTGCGGTTTTTGCGTTACGGCCTGTAAGATCGAAAACGATATACCGCTTGAGGCAAATGTCACCCGGACCTGGGTTGAACGCTATGTCATGACCAAGGACGGGGAAACCTTCATGGACTCGCCGAGAGGGGCGCAGAACGGCTTCACCAGCAAGCTGATCGACCAGAACCGGTCGGGAATGAAACGGGTTCCTGACCAGGAGATCAGCCAGGCGTTCTTCGTCCCCAAGCTCTGCAACCATTGCGAAACGCCCCCCTGCGTCCAGGTCTGCCCGGTCGGCGCCACCTATCAGACCGCGGATGGCGCCGTTCTGGTCGACCGCAGCTGGTGCATCGGCTGCGGCTACTGCATCATGGGCTGCCCCTACGGGGTGCGGTTCTTTCATCCGGTCGAACATGTCGCCGACAAATGCACCTTCTGCTACCACCGCATCTCCAAGGGCGGCGACACCGCCTGCGCCCAGGCCTGCCCCTTCGGCGCCCGGCGGATCGGCAACCTCCGGGATCCTGACGACCCGGTCGCCAAGACTGTCATGACCCAGCGGGTCGGCATCCTGCGGGATGAATACGGGACCAATCCCCAGGTCTATTACATCGGCCTGAACGAGGAGGTACGCTAACCATGATTGAACAGGTTGCCCAGATGGTCGTCCACGGCGAAGCCTGGACGCTCAAGGATCTCTTTGTCCTCCCCAATGAATATGTCTACTGGTCGATTCAGATCGTCATGTACCCCTACATGACCGGCCTGGTCGCCGGGGCCTTCGTCCTCTCCTCCCTCTACCACGTCTTCGGCGTCGAGAAACTCAAGGAAATCGCCCGCTTCGCCCTGGTCTTCTCCTTCGCCCTGCTGCCGGTGGCGATGCTGCCGCTGCTGCTCCACCTGACCCAGCCGTTGCGGGGGATCCATGTCCTGATGACGCCGCATTTCACTTCGGCGATTTCGGCCTTCGGCATCGTCTTCATGACCTACGCCTGCATCGTCGGCGCCGAAATCTGGTTCGTCTACCGCAAATTCATCATCGACTCGCTGGTGCGGCTCGAAGCCAAACGGGATCGGGGGCTCGGCGACAACCTGCTGCTGCTGATCTACAAGGTTATCTCGCTGGGGGCGCGCGACCTCAGTGCCGAGGCGCTGGCGTCGGACCACAAGGCGGTCAAGTTCCTCGCCGGCCTCGGCATCCCGATCGCCTGCTTTCTGCACGGCTACGCCGGCTTCATCTTCGGTTCGGTCAAGGCCAACGCCCTCTGGATGACGCCGCTGATGCCGGTCATCTTCATCTGCTCGGCGATCGTCTCGGGGATCGCCCTCTGTATCGTCAGTTACTACGTCTTCATGGAAATGCGCAAATGGGCCGCCAAGCGCGGCAAACACTTCTTCCTCCCCGACGCCATCGCCCACGGCAGCGCCGCGGTCGACTACGAGCATCTGCGCAGCGTCCAGGACCACGAGGTCAAGATGACCTCCAGGTACCTGCTGATCTTCATGACCCTGGCGCTCACCCTGGAACTGCTCGACATGATCTTCCGCGGCTACACGGCGGTCAAATCCTGGGACACCCTGCGGATGGTGATCTACGAGCACGACTTCGTCAAGATCTTCATCCTGCAGTACGCCATCGGCAATGTGTTGCCGTTTGTCCTGCTGCTGCTGCCGGGTATTACCGTCCGGCGTGCCGCCCTGGCTTCGGTGCTGGTCCTGTTCGGGGTGTTGATGATGCGCTGGAATGTCGTCATCGGCGGTCAGGCCTTCTCGCTGACCTTCGCCGGGTTCATGCACTACCAGCTGCCGATCATTCCGCACGATATCGAAACCTTCAAGGAGGGTCTGGGGGGCGCACTGCTGGTGATGGGCACACCGTTCGTGATCTTCTACTTCCTCAATATGATCATTCCGGCCTTCATGGAAAGCAAGGAGCCCCATTAGGAGGGTGTCGGACTATCCATGAACCGGCTGCAAATTCGGCTGCTTGGCCCATATTTCAGCTCCTTTTCGGCCCATAGCTATGGCTATGAGCTCTCAAACGAGCCAAAATCTGGTCTCAAGCTTCCAAATTTTCGCTTC
>DASWJX010000300.1:0-3982 GCA_036396915.1 Geopsychrobacteraceae bacterium | reverse complement strand
GGCGATCCGGCCAACATCGTCTTTGATGTCTCCGAAGAGCATATCTTCGTCGCCGGAGTGGGGCAGGCCGAACAATCGTTGCTGACCATCGAAGTCAGAGACGATTCGGGGACTCCGATCAACGAGGCGACCTACGACGATGACAGCCTCGACAATTTGCGCGTCAGTCTGGTTTCCAAACCCCATGGCGGGGAGTATGTTGCCGGCGAGAATGCGGCGGGTGACATTGTCGATACCCGCACCGGACCCATTGAAGTACGGACCGAAAATGGCCGGATCGGCCTCAACCTTCAGGCAGGGACCCTGCCCGGAACCGTTGAGGTGCTGATCGAGGCCTTGTACGACAAGGACGGCGTTGCCTTGCTGCAACCGGTCACCGCCAAACTGCCGCAAGTGAGCATCGCCTCGGGACCACCGCACACCATCGTGCTGACCAGCGCCCTTCTTGAATCGGTGGAAAACATGGCTGGACAGGGGGTCTACCGTCGTCAGGGAACGGCAATCGTTACCGACCGGTACGGCAACAACGTTCCGGACGGCACGTCCATCAACCTTGGCTTGATCGACTCGATGATCGCCCAGGGCGCCACCACGAATATCACCGGTGCGAATATCACTGCCGGTGCCGCTGCCTTCGACGCCACCGTTGTCCGCAACGAGGTTGAGCGGGGTATCCAGCTGGACGATCGGGTCGTTCTCCAGGGGGTTCCCGCCCAGGACAAGAGCCGTCATGTCGCTTCAGCCGGAGGCGACAGTTTGACAGTGCAAAATTTCTATTCGGCAGACTATGCCGCCAAAAACTATTTTGTCGGTGCTTCCCTGCTCGGCGGCTATATTTCCGGTACCCTTACCCGGGGGGACGTTGCCACCCTGACCCCCGGTACTTCGATAACAACCGATGGCCTGGCGGATGTCTATGTCACCTATCCGGCCAATGTCAACACCATCAACCTCGGTTGCGGGTCGGTGCCGGCCTTCGACAATCGGCATCTCCCGGTCGCTTCGGCCAAGGTGTTTACCCTGGCGTCTTCCAGCGATAACAGTGCGACTACTCTCAATGAGGGTCGCTTCTGCTACGCCCCGATTGCGGGATTTACCCTGTCGATCATCCCTGACGTGAAGGCGTCCGGTTCGACCAGCAGGGGGATCAAACTGGTCGATGGCGGCGACGAGATTCCGGTTCCCTTTGAGCCCTTGGGCGCTTTTGTCGCCGTTGAGACGCTGGGCAGCGCGGATATCTGTGCCGATGCGGTCAATACCACCGCAGTGGGCTGTGCCGCGGCTGATACCCCGCTGGATCCGCATGCCTGGCTCGCCGGTTATAAGGTTTGTCGTATCGAAGCCATGAGTGACCAAACGGCCTGCACTGATGCCGGAAACACCTGGTTCACCGGCTTGAAAAGCGATTTTGACGTGGATGTTTTCTTCAACACTATTACCTCGACGGCAGTGGGAGCTTTTGACATTGACGGCGACGGTTCCAACGATATCGCCTGGCAGGGAGCAGCCGATACCGACGGGGATGGAGTCCCCGACGATCTGAATGGCGACGGAGTCTCCGATATCAACGACAGCGCCGCCATCCCGGTGGACTTTGACGGGGATACGAATGTCGATTTCTACAGCTACCCCTACACCTTTGGCAGCGGATCTGCTTCGGTTCAGGTCATTGTGACCGGCGACCTGATCGTCTCGGGCGACAAGGCAACCGTTACCATTGTCGGTGGTGACGGTGAAGCCGAGCTCTCGGTGGAGATGCCGTAGCCTCGTCCGCTTCAAAAACTCAAAAGGGCCTCCGTATTCGCGGAGGCCCTTTTGAGTTCTACTTTTATGGCTGTTGCCAGGATCGACTAGAGAGACAGCTCCCGCTTTTCCAACGCCAGGACCCGATCCCGCAGTTCCGCCGCTTTCTCGAATGCCAGATCGGCGGCCGCCGCCAGCATCTCTTTCTTGAGCCGTTCAATCTCCTTCTTCACCTGTTGCGGATCTCCGTACATCTCCTCTTCCTCCGCCACCTGCGGCAGTTCGACATAGTCCTTTTCCGCAATATCGTCCAGGATCGAACGCATCGATTTTTTGATGGTCCGCGGGGTGATGCCGTGCTCCGCGTTGTAGGCCAGCTGTTTTTCCCGGCGGCGTTCGGTTTCGTCGAGGCAGGCCTGCATCGAGCGGGTGATCCTGTCGCCGTACATGATGACCCGGCCGTCGACGTTGCGGGCCGCCCGGCCGCAGGTCTGAATCAGTGACCTGGCGCTGCGCAGGAAGCCTTCCTTGTCGGCATCGAGGATGGCGACCAGCGACACTTCCGGGATATCCAGCCCTTCGCGCAGCAGGTTGATGCCGACCAGCACATCGAACTCGCCCTGGCGCAGGCTGCGCAGGATCTCCATCCGCTGCATGGTGTCGATGTCGGAGTGCATGTAGTTGACGCGGATGCCCAGCTCCTGCAGGTAGCCGGTCAGGTCCTCGGCCATCCGTTTGGTCAGGGTGGTGACCAGCACCCGCGCCCCCTTGGCGATGGTCAGACGCAGCTCTTCAAGCAGATCGTCGACCTGATCGCGGGCCGGGCGGACCTCGATGGGCGGGTCGATCAGACCGGTGGGACGGATTACCTGCTCGACGAAGACGCCGTCGGCCTGTGCCATCTCGTAATCGGCGGGGGTGGCCGAAACATAGACGGTCTGCGGCTGGCGTGCGACGAACTCCTCGAACATCAGCGGCCGGTTGTCCAGCGCCGACGGCAGGCGGAAGCCGAAGTTGGTCAGGGTTTCCTTGCGCGAGCGGTCGCCGCGGTACATGGCGCCGACCTGGCTGACGCTGACGTGGCTTTCATCGATGAACATCAGCGCATCGTCGGGCAGGTAGCTGAGCAGGGTCGCCGGCGGCTGGCCGGGCTGACGTCCGTCGAGAAACCGCGAATAGTTTTCGATCCCCTGACAGTAGCCCATCTCTTCGATCATCTCGATGTCGAACATGGTGCGCTGCTCGATGCGCTGGGCTTCGAGCAGCATGTTGCGCTCGCGGAACCAGGCGATGCGCTGCTGCAGCTCGTCCTGGATCTCCTTGATGGCCCGCTCCAGGGTCGGCCGGGTGGCGACATAGTGGCTGGCGGGGAAGATCGCGGTGCGGCCGATGTGATCGATCAGCTTGCCGGTCAGCGGGTCGATCTCCGAGACCGTTTCGACTTCATCGCCGAAAAACTCGACCCGGATCGCCCGTTTTTCCTCGTAGGCGGGGAAGATTTCCACGGTGTCGCCGCGGACCCGGAAGGTGCCGCGATGAAAGTCGATATCGTTGCGCTGGTACTGGTTTTCCACCAGCCGCTTCAGCAGCTCGTTGCGGTCAAGCTCCATCCCTTCCTCGAGCCTGACCAGCATGCCGTAATAGGCCTCCGGCGAGCCGAGACCGTAGATGCAGGAGACCGAAGCGACGATCAGCACGTCGCGGCGCGACAGCAGCGAGCGGGTGGCGCTGTGGCGCAGCTTGTCGATCTCCTCGTTGATCGAGGAATCCTTTTCGATGAAGGTATCGGTGGAGGGCAGGTAGGCTTCCGGCTGGTAATAGTCGTAGTAGCTGACGAAGTATTCGACGGCGTTGTGCGGGAACAGCTCCTTGAACTCGCCGTAGAGCTGCGCCGCCAGGGTCTTGTTGGGGGCCAGCACCAGCGCCGGGCGCTGCAGTTGGTGGACGACGTTGGCCATGGTAAAGGTCTTGCCGCTGCCGGTGACGCCGAGCAGCACCTGATGCCGGTCCCCGCGCCGGATCCCTTCCGTCAGCTCGGCAATGGCCTGGGGCTGGTCGCCCCGCGGCTGATAGTCGGTACAGAGTTCAAACCTGGCCATGATTCAGCTATCCTCGCTAGTTTCTGTCCGGAAACGGCCCTTTTCCGCAATCCCGGCGTCAATCTGCGGCTTTGATTGTGCGGCGTAAAGTACTACGCCTCCGCTCAAAGCCTTGATTTCCTTGGCCTTGCGAAAAATTG
>DASWJX010000299.1:0-4334 GCA_036396915.1 Geopsychrobacteraceae bacterium | reverse complement strand
ATTGTGACCGAGTGCGCCGCGCACCGCGGTATGTCCGATCTCGGTAAAAAGCGCCAGATTGATCCGGTCCCAGGTTTTGCCGACACCGCCGCGAATATATAACGAATAATCGTAATTGTCATGCAAATTGACGGTCAACGGATCCTTCGGCGTCCCGTCCCGATTGACAACGGGCGAACTGATGGTCACGCTGCCGTCGGTCAGATTCACGCGGCCCGGACTGGAAGAGACCGACAGATCGCTGTCGATTCTGCCGACCAGCTGATCGATCTCCGCGATGTCGCTGGTCCGCTGATCGCCGGCCTGGTCATAGCGCACTCCGCCGGCATAAAACAGATAGAGCCCCGGCGCCCTTTGCACGGTCCGCTTGTGATGCAGCGCCAGCTCATAACTGTCGATTTCAACCTCATGGCTGCCGACATCAAGCGCCCGATAAACGTACTGGCCGGCGAGCATCAGGCGGTCGCTGAGGCCGTAAGCGGCCATGAGCCGCCCGCCCGACAAATCGCCGAGGGAATTTCCGGCGGCGGAAGCGTCTATACGCTCCATGCGCGACTCGCGAAAATCGAAAACATCGACCGTAGCGTTCATCTGCAGATAATCAAGGGAGATCTCGAACCGGCCGCGCTCCAGGGTCAGCCCTGAAGGGTAATTGCGCACCGGAACGTCCGCGGCGGATGCCCGAAAGGCCATCAGACCGACCAATAGAAACAAAACAGTGGCTTTCATCAACATTACAGACCGTCCGCTAGCTGTAAACAAAACACAAAACGAGAGAGGAACCGTTAATCGCTAGCGCCGGGCCAACCGCCGTTCCCAGTCCCAGGCCGTCTGGACAATATATTCCAGGCTGTCGAAGCGCGGGCGCCAGCCCAGATCGGTTCGCAACCGATCACAGCGGGCCACCAGTGCCGGCGGATCCCCCTGGCGACGCGGTTCGTCCACGGTTGCAAAAGCGACCCCGGTCACCTTGCGCGCGACCTCCACCACCTCGGCAACGGATGAGCCGTGCCCGTAGCCGCAGTTATAGACAGCGCTTGCGCCGCCGCCAAGCAGCGACTGCAGGGCGACCAGATGGGCCGAGGCCAGATCGTCGACGTGAATATAATCGCGGATGCAGGTGCCGTCCGGGGTCGGGTAATCGCGGCCGAAAATACCGAGTTGCGGGTAGACGCCCAGCGCCGTCTTCAGGGCGCGGGTGATCAGGTGGGTCGGATTTTTATAGTCCTGGCCGATGCGGCTCCGCGGATCGGCCCCCGCCACGTTGAAGTAACGCAGCGCGACATAGCGGAAAGACGGATCGGCCGCGGCCAGATCCGCCAGCAGGCGCTCGGTCATCATCTTGCTGGCGCCGTACGGGTTGATCGGCGCCAGCGGCGTCGCCTCGCCGACCGGAATCGTGTCGGGCTCGCCATAGACCGCGGCGGTGGAGGAGAAGATAAAGTTGGAGACCCCTGCCCCAGCCAGCGCCTCCAGCAGGTTCAGGGCGTTGAGGGTGTTGTTGCGGTAGTACTTGAGCGGATCACGGACACTCTCGCCGACCTCGATAAAAGCGGCAAAGTGGATCACCGCTTCCGGCTGAAAAGCGCCGATCGCCCTGTCGAGCGCGGCACGGTCGGCCAGATCGCCGACCACGAGGTCACCGTGCAGCACCGCCGCGGCATTGCCGGTCGACAGATTATCGTAGACCAGGATCTTCGCTCCGGCCTCGCCCAGCGCCTTGACCACATGACTGCCGATATAGCCGGCCCCGCCGGTCACCAGCACCCGTCTGCCTTTGAGATTTCGATGATTCATGATCTTACCTGTGGTGTTGACAAGAGTAGATCCAGACCGAAAAGCAAAGGCTTGATTCGCCACGGACCCACACGGACAAATTTTCTGATTTTGTAACTATTCACCTGTCCCTAATGAATTTAATCTCCTCCCCTTTCAAGGGGGAGGTCGGGAGGGGGATGGGGTGTCGGCGTGCTGGGACAGTCCCATCCCCACCCCAACCCTCCCCTTGAAAGGGAGGGAGCTCAACCTAAATGGTGCATTGATATCAGGGTGCTGAATAGTTACTCGATTTTAAACCATGGCCTTAAAGTCTCTGTCCGCCCTTGTCCGTGTGGGTCCGTGGCGAAATGAAAGCGTTTATCAGAGTTTATCCGCGGCTAACCGATTGCTGGTAGCGCCGGTTGTCGCGACCTTATGCAGGTGCGCGACGCAATTCACCTCCTCCGGCGACCTGAATTCCGGCACTATTTCCATCAGTTTGCAGCGGACCCCGAGTTTGTCCATGACCCGCACGCACTGGTACAGCTCCTCGAGTTTGACAAGCAGAAGTTCCCGGTCGCATTCGGCCGCGGCGGCCACCATGATCTTTTCATGTGCCGTGGGCCGGACCCCCTCGCCGGCCAGCAGCAGTTCCTCATACAGTTTTTCGCCCGGCCGCAGCCCGGTGAAGCTAATGTCGATATCCTCATAGGGACGAAAGCCGGACAGACGGATCAGCTCTTCCGCCAGATGCACAATCTTGACCGACTCCCCCATGTCGAGCAGAAAAATCTCCCCGCCGCTGCCCATGGTCCCGGCCTGCAGAACCAGCTGGGTCGCCTCCGGGATGGTCATGAAAAACCGGGTAATGTCCGGGTGGGTCACACGCACCGGACCGCCATTTTTAATCTGCTGCTTAAAGGTCGGCACGACGCTGCCGGCGCTGCCCAGCACATTGCCGAACCTGACCGTTTCAAAGCGGGTCTTGCTGATTGTCGACAGCGCCTGCACATACAGTTCCGCCGCCCGTTTGGACGCACCCATGATATTGGTCGGATTGACCGCCTTGTCGGTGGAAACCATGACAAAGCTTTCGCAGCCGTACCGGTCAGCGGCGTTGGCCACATTGCGCGTGCCGAAGACGTTGGTCTTGGCCCCTTCGGCTGGATTCTTCTCCATCATCGGCACATGCTTGTAGGCCGCGGCATGGAAAACCACATCCGGCAGATGACGTTCAAACGCATTGTTGACCCGCGCCGCGTCGCGCACATCACCGACAATCGCATGCAGGCGCACATCGGGAAAAGATTCGGACAGTTCCAGTTCAAGCTGGAACAGCGGTGATTCCGCATGCTCGTAAAGAAATAGTTCCTTCGCCCCGAAGCTCGCCACCTGCCGGCAGATTTCACTGCCGATGCTGCCGGCTGCGCCGGTCACCAGAATTTTCCGGCCGCGGATCATCGCGTCGATTTTCGCGACGTCAAGGCGAACCGGCTTGCGTCCGAGCAGATCCTGAACATCCACCTCGCGAATCTGGCTGACGGAGACCTTTCCCTCCAGCAGCTCCCCGACCCCGGGCAGGGTCATGAACAGGACTCCGGTACCCTTGCAGCGCTCGACGATCTTCCGCATCTGCCTACCGGTCGCCGAGGGAATGGCGATAAGAATCTTGTCGATCGCGTAGCGCCGGCAGAGTTGCGGCAGTTGCTCGGTAGCACCCAGGACCGGCACGCCCTGCAGGCTGGAGCCGAGCTTGTCGGGATCATCGTCGATGAAACCGACGACCGCCTTGCGCAGTTCCCGGTTGAGTCGGATTTCCCGGACAATCGCCTGGCCGGCCTGCCCGGCGCCGACGATCAGGATATTCTTCCGGTCCCCTTTGCGGCGCCCGAAAAAGTTCAGGTAATCCTCGCGGAAGGCGCGGGTCACGAAGCGGATGCCGCAGATCAGCAGAAAACAGAGGATCGCGTCGAGCAGCAGGATCGAACGGGGCACGTTATCCAGCCGGATCGTCACCGCCACCAGCAGGGCAAAGAAAGCGGAAGCGATCAGGTTGGCCCTGAAAATACCGGCCACATCCGCCAGCGACACATAACGCCACCAGCCGGCAAAGGCACCGGTCATCCGGAAGGTCAGCAGCTTGACCAACAGCAGCGGCAGGGAGAGCAGCAAAATGGTGTTCCAGTGGACGGTCGGGATCTGAAAATCGAAGCGCAGGGCAAAGGCGAGAACGAAGGCCGCCAGGATACAGAGGATGTTCAATGCATAGGCAACGGATTTTTTATACTTCAGCAGGAACATCTTGATCTGACCCATGGCACCCCCCCAAAAAATAGGATTATGGACTGAGACTTTGTCCCGCACGTGAAAAGAGATTGCGGTTATTTACAACGTTCAATAATAACAGGGATGGGCGGGATGAACAGATAAAAATGGGACAAAATCATGGCCGGCGCCGGAAAACTTTCGGACGAAGCGGCCTTGCCCGGCGCAGCGGAACAACAGCCCGCTTCCGGGCACGCCTTTTCTGCGTCAATCTGCGTTCCATTAAGATTTCAGACCTGGTTCAAGTTCAA
>DASWJX010000298.1:0-4309 GCA_036396915.1 Geopsychrobacteraceae bacterium | reverse complement strand
GAATGTAGGGGCAGGCCCCCGTGCCTGCCCTGGGCGGCCACGGGGGGTCGCCCCTACAATAACAATTTGCCCATTTAATCACCGAACGAATAATAGGAAAAGGAGAAGGACTATGAAGCGAAAACTGGTTCTCTGTTGCTGTCTGGCGCTGCTGCCGGCCGTCACGGCGGTCGCCGGCGAAACGTCCGGTTCCGATCCGGGATCGGCGGCCAAGGAGCTGTCGGGCATGTCCATCGTCGGCAACGACGAAGCCCCGAAATCACTTTACATCGTGCCCTGGAAAAGCTCCGAGATCGGAGTGGAGACCAGCCTGGGCATGATGTTGAACAAGGACGACGTTCCGGTGGATCCGGACGTCTTCAAAAGACAGCTCGACTTCTATCAAGTCAGCACAGCAAACGTATCCGGGAGGATAAACTAATGGACGTCATCTATTCACTGGTCGGTTTTTTTCAAAAGGGCGGTTTGTTCATGTACCCGATTCTGCTGGTTTTTGCCTTCGGCATGGCCATCGCCGTGGAACGCTGGGTGCAGCTGGGGCGGATCAAAAGCGCCAACCGCAGGATGTGGAACGAGGTTCACCCGTTGCTGACGGAAGGGGATTTCAACAAGGCCCGCGAGGCGGTCAACGAGGACCCGTCCACCATCGCCCGGATGCTGGGCATGGGTCTGGCGCGCCAGGGCGCGGTGCGGCGGCGCGAGGACATTGAAATCGCCATGGAAGAGAGTCTGATGGAGATCATTCCGCAACTTGAACGGCGGACCCCCTATGTGGGTCTGCTGTCGAATATCGCCACCCTGCTCGGTCTGCTCGGCACCATCATGGGCCTGATCGAGGCCTTTACCGCGGTGGCCAACGCCAATCCCGCCGAAAAGGCCGACCTGCTCTCCGCCAGCATCTCGGTGGCCATGAACACCACGGCCTTCGGCCTGATGGCGGCGATCCCCCTGCTGCTGATCCATGCCAAGCTGACCTCGACCACCGGGCAGATCGTCGACAGCCTGGAGATGGCGTCGGTCAAGGCCCTGAACAGCATTTCCAACAGCGCAAAACGCCAGATGCCGACGGGTTGATCATGGCCAGACGACGACATTACAGAAGACGGTCGAAGGAGGTGCCGGAGCTGGACATCACCACCTTCCTGAATCTGATGGTGGTGCTCGTGCCGTTTCTGCTGATCAGCGCGGTCTTCTCGCGGGTGACGATCCTGGAGCTGAGCGTGCCGACCGCCGCAGCCGCCAGCGCTGCCGTCAGTCGGCCGAACTTCAGCATCGAGGTGATCGTGCGCGATGCGCAACTGGAGATCGCCGACGGTGCCCGGGTGGTGGCCGCGATCCCGAAGCGGGACGGTCGCTACGATCTGGAGAAGCTGAGCGCGTTGCTGACCCGGCTCAAGGCCGACTACCCCGAAAAGGAAGACGCAACGGTGCTGATGGAGCCGGATATCGAATATGACTACCTGATTCAGGTCATGGATACGGTACGCGGTGTCGCAAGCGCGGCGCAGGACGGTCAGGAGCACGGAACCGCTACGCTCTTCCCCGATATTTCCATTGGAGACGCGCCATGAAAAATACCCGACGCATGAAACGGATGGGGCGCAACCGGAAAAAAGTGACGGGGCTCAACCTGACCTCGTTGATGGATGTCTTCACCATTCTCGTATTTTTCCTGCTGGCCAACTCGGGATCCAACGAAGTGCTGACCCCCCCCAGGCAGATCAAGCTGCCCGACTCGGTGGTCGAGTCCAGGCCGCGGGAGACGGTGGTGATCATGGTCAATCCCGAGACGGTGCTGGTTCAGGGCGAGACGGTGATCGGCACCCCGCAACTGCTCGCCGCGGGCAGCGGACCGGTCGCGGAGATTTCCGAAAAACTGGCCCGGATGGAACAGAATATCATCGGGATCAACACCAGGACCATCGCCGACAGCAGGGAGATCACCATCCTCGCCGACCGGACGATCCCGTTCAACGTGCTGAAGAAAGTCATGTCGACCTGCACCCTTTCCGGATACGGAAAGATATCGCTGGCCGTCATCCAGAAGGCCGCGCAGGGGTGATATGAATTCTGAAACGAGGTCGCTATTGGCTCAGGAATTGGAGCCTCTGAACGCGCAGATCGAGCTGGTTCGAGGAAGGATCGAATCGCTTGAGGGTGAACTGTGCGTTGCGGAGGCAGAGCTCGATCGGTTTTCCGCCGACCGCAAGCGTTTCGACGCGCTGCGGGATGTCTGTACCGCGCTCGCCGCGCTGTCGGGGGCGGACGCGGACCAGCTCTTCTGGAAGGAACTGCCCGCGTTCGAGGATCGCGCGGGCTTTACCGAGCGGCTGCGGCGCCGGGTCGCAGCGTTCGAGGGGGAGGTCGGCGCGGCGCTGGAAACGCAGACGGCGCTGCGCGAGCGGATCGAGGCTTGCTACGACGAACTGGAGCTGTTGAACGAGGAGGTGGGCGACGCCCATGCGCGGGAGGAGCGCCGCCGGGACGAATTCGTCATCGAGCGGGAGGTCTCATCCTGCCCCGCGCGGCTGCTCATCATGCCCTGGAGCAGGGAAGCCGAGAGTGAACGCTATTTCCGCCGTTCGCTGCTGGTCGCTCTGCTGCTGAGTGTTTTCTTCGGCGGCATCATCCCCCTGATGCGTGTTCCGCTGCCGGATCGTTCGGCGACCGTGGTCGAGATCCCCGAGCGCCTGGCCATGCTGGTCAGGAAGGAACCGCCGCGGCCGGAACCGGTGGTCCTTCCGAAGCCCGCTCCGGAGGAGGAGAAACCGGAAGCCGAGCAGCAGACAAACAAGCAGAAAAAGCCCGAGAAACCCAAGCAGAAGCCGGTCGAGAAGCCGACCAAAACGGCCGCCGCCGAAGGCGGGAAAAAGGCTGCGCGCAAAAAGGTGGAAGGTACCGGCGTGCTGGCCTTCAAGGAGAGCTTCAAGGATCTGATCGACGAAGCCCCGCTGGCCAAACTCGGCACGGAGGCCCGGATCAACAACAAGGCACCGCTGGCGGCGGGTCAGGCGCGGGCCCAACGCTCGCTGGTGGCGATGCAGGCCAGCGGCTCCAGCGGCGGCATCAGCAATGCAGCCGTCAGCCGTAATCTCGGGGCCGGCGGCAGCGGCGGCAACGGCGAACGGATCGGCGGCGTGGCCTTCGCCCGGGTCGAGAGCGCCGTGGCCCATCTGGCGGAAGAGGGGCGGCCGCTGAGCGACGGGCCGGGGCCGGCCCGGACCGACGAGGAGATCCAGATCGTCTTCGACCGCTACAAGGCGACCCTCTACCGGATCTACAACAAGGAACTGCGCAAGGATCCGACGCTGCGCGGAAAACTGCTGCTGCGGTTGAGCATCGAGCCGGGCGGGGACGTTTCCCTGTGCGAGGTCGAATCCACCGATCTGGCCTC
The DNA here is from genome assembly GCA_036396915.1 of Geopsychrobacteraceae bacterium. Lineage (GTDB taxonomy): Bacteria > Desulfobacterota > Desulfuromonadia > Desulfuromonadales > Geopsychrobacteraceae > BM509. The sequence continues at coordinate 915 of DASWJX010000298.1, read as the reverse complement.
GGCCGAACTGGTGGCAATGATCGTCGAGCGGGTCAAGCGCTTCAACTTCGGCCCGAAGGACGAGGTGCCGAAGATCACCATCCTCTATCCGATCGATTTCCTCCCCGCCGGCTGATCTTCCCGGCGGCGGTCATCGACAGGTTCTTGAACAGTGCCGGAAAGGAACCGGCCAACAGCTAAATGGAGAGTAGAATGAAAATCATGCAAAAGGAGTCAACGATGTACCGTACCAACTTAGTGTTGATCGTGGCTTTATCCGTCCTGATCGTTTTCAGCGGCTGCGCGAAGAAACCTCTACAGGTCGAGACTGCGCCGCCTCCGGAGCCGCCGGTGGCCAGCGAGCCCGCAATGATTGAGGAGCCTCAACCGGCAGCGATCCCGGACCAGAAAGATCCGCTGGTCGACGCCGGGCTGTTCGCCCTGGACGCAGGCGACCTGAACAGCGTCTATTTCGACTATGATTCGTACCGGCTCTCGGCAACAGCCATGGCCGAACTCAAAAGCAATGCCGAGCTGCTGCGGAACGACCCGACCTTCAGGGTCACCATCGAAGGGCATTGCGACCAGCGCGGTTCGGACGAGTACAACCTGTCCCTCGGCGAACTCCGGGCCCATGCGGTGCTGAGCTATCTCGCCTCCCTCGGCATCGAGCGGGAGCGGCTGACGGTGATCAGTTACGGCGAGGAACGCCCCGCCGCAGCCGGCAGCGACGAAGCGGCCTGGGCAAAAAATCGCCGGGTGGCGTTCAACTAGTCTTCAAACAGGTGCGGGGTTCGATGTTCGTTGTTCGTTGTCAAGATCAGAACCTCGAACCTCGAACCCCGAACCTCGAACCCCGAACCCCGAACCCCGAACCCCGAACCCCGAACCCCGAACCCCGAACCCCGAACCCCGAACCCCGAACCCCGAACCCCG
>DASWJX010000297.1:0-3152 GCA_036396915.1 Geopsychrobacteraceae bacterium | reverse complement strand
AAGAAGGTATCCAGACTGCCTCGCTTTGTGTTCCTGTTTCTCCTGTTGTTTCTACATCCAGCTGACTCCTTCGCGGAAACCGAGGAAGAGCAGATCCGGGTCTATTTCTTTCACGGTACCATCCGATGCTACAGTTGCCTGCGAATGTCATCACTTCTGGGGGAGGCATTGCAGCAGGATTTTTCCAATCTTCTGGATTCAGGGGTACTCCAGTGGCGGCCGGTGAATATTGAGTTGGCTGAAAGCGCGCACTATCTCCGTGAGTTCGGCGTTTCCGAGCACGATGTCGTCCTGGTCAAATATCGCAAAGGCAAACCGGTCCGCTGGGTCAAACTGAACGATCTCTGGAAAAATGTTGAGAGGCGAAAAGTTCTTTTCAGTCATGTCAAGGAAAGGGTCGAAACCTTCCGCCGGGAGCGAGACTGAGACTCTGCAGGGGTGTAATAGATGGTCAAGGCTGGTGTGGACGATGATGGTAATCACCGCAGAAAAATCACCTTGAGGGTAGGCTCAAAATTATCTCTTTGTGCCCACGGAAAGGAGGTTAGACAACAGGGGCGAGCCGGTTTTTGGGTTGCATGTGTCACAATCAAGGACAAAGCAGACCAACCCTATTGAGAGGAATACAGAGATGAAACACTTGCGTATCTTGTTTGTTGCGGTAGTGGCATTCTTCGTCGCGGTATCGCCTGCAGCAGCCATTTCCTTGGTGGAGGCAGGCTGGTTGGCAAAAAACCTGAACAATGCCGACATCCGCATTGTTGATGTCCAGGAAAAGTCGAGCAACTACGCCAAAGAGCACATCCCCGGTGCCGTCGCGGTCAACCGCTATGTAGACCTGGCCGACACCAACCAGGCACCCCCCTTTCTCTATCCCACAGCCGAGCAGTTTGAAAAGGTCCTGTCGCGACTGGGTATCGGCAAGAACACCATCGTGGTCGCCTATGACGACAAATTCAGCCTGTTTGCCGCCCGCTTTCTGGTTCTCATGGAATACTTCGGCCATGATGTGAGCAAGCTCAAACTGCTCGATGGCGGTCTGGTCAACTGGAAGCTCGAAGGCAATGCGGTGGAAAGCGCACCGGCGAAGGTCTCCCCGACAACCTACAAGATTGCTTCGGTCAACCAGAACATGCTGCTGACCTGGAGCGACATCTACCGCGATGTCGTGCAGGGTGTGAAGCCGCAGGTGTTCCTGCTCGACGTCCGCCCCGGCAAGGAATACAACGCCGAAAACATTCGCGGAATCCGCGGTGGGCACCTGCCCAAGTCGGTGAATGTGACCGGATCCGATGCGAACGATCAAAAAACCCACAAATTCAAGTCGATTGCCGATATTCAGAAAATGTACGCGGACAAGGGCGCGACCTCGGACAAAGAAATTTACATGTATTGTCATAGCGGTGATCGGGCAGCCCATGCTTATTTACAGCTCAAACACCTACTCAAATACCCTGCGTTAAAGCTTTACCCGGGGGGATGGGAACAATGGGGTGGCATTATTTCCTTGCCGGCCGAAGGGCAAGTCTGGTTGTGGGACGCACCCAAACCGGCAGCGGCGGCGGAAACGAAAAAGCCTGCCGAACCTGCTGCTCCCGCAGCTCCGGTTACGGACAAGCCAGCAGAGAAAGGGCCTCCGAAGAAGGGCGGCGACATGCTGCAGGGTTGCTGAATCGTTGGCTCATGGGCGCCCGACCAGCAGGCCGGGCGCCAGATCTAATCGCATGGGAGCCATTATGAACCATGAGGAATCATTGATACGGCTGACGCTCTTGGCTCTGGCCGCGTTGACTCTGTCGGTCCCCCCGCCCGTTTCAATGGCCGGCGAGGTGGGGATCGGCAAGGACAAGACGATTGCCGCCAAACAGGGCAAGGCCAAGACGATCGCCGAACTGGTGAAGATGTACGACTCCAGTTCGTGCGAGGAGTGCCATCTCGATATTCACGCCGACTGGTTGAAGTCGGCCCATTCCCGGTCCATCTTCGGCACCGGCCGCACCGCCGCCACGTTCCGCACCACGATCATCAATGGCTGTATGGAATGGCCCTATTCCGGGGCCAAGGGGTTCGAGCAGATCAAGGTGGAGCATTTGCAGGGATGCACCAAGTGCCACCTGCCGCAGTTGGCCGATGCCACCGACGAAGTCGCCCAAGAGATGATGAACACCATTAATTCGTTCATGAAGTCGTACCAGGAAGGGGATACGGCGACCTTCGAGAAGAACAAGGCGACGCTTTTGAGCCTGAACATCAACTGCCTGGTCTGTCACAACCGCAACGCCATCGTCCACAAGTGGACCGACGGCTACCCGCAGCAGGGGATCGTCTATGGTTCGCAGGATGGGGAGCATCCCAGCGACGCCTTCCCGAAGATGGCCAAGAGCCAGATCATGAAGGAGTCGATCCTGTGCGGGCAGTGCCATGGCCTCGGCCCGAACTTCGAGCTCGATAACCCGACCCAGTGCGCCACCGCCTACGGCAGCTACCTGTGGGCGTACACGGCCGAAGGAGGACGCGAGACCTGCCAGGAGTGCCACATGCACAAGAGCGGCCTGGGGCACAACATGGCAAGCTATCGCGACCCGGCCATGATCAAGGCGGCGCTGGATTTCGACGTGGAAGCATACGGGATGCTCTGGCGGGACGGTACCATCGTATCACCCAAGGCGGTGGTCAGGGTGGCGATGACCAACAAGTCCGGCCACAGCATCCCGGATGGCTGACCGACCCCCAACCGACTGGTTCTGTCGGTCAGCGTAAAAACCAAAGATGGCAAAGAGTTGCTCAACGAAGAAAAGATCTACATGCCGGTGCCGCAACAGATGGGTCGGGGCGACCGGATGGGGCGTGGCCCCTACGAGAAGAGCGGGATCATCGAGGACACCGGATTGCCGCCGCACAAGACGGTGGAGGAGCGCTTCGACGTGCCCTTCCCGGTCGAGGACGTCACCAACGAAAGCGGCCGGGTCATCGACCGCAAGCTGCTGGCCAACGAGCTGGATGTGAAGGTCGAGCTCTGGTATCTCCCTTTTGGGACCCGGAGTTCGGACCCGTTCCTCTGGCGGGAGTTCGCCAAGACCATCAGCATCAGCAAGGAAGGGAAGTAATTTCCACCGCCTCCTGAATTAGAATGCTGTCCTTTCGGCTGACGA
>DASWJX010000296.1:0-2153 GCA_036396915.1 Geopsychrobacteraceae bacterium | reverse complement strand
CGCAGAGTAATCGTCAGGGTTCTTGAAGGTCAGCGGCAGGATGCCGAAGTTGCAGAGGTTGGCCTTGTGGATGCGGGCGAAGCTCTTGACGATCTTGGCCCGGACCCCGAGATAGCGCGGAGCCAGGGCGGCATGCTCACGACTCGATCCCTGGCCGTAATTCTCGCCGCCGATCACCACCGCGTTCTCCATCTGCTTGATCCGGTTGATGAAGTCCTTATCCACCAGATGAAAGACATAGGCACTGATCGCCTCGATGTTGGAACGCAGCGGCAGAATCTTGCTGCCGGCCGGCATGATGCCGTCGGTGGTGAGATTGTCCGCGACCTTGATCGCCACCACCGCATCGAGACGCTCGGGCAGGGCCGCGAAGTCGGGAAGCGGTTTGATGTTCGGCCCGCGCTTGATCTCGCTGCCGCGCAGCGCGTCCGTCGGGAAAATGATCGAGCTGTCATCGGTCAGGTAGCGGTCCGGATCGATGATACGCGGGTAGTCCATCTCTGCCGCCAGGTCGCGCGGGTCGGTGATCTGCCCTTTCAGCGCCGCCGCCGCCGCCGTTTCCGGGGAGCAGAGATAGACCTGATCCTCCTCGGTCCCGGAGCGGCCCGGGAAATTGCGCGGAAAGGTGCGCAGCGAGACCTGGCCGGTTCCCGGCGCCTGGCCCATGCCGATGCAGCCGAGGCAGCCGCTCTGATGGATGCGGGTGCCGGCCAGCAGCAGATCCATAACGCCGCCGGCCTCGGCGACGTTTTCAAGAACCTGACGGCTGCCGGGGTTGACGTGAAAGGAGGTGTCCGGGTGCGAATGGCGCCCGGCGACGATCTTCACCGTGACCATCAGGTCGCGAAACGAGGAGTTGACCGAAGAGCCGACGATCACCTGATCGACCCTGGTGCCGGCTACCTCGCGTACGGTCTTGACGTTGCCGGGCGAGGTCGGGCAGGCGATCAGCGGCTCGACCCGGGACAGGTCGAGTTCGGCATGCTCATCATAAGCGCAGCCCGCGTCGGCAGCGAGCTCCTGCCAGGCAGCGCCGCGCCCCTGGGCCCGGAGGTACTGACGGGTGCGCTGGTCCGAGGGGAAGATGCTGCTGGTGGCGCCGAGTTCGGTGCCCATGTTGCCGATGGTTTCGCGGTCGGTGGCCGACAGGTTGAGGACGCCCGGCCCGTAATATTCGATGACCTTGCCGACGCAGCCCTTGACGTCGTAGCGGCGCAGCATCTCGAGGATCACATCCTTGGCGCTGACCCAGTCGGACAAGGCGCCGGTCAGCTTGACGCCGAAGACGCTCGGGCAGGGAAGGTAGTAAGGGTGGCCGGCCATCGCCAGGGCGACATCCAGGCCGCCGGCGCCGATCGCCAGCATCGACACGCCGGCGGCGCCCGGCGTATGGCTGTCGGCGCCGATCATGGTCAGGCCGGGGCGGCCGAAGCGCTCCATATGCACCTGGTGGGAGATGCCGTTGCCCGGCCGGCTGAAATGGATGCCGTAGCGGGCACAGGCGGTTTGCAGGTAGCGATGATCGTCGGCGTTCTTGAAATCGGTCTGCAGCAGGTTGTGGTCGACGTACTGGGCCGCCAGTTCGACTGTCACCCGATCCAGGCCAAGCGCCTCGAACTCCAGCATCGCCATGGTGCCGGTGGCATCCTGCAGCAGCGTGTGGTCGATGCGAATGCCGATTTCGCGGCCGGGGGACAGCTGCCCTTCGACGAGATGGGCCGCCAGAATTTTCCGGGTCAGATTGTCTGCCATGGTGAACATTCCTTCGTTTGGTGGACTCCTCAACGGGGAGGGGAGCGAAGCGCACTTGAAGGTCCCCGAGTTTTGTTTTTCAACTCTATAGCAAAGCGACCGCTTTGCAACTTGGAGCCGAAAAATCGGTGACGTCAGGTCGTGGGGAAACAGAACGCGGCGGCGGTCGCCGGCGGGTTGGCGGAGCGCGCCGAAAAGCCGGCCCGTGGATTGTTCCAGGCCTGTGTTGCCGGATGAAGCCTGGCATCTGCGTCCTCTCGGCTTCTGCGTTGACTTCCGACCCTCCTGCCGGTAGCTTTGGGCATTGTTTTCTGTGGGATCCGGGAGGGTCGGATTTTGGTTTTTGGGAGGATTTCAGTATAGATCGATGAGCCGCTTGTTGCCCTTTGGGCGGGGGCGGT
>DASWJX010000295.1:0-7112 GCA_036396915.1 Geopsychrobacteraceae bacterium | reverse complement strand
GTCCTTGCGGGTCAGCGGTCTGCCGGATTCTATTTTTTTGACGATTTTTTCAATCATAAACGCTCAATAGGTGCGTAATTCGTTATACAGCGTGTCCCGCTCCACCGGAATCCGCCCCGCCTTGCGGATCATCTCGATGAGCCGTTCCTTGCTCAGGGCCTGCGGCGAGTCGGCGCCGGCGTCGTGGCCGATCTGCTCCTCGATCACGGTGCCGTCGAGATCATTGACGCCGAAGGCCAGGGCGACCTGGGCGATTTTCAGGCCGAGCATCACCCAGTAGGCCTTGACGTGCCGGAAGTTGTCGAGGTAGATGCGGCTGATGGCCAGGGTCTTCAGAACGTCGACCCCGCCGACCCCACAGGCTTTGCTGATGCGGGTATTGTCCGGCTGGAAGGCCAGCGGGATGAAGGTCTGGAAGCCGCCGGTGCGGTCCTGCAGCTCGCGCAGGCGGCGCAGGTGATCGACCCGGTCGGCGGCCTGCTCGACATGGCCGAACAGCATGGTGGCGTTGCTCCTGAGTCCGGCGTTATGCACCAGCTCGGTGACTTCCAGCCAGCGCTCGCCGGAAATCTTTTCCGCACAGAGCTGATCGCGGACCTGCTGGCCGAGGATTTCCGCGCCGCCGCCGGGCAGCGAGTCGAGGCCGGCCTGCTTGAGGCGTTCGACGACCCGCTCGATGCTCAGTTCGGCGACCTCGGAAAAATAATCGATCTCCACCGCGGTGAAGGCCTTGATATGCAGCCGCGGCCGATCCTGCTTGATCGCCTCCAACATCTCCAGGTAGAACGCGAAGGGCAGCTCGGGATGCAGTCCGCCGACCATGTGAATCTCGGTGGCTCCGGCATCGGCCGCTTCCCGCGCCCGTTGGCGGATCTCCTGCAGGGTCAGGGTGTAGCCGCCGGTCTCCCCCTGCTCCCTGGAAAAGGCGCAGAAGGCGCAGCGGTTGACGCAGATGTTGGTGTAGTTGATGTGGCGGTTGACGTTGAAGAAGACCTTGTCGCCGTTTCTGTTGCGATTGGCCAGGGCCGCCAGTTCGCCGATGCCGAGCAGGTCGTCGGTCTCGAACAGGGCCAGCGCTTCGGCGTCGCTGATCCGGCTGCCGGTTTCGATTTTGCCACGGATGTTTGTCAACAGGTCTGTCATCAGGCCACCTTCCCTTGCAGTGCAGCGTGCGTTTTGCCGGTTATGCGTCATCACCCCAGCGCTGAAACAGCTGATGCGCGATTCCCAGATTGTCCAGCGTCTTGCCGACCACGAAATCGACCAGCTCCGCCACCGTTTGCGGCTGCTGGTAAAAGGCCGGCATGGCCGGCAGGATCTGCGCGCCCGCTTTGCAGAGCCGCAGCAGGTTTTCCAGGTGGATCCGGTTGAACGGGGTTTCCCGCGGCACCAGCAGCAGCTGCTTCTGCTCTTTGAGGGCGACGTCGGCCACCCGTTCCAGCAGACTGTCCGACAGCCCGGCGGCGATCCGCCCCGCCGTGCCCATCGAGCAGGGGCAGATGATCACGGCATCCGCCGCGCTGGAACCGCTGGCCAGCGGAGCGAAGAAATCGTTGTCGGCGTAGTGCTGAAGTTCTTCCGCGGCGGCGAAATGCCGGCGCAGCTGCCGCAGGCAGTCGGCCGGGTCCTGCGCCAGCTGCAGTCCGGTTTCGTAGGCCAGCACCTGGCGACCGGCGTTGCTCAGCAGGACACTGACCCGCTGGCCGTTTTTCAGCAGTTCTTCGATCAGCCGCAGGCCGTAGATGGAACCGGAAGCTCCGGTGATGCCGACAACGAAATGTTTCATAGCTCCCGCTCTGGTGGTTTGGCCGACGCCTTCAGCTTATGGCATCGATCAGGGTAAAGGCAAAGATCGTCACGCTGATGTAGCCGTTCATGTTGAAAAATGCCGCGTCCAGCCGCGACAGATCGTCCGCCCTGACCAGGCGGTGTTCGTAATAAAGCATGCCGGCGACGACCGCAACCCCGGCCAGGTAGATCCAGCCGAGTCCGCTGCCGGGCAGCACCAGCAGCAGAAAGAACAGCATCAGGCAGTGGAAGATTCTCGCCAGTCTGAGCGCGCCGCCGGCGCCGAGCTTCGACGGGATGGAATGCAGCCCCTGGTCCTGATCGTAGTCAAGGTCCTGCAGCGCATAGAAGATGTCGAACCCGGCCACCCAGAACAGCACCGCCAGGCCGAGGAAGACCACCGGCAGGGCCAGTTCGCCGCGCAGGGCGATCCAGGCGCCGATCGGTGCCGCGGCCAGGCAGATGCCCAGCACCAGATGGGCCATGGCGGTAAAGCGTTTGCAGTAGGCGTAGAGGACGAACAGGCCGATGGCGACCGGCGCCAGCTTGAAGCAGAGCGGATTGAGCATCCAGGCGGCCAGCAGGAAGACCGCCAGCGAGACGAGGATGAACAGCCAGGCTTCCCGGACGCTGATCTTTCCGGCCGGGATGTGCCGTTCGGCGGTGCGCGGGTTTTCGGCATCGATGCGGGCATCGATCAGCCGGTTGAGGCCCATGGCACCGCTGCGGGCGCCGACCATGGCGAGACAGATCCAGAAAATCTGGCCGACTCCCGGCAGCGACCGGTTGGCCAGGGCCGCCAGAACCACGCCCATCAGGGCAAAGGGGAAGGCGAAGATGGTATGGGAGAACTTGATCATCTCCAGCAACGATCGGGTTTTTGCAAAAAAGCCGGCGGCGACCATGGTTTCGATTCTGCTCCTGACGGGCCAAGCGGGTGAACTGAACTTTTCAATTTACACTGTGCCGCTGCGCGGGACAAGGTTTTTGCGGCGCTGTTTCGCGGTTATTCGCTTCTGTCGTGCCGGCGGCTCTGCTATGATGACCGACCATGCCCGAACTGCTCACCGACTACGGCCTTGTCTCACTGTTTCTGCTGAGCCTGTGCGCCTCGACCCTGATTCCGCTCGGCTCCGAGTGGCTGCTGGTCGCCTTGCTGCTGCAGGGCGAGGATGCCGCGCTGGCGGTGCTGGTGGCGACCGCCGGCAACAGCCTGGGCGCCGCCGGCAGCTACCTGATCGGCCGGCTCGGCAGCGATTGGCTGATTCGCGGCCTGTTGCGGATCGGTCCCGAGCGACAGGCGCGCGTCACGGCGCTGTTGCAACGCTACGGCAGCTGGACCCTGTTCTTCTCCTGGCTGCCGATCGTCGGCGATCCCCTCTGTCTGGTCGGCGGCGTGCTGAAAATTCACTTCGGCCGGTTCAGCCTGCTGGTCATCAGCGGCAAGGGGCTGCGCTATCTGGTCGTGGCACAATTAACCCTGCAGGGCATCGTACTGACCTCATGAACCGACCATCACTGTATACCCCGGCGTTTATCGCGCTGTTTCTGGCCAACCTGTGCATGGTCGCCAGTTTTACGGCGTTTTTTCTCTTCCCGCTGTTTATCGCCGAGCGCGGCGGCGGCGAGCGGGAAATCGGCATCATCATGGGGATTTTCGCGCTGGCGTCGGCGGTCTGTCGCCCCTGGGTCGCGGAGATGATCGACCGGCTCGGCCGCAAGCGCAGTTTTACCATCGGCAGCGTCATCATGACCCTGCTGCCGCTGCTGTACCTGTTTCTGGTCGGGCCGCTGGCCGGCTTTTATCTGTCGCTGCTGCTGCTGCGGATCGTTCACGGCATCGGCCTGGCCATCTGTTTCACCGCGGTCTTCACCTTTATCGCCGATATCATCCCGGAAGGGCGGCTCAACGAGGGGATCGGCATGTTCGGCGTCTCGGGACTGGTCGGCATGGCGATCGGCCCGGCCCTGGCGGAACCGGTCATGAAACAGTTCGGCTTCGCGGCGTTTTTTCTGACCGCCGCCGCGCTGGCGGCAGCGGGCCTGCTGCTGCATCTGCCGCTCAAGGTGGCGGAGCACCCCGACCAGCACCTGGTGGCCGCCGCCCCCTCCTTTTTCGCCCTGCTCAAACAGCGCAAATTTCTGATCGTCGGCGGGCTGTCGATGGTTTTCGGTTTCGGTCTGGCGGCCACCGCCAATTTCGTCGCGCCGCTGGCGGAGGAACGCAATCTTCACTATATCTCCCTCTACTACCTGACCTATTCCGGCGCGGCGGTGTCGGTGCGGGTTTTTGCCGGACGGCTGGCGGACCGGGTCGGCGAAGCGCAGATCCTTCCCTGGGGGCTGGGGCTGGCCGTTGCCGGGCTGCTGTTGCTGCCGCTGGTCACCGGCAATGTTCTGCTGGTGGTCGCCGGGTTGCTGTTCGGCACCGGACACGGGCTGATTTTCCCGACCCTCAACTCCATGGCCATTCGCAACGAACCGTACGCGGTGCGGGGCAAGATTACCGGCATTTTTACCGGCGGCATCGACGGCGGCATCTTCACCGGTTCGCTGATTCTCGGACTGGTGGGGGAATGGCTCGGCTTGAGCGTGCTGTTTGTCTGCGCCGGATTGTTGGTGCTGGGCGGGTTGTGGTTGGCGCGGGTGTCGCTGGTGGGAGAAGCCAGTTAGATTTAACCCGTTTTGTGCTATGTTGATCGGGTTATTTCCGGGGCTGCAGATTACGTTTTGGTAGCAAGTCGGCGGGTCGCGTCCCGCCGGACGCCTTACTCTTTTGTTAAGCGACAAAAGAGTAAGCAGAAAAGCGCTTTTTTTATTTCTGTCGCGAGGTATTGGAACTTCGTCAGAAACAGGGTTGGTCTGATAAACACAATAACCTGTCATCCGCTGATGGAAATGAAAGCTGAACTGCCCCAACAAGCAACAAGTTGCTTGAATGGGTTAAACGCTTCTTCCATGGGTGCAATGGAACAAGACTGCATAGATCACACAGTTTAAGCTTCACCCTGTTTGATCCCTTTGCCGGCATAGACTATGAAAAAATGTCGGCACCGTTTAACCCGTGTGAGCCTGCGAGCCGGGGCCTTTTGCTCTTAGCTGCCACAGCGACGCACTCCGTTTCAGGTTCATCTGACCACAGCTGGCGCCACAATGCTCAGACACCAGGCGAAAGCAATGAAAAGGCCATTTCTTTTGCTTCGTTTTCTTTGTGGCCTGACAAAGAAAATGACGCCGGCTGGCGGGCCGGGACCCGCCGGTCCTGATCCTAAAATCGACATGGAAAACAAAACAGATGACAGCCAACATCCACCAGACCCTGCAACAGACCTTCGGCTACAGCAGCTATCGCCCCCACCAGCAGGAGATCATCGAAGGCCTGATCAACGGCGAAGACGCCTTCGTGCTGATGCCCACCGGCGGCGGCAAGTCGCTCTGCTACCAGGTCCCGGCGCTGCATCGGCCGGGGGTGGCGATCGTGGTTTCGCCGCTGATCTCGCTGATGAAGGACCAGGTCGATGCCTTGCGCGCCAACGGGGTGCGGGCCGCCTGCTACAATTCGTCGCTCAATGCCGAACAGTCCAGGCAGGTGCTGGCCCAACTGCACGGCGAGGAGCTGGACCTGCTCTATGTCGCCCCCGAGCGGCTGCTCAGCGAGAGCTTTCTCGAACGGTTGAAGCCGCTGCCGCTGGCCCTGTTTGCCGTCGACGAGGCCCACTGCATCTCCCAGTGGGGGCATGATTTCCGTCCGGAATACGTCCGGCTGGGCCGTTTGCGGGAATTTTTCCCCGGGGTGCCGATCATCGCCCTGACCGCGACCGCAGAAAAGCAGACCCGGCAGGACATCCAGCAGCGGCTCGGCCTGCAGCAGGCCCGCTGCGTTGTCGCCGGCTTCGACCGGCCGAACATCCGCTATACGGTGATGGACAAGCAGAAACCGTTTCTGCAGCTGCAGGGGTTTCTCGACAAGCGCCGCGACGAGGCCGGCATCGTCTACTGTTTGAGCCGCAAGCGGGTCGAGGAGGTCGCCCACAAGCTGAGTCGGGACGGGCTGCGGGCCGCGGCCTACCATGCCGGGCTGCCGGCGGAAGAGCGCCGGCGGGTGCAGGATGCGTTTCTGCGTGACGACCTGCAGGTGGTGGTGGCGACGGTCGCCTTCGGCATGGGCATCGACAAGTCCAACGTCCGCTTTGTCGTCCACTACGACCTGCCGAAAAATATCGAAAGCTATTACCAGGAGACCGGCCGGGCCGGGCGCGACGGACTGCCCGCCGAGGCGCTGCTGCTGTTCGGCTACGGCGATATCGCCATCTCGCGCGGTCTGATCGAAAAGGGCGGCAATCCGGAGCAGAACCGGATCGAAATCCACAAGCTCAACGCCATGGTCGGTTTCGCCGAAGCCACCGCCTGCCGCCGCCGGGTGCTGCTCGGCTACTTCGGCGAGCGGCTGGAAGAGGACTGCGGCAACTGCGATATCTGCCTCAATCCGCCGGAAACCTTCGATGCCACCGAAGAGGCGCGCAAGGCCCTCTCCTGCGTTTATCGGGTCGGCCAGCGCTTCGGCATCGGCCATGTCATCGACGTGCTGCGCGGGGCGAAAACCCAGCGCCTGCTCGACCTGCGCCACGACAAGCTTTCGACCTACGGCATCGGCAAGGGGCAGAGCCAGGAGCAGTGGAGCCATCTGCTGCGCCAGCTGATCCATCTCGGCTACCTGGAGCAGGATGTCGCCAATTATTCGGTGTTGCAGCTGACCGCGGCGGCCCGGCCGCTGCTGCGCGGCGAGAGCCGGCTGACCCTGGCCCGGCCGCGGCTCAAGCCGGCCGCCGCCGGCAAGAAACCGCGCCGGCAGATCGTCGGCCTCGACTACGACGAAGAGCTGTTTCAGCTGCTGCGCGCCCGCCGCAAGAAGATCGCCGACCGGGACGGGGTGCCGCCGTTCGTGGTCTTCGGCGACGCCAGCCTGGCCGAAATGGCGGCGCTGCTGCCGACCGACGAGGCCGCGCTGCTCGAAATCAACGGGGTGGGGGAGCACAAGCTGGAGAAATACGGCGCGGAGTTCATCGACGAGATCCAGGCGTTTTTGTGTCGATAAACATCAGGACTCAGGCTTCAGGTATCAGGAGTCAGGACCTTGTGTTAACCACAAAAGTTAGACTATGACTGTAATCCTGGTTCCTGAATCCTGGTTCCTGAATTCTTTTTTCGGAGAAAAAACATGAAAATCGTCTCCTTTAACGTCAACGGGCTGCGCGCCCGGCTGCATCAACTGCAGGCGCTGATCGACAGTCACCGGCCCGACATCATTGGCCTGCAGGAGACCA
>DASWJX010000294.1:0-4600 GCA_036396915.1 Geopsychrobacteraceae bacterium | reverse complement strand
AAGAGGGGCTAATCTCGTTAAACTGATGCTTTCGCAAAGGCCTGCGGTGCGCCATGCTCCGCAGGCCTGGAAGCCGAGGACGCAACAGATGGAAGCAACGACGCAAAAAATCGTCCGGGTGGTGCAGGGTCGCAGCGAGCGGGCCGAGCGGCGGGTGGTCGCGGAATATCCCCTGCGGCTGCGGGTCAACGGTCGTGAGCTGGCGACCCTGGTCTGTTCGCCGCATCAGCTCAATTTTCTGCTGGCCGGGTTTTTCCGCCTGCAGGGGTTTATCGAAACGCTCGACGACATTCTGGCGCTGGGCGTCTGCCATGATTTCGGTCTGGCCGAGCTGCGCATTCGCGGCGAGCTGCCCGCCCGGCTGCAGCCGACCCTGACCTCCGGCTGCGGGACCGGCATTGTTTACAACCTGCCGCGCAAGCTGCTTGCCGAAACCCGCCGGCGCCGGCGCAGCTACCGCAGCGCCGAGCTGTTCCGGCTGATGGAAGAGCTCAATCAGCGGACCGAGCAGTACCGCAGCCACGGCGGGATTCACTCGGCGGCGATCGGCGACGGGAGCGGCCTGCTGCTCTGCGCCGAGGATATCGGCCGTCACAATACCCTCGATCGGCTGGCCGGAGAAGCGCTGTTTGGCAACATCGATCTGAGCGACAAGATGCTGGTCAGCTCGGGGCGGATTTCCACCGAGATGGTCGCCAAGGCGGCCCGGCTCGGCATCGGCCTGATCGCCTCGCGCACCTCGCCCACCGACCGGGCCATCGAACTCTGCGAGCAGGCCGGCATCACCCTGGTCGGCTATCTGCGCGGCCGCGGGCTGGAAATCTACAGCCACCCGCGGCAGCTGCAGATCACGGGTGAGACGGGACGGATCCCCGGCGTCAGCGGCGTGATTCTCGCCGGCGGCGCCAGCCGGCGCATGGGCAGCGACAAGGCGCTGTTGCCGATCCGGGGCGCCCGCTTCATCGATCATGTTTATGCCCGGATGGCGTCCCTGTTCGATGAGGTGATCATCGTCACCAACGCGCCGGAGCTGTTCTCCGACCTCGCTTGCCGCAAGGTGCCCGATCTCTATGCGGCCCGGGGCGCCCTGGCCGGTATTCATTCCGGGCTGGCGCACGCGACAAGCGAGCAGGTGTTTGTGGTCGGCTGCGACATGCCGTTTATCTCCGCCCGGGTGGTGCGGCATATCTGTGCGCGGGCCGCGCACGGCGACCTGGTGATTCCGCACAGCAGCAGCGGGCACGAACCGCTGCACGCCCTGTACGGCAAGGGCTGCCTGCCCGCCATGGAGCAGGTTCTGGATGCCGGGCACAAGCGGATCATGCGCTTCTTCGACCGGGTGAAAATGGTGGAAATTTCCAGCGACGAGCTGAAAGAGCTTGACCCGGAAGAAAAAAGTTTCCAGAATATCAACACCCCGCAGGACTATTTCCGACTGCGCGGCACCGTTGTCGACAACCAGGCACTGAACCTGCCGGCGCGGCAGAAACGCGGCAGCAACTAAAAAAAACCAATATGATGGCTCTCCGAACCGTCCTGCCTAAGAGGGAATGCCCTTATGGCGGTCGGTCGATGGGTGCGGCTGGAAACGGCCGGGCCTCCCGTTTGGAAAGGGGATCCTGTATGCCGCCGCGCGGTGCAGCTGGTCTGCCGCCGGCGGCGCTCAGGGCTTCTTCCTTTTTGGAAGGAGCTTTTTTTCATTAGGGGAGATGGACTGCCAAGCGCTGCGGCAGGTCCCCCGCTAGCGAGAAGGAAGACACGAAAAAGATGCAAGCACCGGGCATTGCCGTTCTGCTGACCGGTCTGCCGGCGCCGGCCGTCGAGCGGCTCTTTGCCGTGTCGGAACAAGGGACCGCATGGACTATCTGACCGATTCACTGCTGACCGCCGTCGAGCTGATCATCGGCTTCGACCGGGAGATCCGGATGACCGTCTGGGCCTCCCTGTATACCTCCAGTTGCGCCATCGGCCTGGCGGCGCTGCTCGGCGTCCCGGCCGGGTTGTGGCTGGGAATCGGCCGCTTTCGCGGGCGTCGGCTGCTGATCACCCTGCTCAACACGCTGATGGCGCTGCCGACGGTGGTGGTCGGCCTGGTGCTGTTCGGCCTGTTCAGTCGCCAGGGTCCGCTCGGCCCGCTCGGCCTGCTGTTCACCCCGCTGGCGATGATCGCCGGACAGGTGGTGGTGGCGACGCCGATTGTCGCCAACCTGGTGCTGGCGGCCGTGACCGGGGCCGACCCGCGCATTATCAACACCGCCCTGACGCTCGGCGCTTCGCGGCGGCAGGCGGCGCGCCAACTGTTGCGGGAAATCCGCTTCGGCGTGATGGCGGCGCTGATCGCCGGTTTCGGCCGGGTGATCGCCGAGGTCGGGGTGGCGATGATGCTCGGCGGCAACATTCGCGGTACCACCCGGACCATGACCACCGCCATCGCCCTGGAGACCAGCAAGGGAGAATTCGCCTTCGGCCTGGCCCTGGGCCTGGTGCTGTTGGGGGTGGCGCTGCTGGTCAATCTGGGACTGAACCTGGTTCAGCAACGTTGAAAGAGACATCTCAAGCAAGGAGCAGATCATGCCCATTTCTTATTATCAGGCGCGCGAACGGATTCTGTCGGCCGTCGAGCCGCTGGCCGTGGAAAAAGTATTGCTGCTCGACGCCGCCGGACGGGCGGTTGCCGAAGAGATAATCGCCCGGCAGCCGCTGCCGGCATTCGACAATTCGGCGATGGACGGTTATGCGGTGCGGGCGGAAGATTGCAGCGCCGGGGCGGTGCTGCCGCTGGCCGGCTATCTGCCGGCCGGCGGGGAGATGAACTGTCGGGTCGCAGCGGGAACCGCGGTCAAGATCATGACCGGCGCGCCGCTGCCCCCCGGGGCCGACGCCGTGGTGCCCTTCGAGGAGACCGAGGAGGCGCCGCGGCAGGTGACCCTGCTCGGGCCGGTGCAGAAGGGCGCCCACATCCGCCGGCAGGGGGAGGACGTCCGACCCGGTGACCGGGTGATCGAGGCCGGCACGGTCCTGCGCCCCTCCGAGATCAGTCTGCTCGCCTCGCTCGGCATGGCGCTGGTGCCGGTGCGGCGGCGGGTTCAGGTGGCGATCCTCTCCACCGGCGACGAGCTGCGCGAGCTGGACGAGCCGGGCGGCGCGGAAAGCATCGTCGACAGCAACTCCTGGGCGCTGGCGGCGGCGGTGCGCGAGATCGGCGGCGTGCCGCGGCTGCTCGGCATCGCCCGCGACAACCGGGAGAGTCTGCGGGAAAAATTGAGTGACGGGCTGCAGGCCGATGTGCTGATCACCTCGGCCGGGGTCTCGGCGGGCGACCGCGATCTGGTGCGGGAGGTACTCGATGAGCTGGGGGTCGTGCAGCAGTTCTGGAAGATCAATATCAAACCGGGCAAGCCGACCGCCTTCGGCCTGAAGGGCAAGATTCCGGTCTTTTCCCTGCCGGGCAACCCGGTTTCGAGCATGATGACCTTCGAGGAGTTCGTGCGCCCGCTGCTGCTGAAGATGATGGGCCACCGCACCGTCCTCAAGCCGCTGTTTCGGGCGCGGCTGCAGGAAGCGGTCAGCAAGAAGGCCGGCCGCTTGCAACTGATGCGGGTTGCGGTGGCGTTGGACGCGCAGGGCGAGCTGCAGATCGCCAGCTCCGGGGATCAGAACACCGGCATTCTGCGGACCATGGTCTGCGCACAGGGGATCGCCCTGCTGGCCGCAGACCGCGAGCGCTACGAAGCCGGCGAAAAAATTGACGTACATCTGCTCGGTGCGGCGACGGCGCTGGGCTACTGAAAACGAACCGCTGCGCAGCGGCCGCAGGGCGGATTTATAGCGACGCCATCAGTCAAGGATGAATCTGGAGTGCGTATAGGCCTTCCGGGTTCTGATACAGCCGGACCTGGCCGGTTGCAGGGCCGGTTGCAGAAGCGGGCCGGCCTGCCCGGTCATCAGCATGCCGAGCAGGATCGGCAACGCCTTGTAGCAGAGGTAGAGGTTGCACGGCTGGCAGTAAGCACCCTGCTGCGTGGCCGATGAAGTACCGCACCGTCGGCACCGTAAATGATAGATATCTGCCATGAGATCCCCATCTTTCTCCCTCCCCGGCGGTTTTCAGCTTTGCAGCCATCTTATTTCAAGGTTTTTTGCACATCCACGATAATTCAACTATACATCGCTCCCGAACCGTTTTCAGTAAACATGACAAAAAAAGTCGGATATCTTTCGGGTGTAATGGTCAGTCGCAGCCGCGCCCCTGCCAGGCAGGCAGGGCGGGGGTCTGAGCGTGCCGGGAAGGTGGCGCGGATCAAGCATGATGATGGGTGCGGTCAATCCGTAATGCCGGGCTTTTATCCGCAGGGGCGAAAGATTTTTCGCCCCTGCTTTTCGGGTTGCCATCATCCGCCTATGCGGATATGTTTGTCTCCATGAAAACAACGACTCGATTGTTCAAGGCTCTTTCCGATGAAACCCGGTTGCGCATTCTGGCGCTGCTGCAGGCGGGAGAACTCTGCGTTTGTGATCTCATGGCCATTCTCGACCTTCCCCAGTCGACCGTCTCGCGCCATCTGGCCTACCTGCGGAATGCCGGGCTGGTGGATGACCG